>NZ_CP029487.1:3717858-4027679 GCF_002441855.2 Eubacterium maltosivorans | reverse complement strand
CTGCGATGCCGCGCTTGGCGGCCGCTTCATAGATGCGCTTGGAAAGCTTGGGGCTGGTTGTGGTCATATCGATCAGCACTGCGCCCTCTCTGGCGTTCTCAATAACACCTGTACTGCCGAAATAAACTTCCTCCACATCCTTTGGATAGCCCACAATGGTTATGACCACATCCTTATCTGCCGCGCAGTCCGCTGCGCTGCCGCACCAATGGGCCCCTTCCTGCACCACGGCGTCCGCCTTTGCCTTTGTGCGGTTATAAACCGAAACGTCATAGCCCTTTTTCATCAGGTTTCTGACCATGGACTGCCCCATTACGCCGATTCCGATAAATCCGATCTTCATTTTTATCTCTCCTTATTAAAGCAATTGCCGATATAAAAACCCCGACAAGCTCTGCTTTCGGGGCTGTTTCAACAAAATGAACTGGCGTCCCTAAGAGGATTCGAACCTCCGGCACGCGGTTTAGGAAACCGCTGCTCTATCCTACTGAGCTATAGGGACGCATTTTTCTATACTATTATAATAATCTTCTATGAAAAAAGCAAGATTTAATTTAACGAAGATTGTTTTTTATAAATCTTCCCAGCTCTGTAATCTGCTTTCCTGTATATTTTTCGAGCTGAGCGATCTCCGCTTCTGGGATGGTTCCCACGCAGCAGGAAGCAGGGCCGCCAGACTGTTTCACGTCAAAGGGCAGCTGGTTCTCCCATTCAAATCCCAGCCCATTGTCCTCCGCGATTTTTAAAACCTCGTAGGCAATCCCCTTTGAGCCCACGGGCACCATCTCCAAAAGCCCAGAAATTTTTCGGATCGCTGTAAAATCCGGCAGCTGCAGCGCCAAGTGCAGCTGCTTTGAAAAATTTTCTCCGTACAGCGGCCTTCCGAAAAGAACAGCCCTGTCGCCCGGCCTTGTAATCTGGTATTTTATCTGCTTTGCCTGTATAAGGCCGATCACGGTAATGCCCGCTCCAGTCTGGACTGTGGGCATATTGTCCTCACAGCTTCCAGTCAGGGCAATTTCATAATCCGGCAATTCTGCAATGGCTTTCTTAATACCGCTGATCATCCGTTTTCCTGTGGGTTCGGTCTCCACAGCCAGTCCGTCCGAAATCGCAATGGGCGCCGCCCCGAGGGCCAGCAGCTCGCCCAGGGCCACCTTGACCGTTTCATAGGCTGTCAGCTCGGGTGTTACCCTGACCACATCCATCTCCTTATCACCAATAGCGCCAATGGAATCACAGGTGATGACAATGGCTTCCTCTGTGTCTCTGTAAATCAGGGTACAGTCTCTGATTTTTTCTACGCGCATTCTTTCCTCCCGAAATCGAAACGAGGATGTGCGTTTCGGCACATCCTCAGTTTGTCTGTCCTAAATATTCCTCAAAGGTTTCATTTTTGCTGTGTATCTCTTTTGCCGCGTCCACACCCACATAGCGGATATGCCATGGCTCATAGGAATAACCGGTGATATCAGTCTTCCCCTCCGGAAAACGGATAATAAAGCCATAATTCTGGGCATTATTGGCAATCCACTGGCCTTCGGCTGTATCGGCAAAGCTTTCCTGAAGGTCCATCCCCATCGCCTCGCAGGTCAGATCCATGCAGAGACCGGTCTGATGCTCACTCTGGCCTGGCTTTGCACTTACAAGGTTAGCCTGTTCTTCGCCGTAAGCAGCGACGTTCTCTGCAAACAGATCCTCCTGCATGCTGTAGGAGCGGTACCCAGAGGCGCAGTAAAGGGTCACACCGTCGCTGTCCGCGGCCTCAAAAAGCTTGACCAGCGCATCTGAGGCCTGCTGGCGGAGCTGTGTCTCCCGGCTTCCCCTCAGGGGGACTGTCACTAAATCTGAAGGCTCGTAATCTGAGGGCAGCTCATGGGTTTTATTGACCAGAACCTGAATATCGCCCAGATTGGAAGGGTCAACAGTCGGCGCCGCGGGCGTCGGTGGCGCTGAAGGGGCCGGCGTTGCCGCCTGAGCGGTTGCTGTCGGCTCAGGCGTAGCCTGCGGTTCATCTTTTTTGGTAAACAAACCAATGATTTTTCCCATCACTGTAAAAAAGCCGACGATGACAAAAAGCAATAAAAGCAGGGTAACGATCAATGAGATTAAAAATCTTTTTGGATTTTTAATTTTTAGCGACATTCCTTCAGCCTCCTGTTTCAAGATATCTCTATTATAACCGATTACTCTTTAATTATCAAAAGAAAAAAATAAGACCGCTTAAAATAAGGCGGTCTTATCCGGCAAACAAATAAAAAAAGACATGGTTAATAAACCTTGCCTTCAAGCAAATATTTTTCAATTTATTTTATTGTCTGCTCTCAGCTTTCCTGAAATTTAATTTTGGCTTCCATCAGCTTTCTGGCAGCTTTCTGCATATAGTCAATCGCCTTGTCTATCTCACCAGCCACCTCGGGTCTGACGCCCGCCATTTTTTCGGACCATTCGCGATAGCCCTCCACATGCTCACCGTTGTGATTAATCCAATGTACCAGTAATACCTGAAAAACTTCAGCGTCCTTTTCGGATAATTTTTCCATTTCAGTCACCTTCTAAGTATCTGTATTAAAGATTCAGCTCTTTTTTAATCAATGCAACGGCTTCACGGATCTGCAATAACAGTGGTTTTTCCTCAAGGGAAACAATATAGTTATTTTCCGGTAAAATCGGAATATAAATTTTAATGGCTTCGCTGGCGTTTATTGCCTCCACCATCCGCATTGTCACCTCGCCCATCATCTCATTGGGCATTGTCATGGCAATCGAGCCGATAATCACATCTGCTTTTCCCGCATTTACCACAATAGCATTTTCACCGGTCGCCCCTTTGTTGGCACCTTTTTTGAGCATCGCCGCTGTTGCCAGGGCATTTGTTCCCAAACCGTACACTTCAATATAAGGTGGGATCTCTTCTTTCAGGATGCCAACAATCCGGGACCCGATGCCGCCGCCCATTCCGTCCAACACAACAATATTCATCTTATACCGCTGCGTCCTCAATCAGAATCTTGTGGTTTAATAATTTTACTTCTTTTAAACGTCCGTTGACAATTTTAGTGCCTCCTAAAAGGTCTGAAAGTGTCAGGCTTCCGTCATTGTTAGGCACAATGTCGATGACATAGTCCATAATTTTTTCTTCTTCGCCTTTTTTATTCACTAAATATGCTGAAGATTCGCACATAACAAACATCTCCTTTCAATTTGAAAATTAGATTTTCGTTCTGGTATCCGGATGGATAACAAGAGCCCCGGATACCGGAGTTAATCATCTTTTACAATCTTAGTATATAATGTTCAGCCCGATTTATCAACCCATTTTATGGCAATAGGGGGCATAAACTTTACGATTTAACTAAAGCCTTTTTAGCTTCCATTAAATGTTCGTCGGCCTGGCCGATCAGGGCGATGGCTTCTTCAATGGCCTTTGACACTTCGGTCTTGCCCACTGCGTTCATTTTGTCCACCCAGTTTTTATATTCTTTAGCGTGCTCCTGGTTATGGTCTGCCCAATGGTCCAGCAGGAGGCCTAAAATTTCGATATCCTTGCCTTCTCCCCCGTGGGAATGGGCATGGTCGTGGTCATGTCCATGCTCGTGGTCATGAGGATGTGTATGTGTGTGTGTATGCTCGTGGTCATGCACTCCGTCATGGCTGTGTCCATGTTCATGATCGTGGCTTCCGTCGTGCGGATGGCTGTGTGTATGTATGTGTTCGTGGCTGTGTTCGCTCATTATAATCCCTCCATGCTTTTATAATATAATTATAACCTTTTTCCTTAAATTTGTCTTGCTCTTTTAGAAATATTCTTATTTAGAAAAAGAAAGCAGGACGGCAACGTCCTGCTTTCAAGCAAGTATTTATTACATAATTGGATCCATTTCCAGTGCTGGATGGCCTTTTTCTGTTAAAAATTCTAATACTGCTTCGGAGTCAACAGCGATTGTTTCATCACAGACCATGTCTGTGAAGTTTTCAATTCCGTATAATTCCTGTACAGATTTGTTTAATCTTTCAGCAACGTCGTCTTTCAGTTCCTTAGGCATCCATACGATTCTTTCGATACCACCTTCAGCAGCCATGAATTTCTTGGAGCTGATAAAGTGACGTCCGTGGCCCATGAAGCCAGGAGTCTGAACCCCGCCACCTGTCATGGAAGCTAATTCACCAAAAGTCATACCAGTAGGTGTCATGCCGCCGAATTCACGGTTAACAATAACAACACCATTGGCTTCCGGCATAATACCACAGATACATTCGAAGCAGCCGCAGGAGGTCATTGGATCTTCGAGGATAGAGTATAGCGTAACTTTTTCAACTGCGCCCTGAGAGCACTTAGCAACAACGTCATTGACTTCTTCCCATGCGCCTAAGCGTTCGTCGATAACACCGTTCTTTTCGATTGGCTGTGCAGGACCTGTCGGGTCAAGTTCTTTGGTTGCTTTGGAGTCTAACCAGGAAACAGCACCGCAAAGACCTAAACGTTCAGGTGTTACAACACAAACGTGAGAAGGCGCGAAGGACTGGCACAGTGTACAGGTGTAGAATACATCGACACTTTCATCTGTCAGTGAGTTCAGTCTGTCGTCACGTACGTTGTAGATTGGTTTAACCAGTTCTTCTTCAAGACGTACAACATCTTCTTCTTTGGTGTAGATGGTAACTTCAACTTTATCAACTACCTTACCAAATTCGTCTAACATCTTAGCGTAAACTACTTCGCCGAAGTGGCGCAGTCTGAAGCCAGCGTCAAATGCTTCTTTGGTTAAACGAACCCAGCAGATATTTCTCTGTCCAACGTGCATTGAACCTTCAATGTAGTTTAAGAAGTAGTGTAATCTTCTTTCAAGTACAGATTCAAAGTCGGACTGCATTGCTTTACCAGCAACCTTGATTTCCAGGCCAAATGGAATACGGACAACGTCAACACCGTCAAACTGCGGATCGTCGATATCCGGGCCGACAACAGTGATCTTGTGATCTTCGATATCGCCCAATTCTACTGTGTGAACCAATTCCCAGGCTTTTGTTCTGTTTCCGCCAAATTCAGCTTTCATGTTGTCTTTACGGACACGTTCGCCTTCGAAAGCGGAGGATACGGATACAGGACAGTCAATTTCAGTAACCTTGATCTTGATGCCACGGGCTTCAAGAGAGGTAGCGTCTGTTTTTGACAGGTCTGGCTGGTTTAATAACAGGGTAGGAACTTCGTTGATGTACGTTTCTGTGATTGCCGGGAAGCCCATGTCGATTGCGCAGGCGCCAGCAGCGATGATCTTGTCATCCCAGTCGCCAAATACATTAACAAATGCGAATACACGGTCTCTTGTGTAAATTCTGTGTTTTTCCCATTCGCCGGCTGGTGTGTTACCGAACATGATAGAAGCACGAACAGCAACAGATACAACGTTGATAACATCTTCGATTTCGTAACCGCATGGGATAACGCGAAGATCAACGCCCATTTTGATTTTCTGGTCTCTTGCCTGATCGATACATTTACCAACCAGATAAGTTTGAAGACCTTTATTCTGATAAGATTTGATTGTTTTTGCTAACTGTTCAGGATCCTTGTGTTCACCGATAATAACAGCAACACCAGGGATATCCTGGGTAACCAGAGCAACACCAAAGGAACGGACAACCGCATCGGTCAATGCGCCGTCTACCCATTCCGGATGTGGGTTGCCGTCTAAGTATTTGCAGGCCTGGATGATTTCACATAACATTGCAGCGGCTACACCGGCTTCTAAAGCGTCAGCCAGCATGTTTGTGCGGTTGATGTGTTCTTTTGCCATTTCAATACCGCGTTCCAGATCGCCCACTGTTAATAATTTTTCGCCTGTGATTGCGTAAATTGTAGCTAAACCATAAGCGGTATCCGGCAGTTTAGCTTCTGCATCTCTGCCTTTTTCTTCAATGGCCTTTGCAACATCTTTTTCAGCACGTTCAAGATATTTAGCAGTACCACTGTAAATTATATCAAAAAGATTATAAGTCTTACGTTCCATGTGATTTTCTTCCTCCGTATTTATATTTCAATATAAAGTTATGAATGTTTTAGGTGAATTGGACTATTTATTACTTTTTACAGTCGCTTCAATTTTTTCCCCGAGAGCTGCAATTTTTTCTCTGGTTTCAGGAACATCGTACGGTGACTTGTTATTTCTGTCTGAACCGGAAATCTGATCGCTGTAATCTAAGAAACCAAAAATATTTTCTGCTCCGATCCGTTCATTTAAGAAGTCGATGTCTTCCGGTTTGCGGATTTTATTACCAATGGCATAAACGTGTTTGACACCGATGTCGCCAGCCAGCTTGCTGATTCGTTTAAAGGTCTGGATGCTTCGGATACCCGGTTCCACAACAACGATAAACGCGTCGACCGCCGATGCAGTTCCGCGACCAAGATGTTCAATCCCTGCTTCCATATCCATGATGACAATATCCTTTTGGTATAAAACCAAATGTGTCGTCAGCATTTTTAACAGTACGTGTTCCGGGCAAACGCATCCGCCTCCGCCAGTATCGACTGTTCCCATTGTTAAGAGCTTAACACCGTTAAACTCGCGGCAAAATTTTTCAGGAATATCCGCAACTTCCGGATTCATTGTGAAAAAGGCGCCGTAGGTTCCTTTTTTTGCGTTTGTTCTCTCTTCGGCCAAGTCTTTCATTTCAGAAATAGGTGTGATGCTGTCAATCATTTCTTCGCTCATACCCAGTGCCAGACCTAAATTTGCATCGGGGTCAGCATCAACGGCCAATACATTAAAACCTTTATCGGCGTAGTAACGGCTGAGGCAGGCTGTAATTGTCGTTTTCCCAACGCCACCTTTTCCAGTTAATGCTATTTTCATTTTATCACCTGTCCATTCTTAAATAATTATTCAGTATAATTAAATTCCCAGTTTTGTTCTCTTGTCTTCAATATCTGCCATGATTAATTCAGCAGCCTTGATTGGATCTGATTCAAAGACATAGGCAGCCCCAGTCCATTCTTTAACACCTTCGGTCATCAGTTTCATGAAGTTTTCACTTCCGGAAACATAAGGCATAACGCCAAGATAAGTATTTAAACCACTTGATACTACGTAAGACGCGATGGCAACAGCCTTTTCAGACATGTATTCAGGTGCGGCACCTACAACTGGAAGTTCTGCAATATCAACGCCTCTTTCGTTAGCTACTAAAGTAACCAGGTGGAGAATACGGCTGATATCAACACAGGAACCCATATGTAATACTGGAGGAATATTCGCTCTTTCGCAGGCTTCTTTCAAACCACGTCCGCAAAGTTCTTTTGCTTCCAGTTTTAAAAGACCAGCTTTAGCAGCAGCCTGAGCTGCACAACCAGTAACAACGCAGATAACGTCGTTTTTAATTAATTCTTTCATTAATGTGATGTGGGCATAGTCATGTTCGACTTTTGGATTGTTACAACCAACAATACCGGCAGCGCCTCTTAAAACGCCAGCCCAGACTAAGTCGCCTAAAGGTTTAACTGTGCCTGTTACGTCGGTCTGAGAGTTAACAACACGGTCTAAAGCGCCGATGGTTGTTTCTACAGAGTAACCAACAATGGTTTCAGCTTTCAGTTCTGGTACATCAACCTTGGAAGCGTCTCTGTTTTTGAAGTTCATAACAGCTGTTTTGATTACTTCTTCAGCACAGCTTAATGGATCTTCTTCATTAAATTCAATGTACATGTCGCCGGCAATTTTAGCTTTTGGAGATGTACTGATAAAACGTGTATGGTAGCTCTTAGCTAATTTGGGCAGTGCAGGGAAGATACACTGAACGTCTACAACAGCAACTTCAACAGCACCAGTGATAATGGCCATTTCCTGCTGGTAGAAGTTACCGGCGATCTTGATACCGTGACGCATGGTCATTTCATTACCGGTACAGCACATACCGACAACGTTAATCCCCTTAGCGCCCTGTTCTTTTGCCAGTTCGATCAATTCAGGATTTTTGGATGCGACTGCGATCATTTCAGCTAAGTTCGGATCATGTCCGTGGAGCATGATGTTTACCTGTTCAGGATCGATAACACCTAAGTTTGATTCAGAAGCTCTTTCCTTTGGAATACCGTACATGATGTCGGAGAATTCGGTACCGATCATGGAGCCGCCCCAGCCGTCAGACATACTTGTTCTTAAAGAACGTCTTAAGATAGATTCAGGATCACTTGCACAGCCCATATGTGTGGAGTGCATTAAGGTAACAACTTCCTGGTCAATGGCTCTAGGCGCAATGTTTTCTCTTTCCCAGATTTCCTGACGGGTTTTAGGAGCTCTCTTTAAGAAATTCTGTGTTCCGAAAGGTTTACCAAATTCCATCAATGCTTTTTCGGCCAGTTCGTGAGCCAGAGCGTAGGTTTCTTTGGTATCAGTATCTTCCAGACCCCATTCAGCAGCGATTCTTCTCAGCTTGCCTTCTTCTCTGATTTTGAAAGGACCATCTTCAGAAGAATGATACATTGCATGTACGATATCACGCGCATGGTCAGAGTGGGCGGATGTACCGCCACAGCACATTCTCGCAAAGTTTCTGGCGACGATGGTGTCTCTGTCAGCACCACAGATACCTCTCTGAGCGCCTTTATCCGGTGATGGGCTTACACGGCAAGGTCCCATAACACAGATACGGCAGCAGATACCGCCTTCACCAAAACCACACTGGGTTTTTAAGGCAGCTTTTCTGTCCCACATGGTTTCAGCGCCATCTTTTTGAGCTTTTTCGATTAAAGCTTCAGCTATAACATCAAATTCTAACAATTCATTGCTCATAATTTAATTTACCTCTCCTAATAATTTACTCACATTGCAGCAACTTTGTAAAAATTTCCACTTTACAAAAACACTTTATTATTGTAGAATAATAAAAGCGGCAACGCAAATCAGTCATTTATTCAATATGGGCTCCTAAAGCAACGTTCCCTTCCGGGTCTCGAAATGAGCGTTACTTTAGGGGCTTATTTTTTATTAACTTCTCTTAGAATTCCAGAACGGAGTCTGCGTATAAGATATTATTTTTGATAATATCGCAGGCCACTACAGTTTCCATCAAGCGTTTGTCGCAAGGGTTAATGATTGCGCTGGATAAGCCACAGCACATTGCCATTGCCATCATCGCGCTGTCAAGTAATGGTCTGATGTGTTTTGGAGCACCGTTGGAAACATTACTTAAACCACAAGTAGTCAGCAGGCCCATGTCTGTGATCATCTTAACGGCTTCAAGCATTTCTTCCTGTTTGTCCTGCATACCCTTGATAACAAGCGCTAATGGGTCAAACAGCATATCGGTTGGTTCCATGCCATGTTCCATCCCTCTTTCAAGGAGTTCAGAACAGTAAGCGATACGTTCGTCATTGTCAGAAGGTACACCTTCTTTAGAACATAAGCAGATGCAGGCAGCATCGTTGGCAGCAGCTAAATCCAGGTAACCGATACGGTCGCCGGCGTCAGCGGAGTTAACGAGTGGTTTGCCTTTTTCACGGTTATAAACCTGAATACCAGCTTCAATCGCCTTCATGTTAGCGGTGTCAAGTGCCAGTGGAACATTGTCAAAGTTTTCCTGTAACAATTTAACGCCCCATTGCATTAATTCTTCACCGTCTTTTTCAGCAGGTCCGATATTCAAATCCAAATAATCTGCACCAGCATCTAACTGTTCTTTTGCTCTCTGCAGGATTGGTTCAGGATTACGAGTTTCAAATGCTTCACGCATTGCTGGAGAAATACAGTGAATTCTTTCACCGATAACCATAAATTTTGCCATAATGTTTCCCCTTTCGGATTATAAAATATTTTTGGATAAACCGCAGCCGGAAGCCCCCGCCTCCTGCTGCGGAAAAGTTTTAATTCGTATGAATTACAGATGTTCGCCGCAAAGCGCAGAGCTTAGGCAATACCCATTAAATCACGTAAGAATTTCGGGATCTGCATAGCTTCTGTCGGTCCGACAATAACTTCCCAATCTGGAAGCGCTTCAGCAACATCACCTTGTAATACAGCAACTTTACCTGGTAAGATAAGCTTTCTGCATTTAGTTTTGTCAGCAATGCCGCTTTCCTTGATGAAATCAGAGATAACGGAAGCACCGAATTTACCGGCAGCCCATGCTGTAAGAACGGAGTAACCGCCAGCATCTGGAATAGCCAGGTAAGCAGGAACTTTAGAACGTTCGATTTCGCCGGAAACTACGAAGTAAGACAGAGCGAAGTCAACGGTAACCAGCACAGGTGCGTTATCGTCAGCTTTATTGAATTCGTAGATGGTCGGTTCGACACGCATTGGCTTCTGAGGATCGGTAAAGATGTTTTGTCTTAAACCGAACAATGGCAGAGCCTGTTTGAAATCCATATCGCTCATTACGATGATGGAGCCATAGCGCAGAACAAAAGCAGAAGCTAAGGCAACTTCCATCTGTTCGCAGCAAGCAAGCTTGTTAACAAATACAACTGAAGGATAACCGAAAGTTCTGTCATCGCCCTTCAGAGTGTTGGTACGGATGGTTACAGCGTTATTGTAAGCTTCTTTGACAGAGCTGTCGCCAACGTTCAGCACCAGGTTCTTGTAACCAGAAGCTTCGATTTTTTCAACTGTGTCATGTAATTCTTCGATAGAGCCAGCGGAGACACCCAGCACAACGTCAGCAGCTTTGGCAACTTCTACCATCGCGTCAGCATTTGCAGGTGTAGCGCCCATCAAGATACCTTTAGCAGCTTTGATTGCTTCAGCAGCTTCCTTAGCGACTTCAACATCTTCAACAACAGCCATTGGCACACGGCCCAGTTCGATCACTTTAGCGATCAGGTCTAAGAATTTAGCTTTGTCAGCAGCATAACGTACGGAAGCAACTTCTACACACATTAATTCGCCGATACGGTCATATTTAACAGCTTCTAAATGAGCGACCTTCTTAGCAATTTCATCGTCAGAATCTGCGTCTGAGAATTCAACTGCGAATAAAGCTTTGTTGACATAAGTTTTTTCATGTCTGAATAATACGGTTTCGCCGCCCAGGGCACATTCTGTGTCGCCAGTTCCGATTTTGATTGTTTTCATCGGAGGGGCGGTAGCTTCAGATAACTGAGCTTTAGCTTCGTCTGTAATATACGGGCATTTATCAATTTCTGCAGCGCCAGCGGCTACTTTCATTGAGAATGCCATACATGTAGGGAATCCACATTCCTTACAGTTTTTCTTAGGAGTCAGTTTAAAAATATCTAAACCTTTTACTGCCATTTTTTTGCGCCTACCTTTCCTAACCTACTAACTCTTTGATAAAGTTTTTAATCACTTTAGCTGATTCCGGATGTTTAACAATAACAGCGTTTGAGCCGCCGATTAAGCAAGAAGCTGCAGTGGAAACTTCCATAGCGATACCACGTTCTTCCTGATTTCCCCATTCAGGAGCTTCTTCTTCTGTGAAAACAGCTTCTTTTACGCCCCATGCTTCGTCGCCAACATTGGTCATGATTGGCATCTGAAGGTCTGTATCGTTCTGGCCTAAAGCAGCTAAACGGATACGGTCCATTGTAGAAGCAACATATTCGAAACCATAGCCAACAGCAGCGGTTCCAACATCCATGATGATGTTTCCACCGTCAACACCTAACTGTGTCAACAGGATATTTAACTGTTTTGCAAGGTTGATATCAACAGCAGACTGGCCAGATACCTTGTGGCCGTCAGCATTACCTGCTACACCGACAGATTTGTAGTTATCTTCAACAGCTGAGAATAAAACAGCGTTTTTGCCAGACAATGCCTGAGAAACCTTAACCAGTAAATCACCGTCTTTTTCAGCGTTGTTGCAGCCTGCAACAACCAGTGGAAGATCGATTGCCGCTTCGACAGCTTTAGCGATTTCAACACATTCTTCAGATGATTTGTTAGCACCGTTAGGATCGGCACTGATTAATTTTAATGCGATAAACTGTGCGTCTGTATTGTCCTGTACATATTTTGCCCATGCTGCAGGATCCTTTACGACGTCACCATAAGCGTCAACCAGACATTTTTCCCAGTCTTCTGGGTAACTGTCTAAAATTTCGACACCAACAACCGGTGCGTTTCCTTCACCACTTAAAAATGGTAATCCTTTTTCTCCTCCGAGAGTAACTGCTGCATCTCCAACACCAATTACACACTCATTGATCTTGCCACTAAACTTTTGTTCTGCTTTTTTGAATGGCATTTCCTCGTTACCTCCTAACTCGTTCTTGTTAGTATTTTTTTATATTTCAAAGCCCGGAATCGTTTTATGAACATGACAAATTCCGGTTGCTTTAAAATTTCAATTGAAAATAAACCGGTGTACACAGACTTGTATATATAAGTATACACATATACTACTATCTTGTTATAAGTTTGTCAAACATTTTTCGACCAAAAACAAAAATTTACCCGTCTTTCTAAAGCTTTTAATTCGCAGTTATTCAGTAGGTTTAAATGATTTCATGAAACCCATGAAAACGACCCCGTAAATAAGCAAAATATTACTATATTTTACAGGTGTCAGTCTGCTTTTGCCAGCCGCTTCAGCGCGGGGATAAAAATATCTCCCATTACGGCGAGATCCTCCGCATCAAAGCCTGAGGTAATATTACTGTCGAAAAGAATCTGTGATTCCGGCGGGAACTCATCGTCCCCCAGCCAGAGGATTACAGTCAGATACATGTTGTTGATAAACTCAAAACGGTAGGACAGATCACCGTGTTTTTTAGGTTCTGCGCTCAGCTTTTCCATAGCGCGCTTCAGCCCTTCAACATCATAGTTGAAGGTAAAGGCAAAGCGCTTCAGGCAGCGGCCCTCAAAGCTCTTAAAATAATGGTTTCCCCCCGAGATATCCCGGTATGCGATGGTTGTGCCCATGGGCGGCACGCCCTGGGCGTTAAGCAGATAACGCAGGATCATGGTCATGGGCTTATAATCGTCAAAGGCAGTTCCGTCCTTTAAAAGCACGTCGCCCTCGGGGTATTTTACCTTGTATTCCTCACCCATCAGCGTTACTGTGAACAGCTGCGTTTCCAAGTCATAAGGACAGGTGGATTTCTCTGCCATCTCCAGAGGATCCTTATCCTTTATCAAATTTTTATAATGATCATAGGGCAGCTTGTCTTTTCTCTTCTCTTCAATGGCTGCTTCTATTTCAGAATTTAGCATTGGTTACCTCTGTCTATTTTTGCAGGCTCGGGAACAGGCTCATATCCGTGTGCGGAATAAAGCAGGCTGATATGAAGGCATCCATATAAGACGGATGAACGCTAAGTTCCATATAAGTCATATTCTGTCCGATTTCTGCGATTTTTTCTTTTCCCTCAGCCAGTGTAAGGGCCAGATAGCACCCCTGCATCGAGCTGTTTCCAATATAATAATACTTATCAACCGGTATATCCGGGAGCATACCGAGGGCAATGGCGTTTTCAATGCCAAGGTTGCTGCCGATTCCTCCGGCCACATACACATTTTCAAGCACTTCAATGGGCATATCCATGCTTTCCATCAGGGTGTGAATGGCTGAGAACACCGCGCCCTTTGCCTTGATGAAGCTGTCGATGTCGATTTCTGTAATGTAGATATCCTTGGCGGTACTGTCCAGCTCCTTTGAACAGACAAAGTAACGCCCAATATCGTATTCGTCAAAGGCAATCCTCGGATTATCGATATCTTTGCTGATACGGCCCTTGCCGTCAATAATGCCTGTCCGTTTCATCTCGCAGATCAGGTCAATGATTCCGGAACCGCAGACACCTACCGGTATCTCTCCGCCAATGGTTGAGAAGCTTGCTTTTAACGTCGCGTCGTCAATCTTAACCTCTTCAATGGCGCCTGGAACCGCTCGGGTTCCGCAGCTGATTTCTCCGCCCTCAAAGGCTGGTCCTGCAGAGCAGGCGCAGGTCATCATAAAGTCCTTGTTGCCAAAAACGATCTCGCCGTTTGTTCCCAGGTCTACCAGCATGGTAAACTCTTCCTGCAGCCAAACCGGAACAGCAAATACGCCAGCAGTGATATCGCCGCCGACATAGCTGGCCACCGAAGGCGCCAGATAGACACGGCCCTCTGGATTAATACGGATACCGATCTCGGTGCTCTTCATTTCTGGAATCGTGTTGACGCCTGGTATAAAAGGCTCACGTCTCAGGTGATCGGGGTTGATCCCAAGCAGCAGATGGGTCATGGTCGTATTTCCCGCCGCGCACATTTCATAAATATCATCAGTGGTAATACCTGCCGACTGAACCATCTGACCGATCAGCGGATTGATGGTTTCCTCTATAATCGCGTCCCGCAGCTTTTTAAGACCGCCTGGCTTTTCTGTATAAACGATACGGTTGATAACATCGCCGCCGTATTTAACCTGAGCATTCCCCATGGAAGCCTTAGAAACAATTTCATTGGTATCCATATTCACCAGGCAGGCAGAAACAGACGTTGTACCAATATCCAAAGCTACCCCATAAAGGGCACAGGCGCATTCCAGGCAGGAACGCACATCCATGATTTCGGCAATGTCGCCGCGCTTCAGATAGACAACCTTAATTTTAAAGTTATTTTCCCTGAACGCGTCCGGGAATTTTCTGAGAACATCCAGGCTTACCTGAATGTCCGAGTAGCCCAGTGTCTGGCGGAAATAACGTTTTAACCGATCCTCATCTGCGAGGTTATCGTCATTGGTAGGCTCTGGCAGCTGAATGATCTCACAGCACAGACGATTGGAATCTGTCATTCCCATCTTCAGCATTTTTTTCCGCACATAGCGGATATTTTTGTTTTCATTTTCAGACAGGTCGGTAATCTGCATTTCATTCTGGAATGCAGAGGCCAGATCAGGCACATTCACCTCAATATCCTCAACGATTTCCGAGCTGCAGGCCAGCACCCATCCTTCGGCAATTTCCTCCTCCGTCAGCCGGGTGAGCGACAAGGCGTCCACCTTGCCCTTTGTAATCTGAACCTTGCATTTTCCGCAGGTGCCATTACCATTGCACGGTGTGTCGATCATAATTCCGGCTTTCCGCGCCGCTTCCAGGAGATTTTCTCTTTGTCCCGCTAAAAACTCTACCTGCCGTTTTCCCTTAACGACAAACACTACTTTATGCATACACGCCTCCTTGTTCTGTTAACCTTTGCAAAATAATCATATGCATGATTTTATTTTCAAAGCAGAAACCGCCACTCCTCTTTGGCGGCTTCTGCCAGTGCACTTACACTTACCCAGGAAACCAGAACTACTTGATTTCCAGCTTGTCAATAATTTCACGAACAGCCTTACGCGCTGCTGAATCCTCTGGAAGGGTAACAAGCGGCTTGCCGTATGCGTCATATTCGAATACCTGCTGGTCCATCGGGATAACTCCCAGAAGGTCCAGACCCTGTTTTTCAATTTCTTCCGCTGTGCCCTCGTTGAGTTCCCCGTTTGGCGCGCGGTTGACAATCAGCTTAATGACCGGAATTCTCAAATTGAGTTCCTCTGCCAGATCACGGATTCGGGCGACAGCCTGAATTCCACGGCGTGAGCAGTCGCTGACTAAAAGTAAAATATCCATTCTTCCCATGGTACCGCGGCTAATGTGCTCCATCCCTGCCTCGTTATCCATGATGACATAGTTATAATTTTCAGATAAACGGCCAACCTGAGTCTTTAACAGGCCGTTGACAAAGCAATAGCAACCTTCGCCCTGGCTGCGGCCCATGACCAGAAGATCATAGCCTTTTCCTTCGGAAACAGCCTGGTTTAAACGCAGGGTCAGGAAATCACCCTTGGTCATTCCCGGCGGCAGCTGATTACCGTCCATCTCTGCATGGTTGACCTCTTCCTTGATATGTCCGATGGTCAGCTCAACCTCTTCACCCAAAACCTCGTTCAGGTTTGCATTTGAATCAGCATCCACTGCCAGAATTGGCCCCTTGCCCTGTTCTACCAGATATGAAACCAGCATACCCGTAAAGGTTGTTTTTCCAACACCACCCTTACCGGCAACTGCAATATTAAAAGCCATAATACGCTCCTCCTTATTGAAATTTCAATTTCACTCAGCCTGTTCCACAGGCTTTTTAAAGCGTGAACTGATGGATTGTTATTTTTTTAACAAGCAAAAAATCTTCAACTTGTATATATAGGTATTAACATGCCTATCATAACATATTGAGAACCATAACACAATGTAATATTTTGTCCTGTAAAGCCGGGCTTAAGGCTGTAGGTGTCCCGTAAAAAGAACAAATTAACACCTGCATTTCTCAATGAAAGCGCCTGATTTAAAATACTTTTATTATCGTCTTTTAACACCTTGTAAAAACCGCTGTGTATGGTATACTTTCAGTATCATTACAGCCATCGGGAGAATCATATGACTTTTTCTTTTTTTACCCTTGCCAGCCCTTTCTCGGTTTTTGTGTTTATTGTTAATATTCTGTTCAGCTTCACGATCATTTTTCTGGAGCGCAAAACGCCGCAGAGCACCTATGCCTGGCTGTTGTTTCTTTGGATCATTCCAGTTTTGGGATTTGTCTTTTACCTCTTCTTTTCCCAAAATCTGACTAAGCGGAAAATCTACCGCTATAACACACCCGAAAATGAGCAGTATCAGCTTCTTCTTCGCCGCCAGAAAAAGGCGCTGGTAGACCGCCAGCAGATCGCCAAAAACAAAACCATTGCCAAAAAATACCATTACAATATTGAGTATCACCTCAATGTCAGCCACGCCCTCTACACCGACAATAACAGTATTGATATTTTTACCGACGGACACGAAAAATTCGACGCCCTGTTTGAAGCCATTGAAAATGCCCGTTCCACCATTCATATTGAATATTACATTATCAAATACGACACCCTCGGGCAGAAATTTATGGAGCTTCTCACTAAAAAAGCCCGCGAAGGTATCGAAGTGCGGCTTCTTTTCGATGAAATGGGGGGGCGCTATATTCCCAGGAGCGCTTTAAAGGAGCTGGAATCCGCCGGCGGGCAGTATGGCATTTTCTTCCCCTCCCGGCTTCGTTTTATCAACCTCCGCCTGAACTACCGCGATCACCGGAAAATTGTCGTCATCGATGGTAAAACCGGTTTTGTGGGCGGGTTTAACGTCGGCGACGAATACCTGGGGCTTAAGAAAAAAATGGGCTATTGGCGGGATACTCATCTGAAAATTGAAGGCTATGCTGCCTACGAGCTCCAGATGCGCTTTTTTCTTGACTGGCGTACCAGCGGCAACAAGGCTAAGCTCAATATTAATTCCGAGAACATTCACCGCTATTTTCCTTATATGGAAAACTGTGAGGGCTCAGGTATTCAGATCGTCTCAAGCGGTCCAGATGATCCCAACCAGGTTATCAAACAGGGCTTTATCCGCATGATCACCAATGCCGAAAAATACATTTTAATCCAGAGCCCTTATTTTGTCACAGACGAGAGTATTATGGAGGCTCTTAAAATCGCGCTGCTGTCCGGTATCGACGTGCGGATCATGATTCCCAACAAGCCCGACCATATTTTTATTTACTGGGCCACCCTCTCCTATGTCGGGGAACTCATAAAATATGGGGCCAGGGTTTACATTTATGACAATGGCTTTCTCCACGCCAAGGTGCTGGTCGTGGACGACCAGATCGCCGCTGTCGGCTCCTGTAATTTTGACATCCGGAGCTTCAGCCTCAATTTTGAAACCAATGCTTTTATCTACGACCCAGAAATCGCTGTAAAGCTACGCGATATCTTTTACAGAGATATTGAAAAATCCATTTACTACGACACAATGGCTTACGAAAAGCGCAGCCGTGCCATTAAAGTCAAGGAATCCATCTCGCGCCTTTTTGCGCCGCTGCTTTAAAAAAAGCAGGATGTACCGTTTGGTTTGGTACATCCTGCTTTTTATTTTTCGCGGTAAAACACCTGGCGGTTTACCGCCTTGTCTTGGGACGCGACAATGGTCGTGCAAACCGCGTCGCCTGTGATATTAACAGCGGTTCTGGCCATATCCAGAATACGATCGATCCCCATAATCAGGGCAATTCCCTCAATGGGAAGCCCAACCGAATTAAAGACCATGGACAGGGTTATCAGTCCGACCCCGGGCACGCCTGCTGTACCGATAGAAGCAAGCGTAGCTGTCGCAATAACAGTCACATAATCCGGTATGCCCAGAGGAATCCCAAAGGCCTGGGCCGCGAAAACAACAGCTACACCCTGCATAATGGCTGTACCGTCCATGTTTATGGTCGCTCCCAGCGGAATGGTAAAGGATGAAATTTTACGTGATACCCCCATTTCCCGCAAAGGTTTTGGCAATCAGGCAGAAAACGCCAATCGGCGCTACCTTCATGACCATTGTTGTCATTTCCATCATTATATCGTTAAACTGGGAAAAAATTGGAGACAATATCTGCTTTTTCTCCAAGCTTAGCCAGAATGATCCCAATAAGCAGTGCAAAAACAATGACCTGATTCTAACATTGCCACAGCTCCTTATCGCTTTTTATATTTTTTGTTTCTTAACTATAACACAGCTGCTGCTCAAAAAACAAGAGAACCCGGAGAGCATAGCCCTCCGGATTAAGTATCTGTGTATACCTTTTTTGCTTAACTGTAGATTTCTACCAGTCGTTTTAAAAGCGCAACCACCTTTTCCATAGACTGAATCGGAATATACTCAAAACGCCCATGAAAATTATGTCCGCCGGTACAGATATTCGGACATGGCAGCCCCATATAGGACAGGCGCGCGCCGTCGGTACCGCCTCTTATGGCCGTTACCTTCGGTTCTATGCCAACGTCCTTCATGGCTTTTTCAACATTGCGGACAAGATGAATATGCGGCTCAATTTTTTCTTTCATATTATAATAGGAATCTGAGAGGACATACTCAAAACTCCCCACACCGTACAGCTCATTGAGATAATCGCAGATTTTTACTGCCCGTTCCTTGCGTTTTTCAAATTTCGCCCGGTCGTGGTCACGTATAATATAGATCATCTCAGCTTTCTCCACTGTCCCCTCAAACTGATCCAGGTGATAGAAGCCTTCATAGCCCTCTGTGTGCTCGGGCGTTTCACAGGCTGGCAGCATCCTCTGGAATTCCATTCCCATAAGCAGGGCATTTTTCATTTTGTTTTTGGCTGTTCCCGGATGCGTGCTGACGCCGTTGACAGTTAATTTTAAACTGGCTGCGTTAAAATTCTCATATTCCAGCTCACCCAGCTCGCCGCCGTCCACAGTGTAGGCAAATTCTGCACCAAAGCCTTCCACATCAAAATAGTTAACGCCCCGTCCGACCTCCTCGTCCGGTGTAAAAGCTATTTTTATGGTTCCGTGGTCTACCGGGTTGTGCATAAGGTAATCACACAGGGTCATAATCTCCGCCACGCCGGCCTTATCATCCGCCCCCAAAAGGGTGGTGCCGTCTGTCACAATAATATCCTGGCCTTTGTAATTCAAAATTTCTGGGTAATCCTCTGTCTTAAGGACGATATTTTGTGTTTCATTCAATAAGATATCGCCTCCGTCATAATTTTCGACAATGCGGGGGGTAACATCTTTTCCGCTCACTGCACTGGAGGTATCCATATGGGCGATCAGTCCGATGACCGGCAGCTCCTTATCGGTTGTTGCCGGGATGGTTGCGTAAACATAGCCATAACCATCCATACGCGCATCCTCCACGCCCATTCCCTTAAGCTCCTCAACCAGTATGGCGGCCAGATTCTTCTGCTTTTCGCTGCTCGGAAAGCAGTCTGCTTCTGGCACAGACTCTGTATCCACCTGGACATATCTTAAAAATCGGTCTACTACTGTTTTCATTTTTCCTCCTGTATACAAATGATAAATAAAAAAGGCATCATATAGAGATGCCTGTGTTCCGCCGTCTTTATTCTCCCTGCTGCTTCAGCTTTTCTGCCTGGTCGCTGGTAATCAGGGCGTCGACCATTTCGTCAATTTCGCCGTCCAGAAAAGCCTCCAGCTGATAAACCGTCATTCCGATACGGTGGTCGGTCACACGGCCCTGCGGAAAGTTATAGGTACGGATACGCTCACTTCGGTCACCGGTACCCACCTGGCTTTTACGGTTCTCAGCAATTTCACTCTGCTGTTTCTGCATTTCAATTTCAAAAAGGCGGGCCTTCAGAACCTTCATGGCCTTTTCTTTATTTTTCAGCTGAGATTTTTCATCCTGGCAGGTTACGACCATTCCTGTGGGCTCGTGAGTAATCCGAACCGCGGAGTCGGTGGTGTTTACGCACTGGCCGCCGTTTCCGGAGGAACGGTAAACGTCGATTCTCAGATCATTCGGATTGATGTCAATTTCCACATCCTCTGCTTCCGGCAGCACAGCAACCGTTGCGGTAGATGTATGAATTCGTCCGCCGGATTCTGTACTCGGGATACGCTGAACGCGGTGAACCCCGCTTTCATATTTCAGGCGGCTGTAGGCTCCGCGACCTTCGATGGAAAAGGTGATTTCCTTAATCCCACCGATATCCGGAATATTGGAGTTCATGATCTCTGATTTCCAGCCCTGTCGTTCCGCATAACGGGTGAACATTCTGAAGAGATCACCTGCAAAAAGAGCGGCCTCACTTCCGCCTGCGCCCGCACGGATCTCAACAATTACGTTTTTGTCGTCGTTAGGGTCCTTCGGCAGCAGCAGAACCTTCAGTTCATCCTCAAGGGCTGCTTTTCTTTGGGTCAGTTCTTCCAGCTCAGCCTTGCACATTTCTTCAAAATCCTTGTCAATGCCTTTGTCAGACAGCATTTCCTTGCTTTCATCAATCCCCTCGAGGGTCTTTTTATATTCGTTATAACGGTTGATAATCGGTTCGATATGGGCATGCTCCTTCATGAGCTTCTGCCACTGTGCCTGATCGGCAATAATATCGGGATCTGCTATTTTTTCATTGAGTTCCTGATATTTACTTGATAAAAAATCTAACTTTTCTAACATTCTATTCTTTTGTTTCTCCTCTATTACACTTATTTCACTTCATCGAAGAAAAATACCGCCAGTGTTCCCGGCCCCGAGTGGGTGCCGATAATGGGTGCAAGCGGCATGATTTTAAAGTTGTCTGTCTTAAAATGCTTGCTGGCAATCTTCACAAAGCTTTCAGCCAGGGGCATATTGTCCGCATGGGTGATATAAATGGTCTGTTCACACAGCTTATCGCCTTTTTCCTCAATGTATTCCACCATTTTTTTCAGCAGCTTTTTCTCCCCGCGTGCCTTGTCCACTTGCCTGAGCTCGCCGTTTTCGTCTACATCCAGCAAAGGGCTGATCTTAAGCATATTTCCGACAATGGCCGTTCCCTTATTCAGACGTCCACCCCGGTACAGGTACTCCAGATCTGTTACGGTGAACACGTGGCGGATATGGGCAGCATAATAGCAGCTCAGCTTTACCAGCTCTTCCATACTGGCGCCGTTCTGGGCCGCTTCGGCTACCTCGCGCACAATCAGGCCGAGGCCGCCCGTCACAGCTTTGGTGTCAAGTACTTCGATATTCGCGTCGGGGTATTTTTCAAGCACGTCCCGCTTGGCCAGCATGGCCGCCTGATAGGTTCCTGACAGACCGCTCGAAAAGCTGAGGTACATAAAGGGTACTGACGCCTCGGCCAGCTCGGTAAACCGCTTCACAAAATCGGCATAGGGGATCTGCGACGTCTTGTAATGGACCCCCCGGCGCATTTTGCTGTAAAGCACCTCAGGGGTAATCTCAATCCCGTCCAGATAAGTTTTTTCACCCTCAATGACGTATAGAGGCATCAGCTCGACATCATACTTTTCCAGCTCTTCCGCCGGCATATCGCAGGCAGAATCGGTTAATATTTTTATACTCATTGCTTTCCTCTCTGCATTATTTTCCACTGTAACTGCCAACGCTGCCCACATGTTTGAGACACAGCGTGCTTAATCTGCGGACAGCGGCAGGTTTTCATTATTTTCTCAGTTTATTATTGTAACATAAAAGCAGCGTTTTGTTAAAACAATTCTTCAGCTTCTTTTCTCGGATCAGTAAAAAGCTTTCGTCCCTTGGCCTCCAGATAATCAGTCAGGCGTCTGGTGTCCAGATTAATGATCAGCTCATCGGGAAATCCCACCTCATCCAGCGCCCTGTCAGCGTAAGGGAAATAGCCGATATCGGTGCAGAAATGCGTGTCGGTTCCCAGAATAACCGGAATATCCAGCTCCTTACAGCGCTTTGCGATGGCCACACAGTTTGGCT
Organism: Eubacterium maltosivorans; assembly: GCF_002441855.2. Classification (NCBI taxonomy): domain Bacteria; kingdom Bacillati; phylum Bacillota; class Clostridia; order Eubacteriales; family Eubacteriaceae; genus Eubacterium; species Eubacterium maltosivorans. The sequence continues at coordinate 4,005,454 of NZ_CP029487.1, read as the reverse complement.
TAGAGCCATGTCTTATAAAAAAGGAACCGTTATTGATCTCGATGAGGGTATCCTTCCGCTTCGCTTCCTGCAGAATAGCCTCGTAGTCAAGCTCATAGGTCGGGTTGCCCAGATGACAGATAAAATCGACCAGCGGATTGTTAATAGCGCCCAGAACCGCGGAGGTATTATCTGCCTTTGAACCCGGCCTGATGCAGGGCTCGTGCAGGGACGCGGAGACGATCTCAAGGCGTCCCGCAATCCGCTCGGGCACATCGATGGCGCCGTCCTTATCCATGATGTTAGACTCTATGCCTTTCAGCACCTTCACGTTATTGATCACCGGCGGAATAATCCGGTAGTTGGCAAAAAACATTTCACCCGGAGATCCTGGAATTTCAGGACCGTGCTCTGTCAGACAGAACAGCTCAAGCCCCCTTCTGGACGCGGCTTCAACCAGCTCCATCAATGTGCAGTAGGCATGGCCGCAGGCCAGTGTATGTGTGTGTCCGTCCAGTACGTAATTTCTCACTTCTGTTCCTCCTTAAGCGCTTTCTGCTTTTCTTTTTCTTCCTGTTTTTTACGCGCTTCCGCAACCTCTTCGTTGTGCTTTGCGACCTTGTCGCAGAAGATCTGGGCTGAGCGGAACCCCAACGCCTTCATACGGTTGTTGATCGCGGCTGTCTCTATAATTACCGCCAGGTTCCGTCCTCCTGAAACCGGAATGGTTACCAGCGGCACCTCGATTCCAAGAATATCCTGTGTCTCCTCATCCAGGCCAAGCCGGTCATAGGGAGAGGTTTCATCCCAGTTTTCAAGCTTTATGACCATATCCACCTCCACGGACTGCTTAACAGCTTTTGCGCCATACAGGGTTCTCACGTCGATAATACCAATTCCGCGGACTTCCATATAATACCGCAGCATTTCAGGTGCTGTACCGCTCAGCACACGGTCCTGATGATTGCTGACCTCTACCACGTCGTCGGCAATGAGGGTGCTCCCCCGCTTAATAAGCTCCAGGGCTGTCTCACTCTTACCAATGCCGCTTGGGCCTGTAATCAGAACGCCCACGCCGTGGACCTCTACCAGCACGCCGTGCATACTGATCATCGGTGCGGTTTTACGGTCGATATAGTCAATTAAATGGTAAAAGAAAATGGATGTCTTTTCTTTGCTTCTCAACAGAATACGCCCATGCTTTTCAGCTGCCGCCTCAAAAATCTCTGCCTCCGGCAGATCCCAGCAGATAATCACACACGGAAAATCATAGGAGAAAAAGTCATCAATTCGTTTTTCACGCAGCTTGGGGTCGAGGCTCAGCAGATAGGAGGTCTCAACCTTCCCGATAATCTGGATACGCTTGGCGTCAAAATATTCATAATAGCCATGAAGCTGAAGTCCCGGGCGGTTCAGACCGCTGTCATAAAGATCAAACTCGTCGACTGGACTGTAAATTTCCTCAAGATTCAGGTCTTTACAAAATTCCGCAAGATTCATACATCCTAAAGATTCTTCGTTCATTTATTCTCTCTCTTTTCTTCAGATTTTGTTTTATGCTCATCATCATTGAAATAGTCAAAAACTGCCTGAGCGGTCTTATCACTCATGCCTGGCAGGGTTTTAAGCTCATCCAATGTTGTCTTCTTCAAATTATTAAGGCTGCCATAGTGCCGCATAAGCAGCTCACGGCGCTTCTTTCCAATTCCCGGGATTTCTTCCAGCCGGGATTCCAGCATTCCTTTTTTCCGCAGCGTCTGGTGGTAGCCCAGGGCGTAGCGGTGAACCTCCTCCGAGATATCACTCAAAAAGGTGCATAGCGGTGTGGATTTTTTCAGAGGATACTCCTCATCCTTATAGATAATCCCGCGAATCCTGTGGTGATCGTCCTTTACCATACCACAGACCTCAATATGAACGTCCGGGTACATCTGTAAAATGCTCCGGACTGCGTCGACATGGGTCTTTCCGCCATCGATGCAAAACACATCCGGAAAGGGCAGAAAGCTGCTTTTTTTAGGGTCTTTCCCCTCATTCTGTTCCTTTATGCCGCGCTCGATACGCCTGAAAATCATTTCCTGCATACTGGCATAGTCATTCTGCCCATCCACTGATTTTATTTTAAACCGGCGGTAAGCTTTTTTGTCTGGCTTCCCCCCCTGAAAGACAACCATACCGCCTACATTGTCGGTACCGCTGATATTTGAGATATCATAGGCTTCAATTTTCTCAGGCGTGTGGTCCATTCTGAGCAGGTCCTTGAAAGCGTCCAGGCGGCTTTTTTTCTTTTCCTCCTTCTGACGTTTTTCAAGCTCGTACTGCTTGAGGGTAAGCTCTGCATTTTCCTCCACCATCCGTGTCATTTTGGACTTCTGGCCCTTCTGAGGCCGTGTGAGAACCACCTTTGCGCCGCGCAGCTCAGCCAGCCACTCAGCGATGGTCTCTTCTTCGTCCTTGAGCAGCGGCGCACCCAGAATAATTTCCCTGGGAATAAACGGTTTTGAGGAATAATACTGCTTGACAAAGGTTGTCATAATATCCTCCGGCGTGGATTCCTCCACCCCCTCGAGGAAAGTATGGTCCCTGCCCAGCATTTTTCCGTCACGAACGTTAAAGACCTGAACACAGGCCAGGTCTTCGTCCTTTGCAAACGCGATAATGTCCTGGTCCTGCTGGTTGCTTACGATAATTTTCTGTTTTTCTACAATATGCTGGATGCCGTAAATCTGGTCTCTCAGCTTAGTGGCCAGCTCATAATCCATATTTTGGGCCGCCTCACTCATCTTTTCCTCAAGAGTTGAAACCAGCTCTTTATCCTTTCCATTGAGGATGGACAGGATATCGCTGATGTAAGCCATATATTCTTCCTTTGGCACATCGCCCTGACAGGGCGCGCAGCACTGCCCGATATAATAATTGAGACAGGGCCGTCCGTTCTTTTCCCCAAAGGCTACCTTGCGGTTACAGCGCCGAAGAGGGTACAGCTTTCCAATGGCTTCGATGGTTTTCTTTACCGCAAAACTGCTGGTAAAGGGGCCGAAATACTTGCCGCCATCCTTTTTGTGTTCTCTGGTCATAATGACCTTGGGGTACTCATCCTCCAGTGTAACCTTGACGTAGGGATAGCTTTTATCATCCTTTAGCAGAATATTATATTTTGGCCGGTGCTCCTTGATCAGGTTACACTCCAGAATCAGCGCTTCCAGCTCACTGTCCACCACGATGGTCTCAATATCGCAGATATGAGATACCAGAGTGACCGTCTTCGGCGTCAGGTTCTTAGAGTTTTGGAAATACTGCCGGAGACGGTTTCTCAGATTGATAGCCTTTCCGACATATATTATATCCCCCGCGGCATTTTTCATCAGATAAACGCCGGGATTTTGTGGTATATCTTTTAGTTTATTGCGATCGTACATGTCTATTCCTGAAATTTTTTAAGATTTTTCTACTTTTTGCCAAGAAATACTTTTATTTTCCATTCCATTTGGTATAATCTATCTATAAATAATGCAGTTACTTATACACGAAAGGATGTGTTCCTATGTTTGAAACAGTTATAATTGATGGTCAAAACACCATTTTGTCAAACGGCAGCTTCGAAGTTAAGATCATTCCTAAAATATACGGCGGCTACACCTTAACCAAAACAGTCAAGGATGACCCGCTTGATATCATCGAAATTCGGGATATCCGTCTGCCGCTCTCTGAAAAAGAAATCATCCGGGAAGCCAAAGCCCTTTTAAAGCAGAGCTATGATTCCGTAGACTTTAACAATTATAACATACAAACCATTTAAACAATACCCGACAGGGTTAAATTTTAAAATCTGAAAACGTCACAGGCCGCTGCACTCAGGTGTATCGGTCTTTTATTATCATTGCGCCTGTTCATTTTACTATGGTATAATTAAGCATCCCATAAGATAAGGAGTTCATTTATGAAAGAATACACTGCGATTATTTTCGATTTGGACGGTACGCTGCTCGATACTTCTGAGGGTATCTACAATGCTGTCCGTTTCACTGAAAAACGGATGCACTTTACACCAGTCGACGATGCCACCCTTCCGGAGTATGTTGGACCGCCCACTCTTTTCTCTTATAAAAAGCACTACGACATCGACGATGATACCGCCAAAAAGGCTGTTGTCCACCATCGAAAATACCAGAGTGAGCAAGGCGTAAAGGAAGCCCGCCCGTATGACGGTATGCCTGATTTACTCGCAATGCTGAGGGAATCCGGTCATAAACTGGGGGTCGCTACCCTCAAACGTCAGGATATTACTGAGGCAACACTGGCCGCGGCCAGTATGCTTTCCTGTTTTGACTCTGTCAGAGGCATTGACATGGCTGAATCTCTGACCAAATCTGATATCGTCAATCTGGTTCTCGAGGACCTCGGTGTCAAACCAGAAGAGGCTGTTCTGATCGGTGACAGCGCCTATGACGCCATCGGCGCGGGGCAGAGCGGTGTAGATTTTATCGGCGTTGAGTATGGCTTTGGTTTTAAAAACGCTCAGGAAATTGAGGCCTACAACCCTGTTTTTATCGCCTATTTTGTCGATGATCTGATCCAGTTTTTCGACCATTGTTAGGACTTTAAGGTTTTTCCAAAAAAAGATACTCAGCTCCTCTAAAGGGTATATAAATTACCGTCATTCAACTTTATCCTTTGGAGGTTTTTATTATGAATTATTTTATGAGTATCTTTTTCAGGCTCATCCCCCTTTTAATGGGGGCAATCTGTTTTAGCTACGGCATCTATGTCACTACCCTCGGAACTGCTCTGGGTTCCAGCTATCTGGTGGCCGGCCATGTGCTGATCTCACTGACCGCGATCTGTATCGCACTGTACTGTACAGCCGCTACCATTATCCGCCAGCTCATCAACCGGTACAGCAGCTTTTTTAAATGGTTTCTGCCTGTTCTCGGCTATGCTGTCAGTCTTTTTACTGTCGGCATGGGCATCTACTACTGGAATCTTCATACCATCAACACTGCTTACTTTGTTTCTGGCAACATTATCTTTGGTGTAGGCCTGATTGCATGCTGTGTCACCACTGTGGCCACATCCTCTACCCGCTTTCTTTTTATCCCGGCCAATTCCAATAAGTTACAGCCCAGCGACAAGCCCCAGGGCGCCTTTAGTGAAAACACAGCCAAAATTCTCATTGCCATTCCGGCTTTCTGCGCCCTCGTGGGGTTGATCCGGAGCATTGTACTGATATCGGCTGGACTGAGCTCTGAATACTTTGTGGCCGGCCACGTTCTTTTTGGCACCTCCCTTGTCTGTGCCAGTCTGATCGCACTGGTAGCCTCGGTGGTCCGTCAGATACAAAATACTTTTACAGACAGAGAGCGCTGGAAATGGACGATTTTCGTTTTAATTTTAGGCTCCATCAACGTTGTTCTGGGCATTGGCATACTGCTGGTTCAAAAAACACCGGCGTGGATCGCTCCAGGCTGGGTATTGATCGGTCTTGGTTTTATCTGCTACAGCATTTCAAGCAAGGTTATTCTCCTCGCTTCCGTCTGGCGTCAGACCTTCTCCCTCGCCAAGCGTATTCCGCTGATCCCGATCATAACCACCCTTTTCTGCCTCTTTACGGCCGCCTTCCTGTTTGAAGCAGAGCTCTTCAATTCTGCCTTCTTTGTTCCGGCCCGCGTGATGGTCGGCCTCGGCGCCGTCTGCTTTACGCTTTACTCGATTGTTTCCATTTTGGAATCTGGCACCTCCGGTTCCAGCGAGTGATATAATAAGAAAACCCCAGCTAAATATTCAGCTGGGGTTTTCTTATTATGAGGTTTAATATTAAAATTTAAAATGGGGTCGCAATTTACTATTCTCCGAAGACAGCTTTATAGTCTGCCTGGAATTTTTCAATTCCCTGATCGGTTAAGGGGTGTTTGGTCATCTGCATAATAACACCAAACGGCACAGTCGCAATATCTGCCCCGGCTCTCGCACAGTCGATCACGTGGATCGGGTTACGGACGCTGGCAGAGATAATTTCAGTCTCAATTCCCTGAACCTCGAAAATTTCCGCGATGGTCTCAATAAGCTCCACGCCAGGTGTGGAGATATCGTCCAGACGTCCAAGGAACGGCGAAACATAAGCCGCGCCGGCTCTCGCGGCCAATAATGCCTGCGCAGCGGTAAAAATCAATGTGACATTAACCTTGATTCCTTCGGCGGACAATACCTTGGTAGCCTTCAGACCTTCTGCAGTCATTGGAATTTTGACAACCATATTTTTATGAATTTTAGCAATTTCCCGGCCCTCTGTGATCATTCCCTCAGCGTCGGTAGTAGTCGCCTTCACCTCGCCGCTGATCGGTCCGTCAACAATCGAAGCAATCTCTGCGATTACTTCATTAAAATCACGGCCTTCTTTTGCAATTAAGGAAGGATTGGTTGTAACACCGCAGATAACACCCATGTCATTTGCATTTTTAATATCTTCTACATTAGCAGTATCCAGGAAAAATTTCATTTTCAGCCTCCATTTTTACTTGAATTTCAAAATAACAGATTCCTACACAATTTCTTAAATAAACAAATTATTTTTACATTTTTAAAAATATTTCGCAACTTACAAGAAATCATTTCTGTTTACACATACAGTATATAACGATGTAATACCAATGTCAAGGGCTTTAAGCATTTTCGCTCACTTTTCAAATTACTTTTACTTTTGTAAATATAATGAAATAAAAATTATATTTCCGGATAAATACCACAGGTGTGCAAACATTTACAAGTGTTGACTGGTATGATAAACTATTAAAGTCTTAAATACATATATAACTTTATAACGAGAGGATTTATCATGAGCTTTAAACGATCAAGCGGTATCTTAATGCACATTTCATCACTTCCTGGTAAATACGGTATCGGAACCTTTGGCAAAGAGGCCTGCTCTTTCATCAATCTTTTAAAAAAAATGGGCTTTACCTACTGGCAAACCCTGCCGTTGTGCCCGGTAGACGAGTGCCATTCGCCATATAAAAGCCCTTCCGCCTTTGCGGGTAATCCCTTTTTTATCGACCTCGAAATACTGGCCGAAGAAGGCCTCCTGACTCAGGACGAACTGAGGGCCAGTGAGTACAGCCACCCCTACAGCGCCGCCTATGAATGGCTGGATGAAACCCGCCCCAGTCTTTTTCGAAAAGCTTTCAGCCGCATCAATGACCAGATAAAATCTGACATTAAAGCATTTGAGGATAAGGAACGACACTGGCTTCCAGATTACGCTCTTTACATGACACTGAAAAAACAATTTGGCGGGAAAGACTGGTACCTTTGGGAAGACATCGGTCTCCGAGACCACCACACCGAGGCCCTGAGGGAAGCCCGGGAGACCTACGCTGAAGAGATTCTGTTTCATGAGTTTCTTCAGTACGAGTTCACTAAGCAGTGGAATGCTGTAAAGTGCTGCGCCAACGACAACGGTATCCAGATTATCGGGGATATGCCCATTTATGTCTCCCTGGAAAGCTCCGATGTCTGGGCGCACCGGGATCTCTTTGATCTCGATCCAGAGGGCCGGCCAAACCATATCGCCGGGGTGCCGCCGGATTATTTCTGCTGCGACGGACAGCTGTGGGGCAATCCCCTGTACAACTGGACTGCCATGAAAACTTCGGCCTATAAATGGTGGATCGACCGTATTGGCCGCTCCCTTGAGATCTATGATGCGGTCAGAATCGACCACTTCAGAGGGTTTTCCGCCTATTGGGCCGTTGCCGGCACTGCTAAAACCGCGCGAAACGGTAAATGGCTGGAGGGTCCGGGCATGGACTTCTTCAACGCGGTTTTCAACGCTTTCGATTTTAAGGAGCCACGCATTATCGCCGAAGACCTGGGCGTAATGGATGAGGGCGTTTTTAATCTTCTTCAGGAAACCGGCTTCCCCGGTATGCGTGTACTGCAGTTTGGCTTTATCGAGGACGGCAACAACCAGCATCTGCCGCATAATTATGTGGAAAACAGCATTGCCTACACAGGAACCCATGACAACAACACACTGCTTGGCTTTTTGTGGGAACTCCCCCCTTACAAACGTGACTATGCTTTAAAATATATCAATTATCCCTGCGGCGGTAACGAATGGCAGGAAGGGGGCCCCGAAAGCCCATCCTGCCACCATTTCATCCGCTGCCTGTGGCAAAGCTGCGCCAGCCTTGCCGTTCTGCCCATTCAGGACCTCTGCGGTTTTGGCGGCGACACAAAAATGAACTGCCCTGGCTGTGCCGACGGCAACTGGAGCTTCCGGATTACCCACGACGCTCTGGATACCATTGATATCTCCTGGATACGCTCTATGAATGAAATTTACAAACGCATTCCCTGATTCGCTCTCTCGACAAAGAGCAGATTTTATGGTAAAATCGTTATCATACAGGGTGTGAATTGAGCATTTTCACCTTCTGTAAACAGTTTTCAATATTTTATAGAGGAGAGAGAATATGAAAAGTATGAAAAAACTGGCTGCTTTACTGTTGGTTTTAGCGCTTGTCTTTACCGTAGCTGGCTGCGGCGACAAAGGTGCTTCAAGCAGCAGCAGTAGCGGCAATACCCTGCGTGTTGTCATGCAGGACCCAAATGTTCCAATCGACACCAACATGGGTACTCAGGCGTACCTGATTATGGTATCAGACCAGGCTTGCGAAACACTCATCGGCCTGAACAACGACACAACCCTGGACCCACAGCTGCTTAAGCAGATGCCGACCGTTTCCGACGACGGCCTGACTTACAGCTTTGAGCTTAAAGACGGTGTTAAATTCCATAACGGCGAAACCCTGAAGTCTTCTGATGTTAAGTATTCCTATGAACGCTTAATCACAAAAGGTCTCATGGGCTCACTGTTTGACCAGGTCGTTGGCTTTAAAGCCCTTGAAGACGGCACAGCCGATTCTCTTGAAGGCTTTAAAATCAAAGATGATACGCACTTCGATATCGTTCTTCAGCAACCCTACGCACCTTTCGAAGCCGCCTTATCCGCTCCATATGCTGTAATCTTCCCTGAAAAAGCCTGTGAAGAAGCTGGCGGAGACTGGGGACGTACTGTCCTGTACGGTACCGGTCCGTTCAAAATGACCTCCTATACTGCAGGCCAGGGCATTGAAATGGAACGCTTTGACGATTACCACGGCGATAAAACAAAGCTTGACGGTGTCAGCTTTAAGTTCGTAAACGACCTGAACACTCAGGTTATGGAATTCCAGAAGGGCAACTGTGATTTTGTCATGCTGGATACCGGACAATACGAAACCGTTACAAGCAACGATGCTGTCAAAGACAAAATGCACAGCTTCAACCCAGTCGGCCTTGTTTATTTAAGCCCGAACAATGAAATTTATACCGATTCAAGAATTAAAGAAGCACTGTCCTACGCGGTAGACCGCGAAGCTCTGTGCGACGAATTGTTATCCGGCGCCGCTACCCCGGCCAAAAGCTTTATCCCTAAGGGCCTGCTCGGATACAATGACTCCCTTCCAGCATATGAATACAATCCAGAAAAAGCAAAAAAATTACTGGCAGAAGCCGGTTACCCAGACGGTATTACCATTCCTGTAGTTGGTTCAACCAATTACCAGACACTGATCAAGGTGGCCACTGCAATTCAGGATCAGGCAAAAGCAGCCGGTATCAATATCGAACTGTCTCAGGTTGACCACGCAGGCTACAACGATATGAACAAGAGCGGTTCCCTCAATCTGACAGTCAGCAACTGGTATACCGACTATGTCGATCCAGATGGTATGATCTACCAGCGTATGTCTGCCACAACTACCCAGCAGGTATCCAACAAATACAACAATCCGGAATTCAACGATCTTATCAACCAGGCGCGTCAGACAAAGGACGAAAGCAAACGCCAGGAATTGTATGAAAAAGCCGATGAAATCCTGACACACAAAGATTATGGTGCTATTCCACTGTATAATGACACCATGTTCTACCTGTTAGGCGACAATGTTAAAAACTTCGAAGTTACCAGCATCTACCGCTACCATTTTTATGATGCCGAACTTCAATAATAATGCTCAGAAAGCTCCGCGGCCGCGGAGCTTTTTTATTTTGGATGTTCTACTTTTGCTGTCCAAATCTCCAATTTAAAAAATTCTTTTTGAAAACGGTTTTTTTATCCTTGACTTTCTTTGAAAAGCGTACTACAATAAGAACATAACTGGTAAGACCACTTACCAATAATTTCGACCGAATTTATACTCACATCATGCTAAATCATTTAAACTGGAGGATCATTATGATTTCAAAAATTCCCTATGGCAACACAGAACTGACCCTGGAGCTACCTGATGAACAGGTCTCAGGCGTTTTAAATTCCAATATCGGTAACCTGCAGAACGACCAGACCGAGGATGACATTGTCAAAGCTGCAATGGCAAAACATTTGGGTAGCGCTTCCTTAAAGGAGCTGGCAAAGGATAAAAAAACAGCGGTCATTATTATCAGCGACCATACGCGTCCCGTCCCAAGCAAACACATTATTCCATTTATGCTTGAAGAAATGCGCGAAGGAAACCCGGATATCGATATCACATTGCTGGTCGCCACAGGTTTTCACCGCGGTACGACACCGGACGAGCTGGTTTCAAAGCTGGGACAGAAAATTGTTGATGAAGAAAAAATTGCCGTACACGATTCTTCCAATGCTGACGAAAACGTAAAAATCGGTGTCCTTCCCTCTGGCGCTGATCTGATCATAAACCGGCTTGCCGCCGAAGCCGATCTTCTTGTCTCTGAGGGATTCATTGAACCTCATTTCTTTGCAGGCTTTTCAGGCGGACGGAAAAGTGTGCTGCCAGGCGTTTCTGACCGCGTGACTGTCTTAGGTAATCACTGCAGCAAATTCATCGCAAGTCCTTATGCGCGCACTGGCATTTTAGAAAACAACCCGATCCACACCGATATGAAATCTGCCGCGAAACAGGCGGGCCTCCAATATATCGTCAATGTGATCATCGACGAGGAAAAGCGTGTTGTCATGGCCTTTGCCGGCGATCCCTTCATTGCGCATGAGGCAGGCTGCGAATTTTTAAAGCAATACTGCCGCGTCAAGGCTGTTCCGGCCGATATTGTCATTACTGGTAACGGCGGAGCGCCTCTTGACCAAAACATGTACCAGTGCGTTAAGAGCATGACCGCTGCCGAAGCATCCGCCGGAGACGACGGCGTCATTATTCTCTGCGCAGAATGCCTGGATGGTACTGGCGGAGACGGTTTTTACCGCGCGATGCGGGACTGCGAATCTGCGAGAGCGCTTTTTGAAAACATTATGACCATCCCACAGAATCAGACACAGCCCGACCAATGGGAATACCAGATTCTTGCGCGGATTCTCTCAAAGCATACGGTTTTATATGTTACACGTCCGGAAATGAAAGATATCGTAACAGAAATGAAAATGACCTACGCGCCTGATCTTGACACTGCTGTCAAAATGGCAAAAGAAATTAAAGGTGAAAACGCCAGCTTTACCGTTATTCCAAACGGAATTGCCGTTATCGTCGAACAATAAAGCTCATTATCTACCTCTCTAAATAAATATATGAAAAGGGCGCCCACCAGGGTGCTTTTTTCGTGTATTTATCAATAAACAAGGTGCTTTTCATTGATAAACAGTTCACTCCCGGGCAATTTTGTGTTATAATAAATGCGATTGGCAATTTGACAATATTCGAATGCTCAAGGAGGGCTTATGAAGACCCGGAAAACCTTATTATTGATAATATTGTGTCTGCTCTTTACCGGTATGCCGGTATGTGCCCAGGCACCTGAAAATACGGCCGACAGCGCCGAAACCTTAATCTCCGCAGTCAGTGCGCTTAACGAAACCGGAGGTACCATTCATGTTACAAAAGACATTGTTTTAGGAAGAGACAGCAGTATCGGAGGCTTTGAGCCGGACAGCAGCATCACCCTGGATCTTGGCAGAAATACGCTCTATATCCAAAACAGCTTTTCCTTTAAGAACATAACCATTACCGGCCAGAAAACCTTGCTCACGCTGGAGAACAATGCTGACCTTCAGCTTGACCATTCCACTCTGACAGCTGAAGCCGAAAACAGCACAGCTATTAAAATCAGCGGAAACAGCTGCCTGTCAGCAAAGGCTTCAAAAATTGAAGTGGCCGGTACCAACACCTGTGGTATCAGCGCCGTCGGCACAGCCTATCTGTCCTTGGATACCACCTCTGTCCATACCACTGGCAGCAGCAGCACCGCCATTCAGACAAAGGGCAGTCTTGATGCCTATTTCAGTGAAATTACCGCTGATGGAACTGGCGCCACTGCTGTTGACGCAGGCGAGGTGCTTCTGAATACAAGCGTTGTCTCTCCAGAGGTAGAAAACGCAGTTATTGCAGATACCACTGCAGTTCCCAAAAATGCAGGATACCACTATACAGAACTGAATACCCCGGGCAGTCTGCCCGGCAGTATGGTCTTTAAAATTACCGACAAGGATACCGGCGATATCCGTTACAGCCCGTCGCTGCCAGTCTGCTGGAATACAGACACCGCAGATATTACAAAAGCTGGGATTTATTCGCTCAGTTATGAACTCTGCCCCGATACTTTTACGCCGGCCGGTGCTGCTGCTTTGCTGAAAAGTCAAAATCAACGGCTCGTCGTCATTGATCCTAAAAAACCATTTATTTATTACGACGCGCCTGTGACTGAAAGCATCGGCAGCTACAGTATGCTTCTCCGTTTCCACCAGCCAATCCAAAGCTTTGGCACACCAACACTTTGGGTGGAAAAGGATGACAGCAGCACATGGCAGGCCTGGCCGGCTGAAAAGCTCACAGCCACAGCAGCCAACCAATACAGTCTGACCGGCCTGGAAGCCGGCCACAGCTATGTTTTCCAGCTCGAAGCTAAGAACGGCAGCATAAGCGGTGATTCCAACGCCATCCGTATTACCCTTGATCAGGAGGGAAACCCCACTGTTACACAGAGCGATAGGAACCACGGCAGTAACGAAACAAAAGTAGTGCCCACGGCAGTCCCCAAAGTCTCCGTCGAAAAAGAATCCTCATCACTTGCTGTTTCAAGCCCTGGTGAAAATGTCAAAACGGGTACCAGAGAAAGCCTGAAATCCGAATCGACCCTTTATCTCCAGGAAATGGGCAATGCCTTAAAAACAGTATCCAGCTACCTGAACGGTACCACCTCCGTGTCCGAGAATGTGAACACTGGGATTACAGGCGTTATAAAAAATAATGTAAAAGGTGGACTGCCTGCAGCGGCAGCACTCAGTCTGACCTTACTCTGCGCCGTGACCATGCTGCTCGTCCGCAGCGAAACATCCGATGTAAAAGACGATTAGCAGCGATGACGCTAAAACCATATATTGTATGTTATACTTGGCAAAAACAAATTTTTATCTAAATGTAGCGGTATACGTTAAAACAGCGTACACCGCTTTTTTATATTGGTCAGCTGTTTTCATCTGTAAAAAATTGTCCTCTTTCACGCTTATTTAATAAAAATTTTTGTGCACATTTTTTATCCACAGGCCTCAGCCCTCTCATACGCTCATTTTAATCATTTTCACAAAATGTTGTCCACAAATTGACAGAGAGCACAATATATAGTATGATTTTCGAAGTAACCGACAATAACTAAGCATCCGGAGGAATGATGTAATGATCGACAATATTATTAAACGGAACGGAACTGTAGCGCCATTTGATGCCCGTAAAATCAGCAATGCCATTTACAAGGCGAATATCTCTGTGAGCGGCGAGTCTATGACAGAAAAGCACATTGAGTTTCTGACCAATGTGGTCACCTCAGCGGCTGAGCCTTTAGGCCGTCCAACGGTGGAGCAGATACAGGATATTGTGGAAGAAACGCTGATCAAAGCTGACTACGCCAAAACAGCAAAAGCCTATATTCTATACCGTGCCGAGCACGCTAAAACACGTCAGGCTGAGAGCGATTTGATGGAAATTTATAAAGATCTCACTTTCCGTTACGCTGAAGACGCAGACCTTAAACGTGAAAACGCCAATATCGACTCAGATACAGCAATGGGAACCATGCTGAAATACGGTTCTGAAGGATCAAAATATTTTATCGATAATTACATTCTTCCGCGCGAAATTGCTGATGCACATATCTCCGGTGATATCCATATTCACGATAAAGATTTTTATATGCTGACTGAAACCTGTTGCCAGATTGACCTGCTTAAACTCTTTAAGGGCGGCTTCTCAACAGGACATGGCTACCTGCGTGAGCCCAACGACATCCGCAGCTACTCCGCTCTTGCCTGCATCGCCATTCAGGCAAATCAAAATGAAATGCACGGAGGCCAGAGTATTCCAAACTTTGATTATGCCATGGCGCCCGGTATTGTCAAGACTTTCAGCAAGCTATACCGCAAAGCGCTAATCAATGATCTCTGTGTCTGTTCCGGAAAGGAACGCGAAACAATCACCGAGATGGTTGTCTCTGCCTGTGAAAAAATTAATGTCCCAGTTACTATGGATACACAGGAAACCTTCGGTCAGAAGCTGGCCGCATTTTTTAAAGGGTCTTCTTTTGATACCCAGATGATTAAAAAAAACCATGAGCTGGCCTGCCAGACCGCACTGCGCGAATCCGAGGAAGCCACCTATCAGGCGATGGAAGCCTTTATTCATAACCTGAATACCATGAACTCCCGGGCCGGTGCCCAGGTTCCTTTTTCCTCTGTAAACTATGGTACGGATACCTCCGCCGAAGGACGAATGGTCATCAAAAACCTGCTGAAAGCCACAATGGCCGGACTTGGCAACGGCGAGACGCCCATTTTTCCGGTTCAGATTTTCAAGGTAAAAGAGGGGATTAACTATGACAAGGCCGATCCCAACTACGATCTTTTTAAACTGGCCATCAAAACTTCCTCCAAACGCCTTTTCCCGAACTTCAGCTTTCTGGACGCCCCTTTTAATTTACAGTATTACAAAAAGGGCGATTATAATACAGAAGTAGCCTACATGGGCTGCCGGACCCGGGTTATGGGCAATCATTATGACCCTGAAAATGAAACGACCTGCGGGCGCGGCAATTTAAGCTTTACTTCCATCAATTTACCCAGGATCGCTCTTGAATCCGAGGGAAGTCTTGATACTTTTTACAAGCTTTTGGATGAGCGTGTCTCTCTGGTTGTGACCCAGCTGCTTCACCGTTTCAAAATCCAGGCCGCTAAACGGGGGCGTAATTATCCTTTCCTGATGGGACAGGGCGTCTGGATCGATTCGGAAGGCCTTGGCCGGGACGACCGGATCGAGGACGTTTTAAAGCACGGAACCCTCAGCGTCGGCTTTATCGGGCTTGCTGAGACTCTCAAGGCGCTTACGGGCAAGCACCATGGAGAAAGCGCGGAAAGTCAGACTCTGGGTCTTCAGATCGTTGGGCATCTGCGGCGCCTGATGGACGCTGAATCTGAAAAGACAGGCTTAAACTTTACCCTGCTCGCTACACCGGCTGAAGGGCTCAGCGGCCGTTTTGTCTCCATCGACCGCGAAAAATTCGGGACTGTCCCCGGCGTTACCGACCGCGAGTTCTATACGAATTCCTTCCATGTTCCGGTCTACTACCCCATACAGGCCTATAAAAAGATTCAGTTGGAAGCGCCTTACCATGCGTATACCAACGCGGGGCACATCAGCTATGTCGAGCTGGACGGAAATGCCAGCGCCAACCTCGCAGCCTTTGAAAAAATTGTCCGCTGCATGAAGGAAGCCGGTATCGGCTACGGTTCCATCAACCATCCCGTCGACAGAGACCCAGTCTGTGGCTACAACGGTATTATCGGTGAAGAATGTCCAAACTGTCACAGACATGAGGGTGATGGAAACCCTGATTTTGAGCGCATCCGCCGTATTACTGGCTATCTGGTAGGTACCATTGACCGCTGGAACAACGCAAAGCGCGCGGAAGAGAAAGCGAGGGTAAAGCATGGCGTTTCTGCAAATCAATAATTGTATCGAAGAATCCATAGTTGACGGCCCTGGGCTTCGCTTTGTCATCTTTACCCAGGGCTGCCCCCACAATTGCCCCGGCTGCCATAATCCTCAGACACATCAGCGAACAGGCGGCACTTTTGTGGAAACAGAGATGCTTTTCGCTCGAATAATGGAAAATCCTCTTCTTCAAGGCGTTACATTCAGCGGCGGCGAGCCCTTTCTGCAGCCAGCCGCCTTGGCCGGCCTGGCTCATAAACTTCATGCAAAGGGTTTGGATGTGGTTACCTACACTGGCTACACGCTGGAAAGACTGAAAGCCCTGAATGATAACGGCGTCAAGGCTCTGCTTCAGGAAACCGATCTGCTCATTGACGGGCCATTCCAGTTTGAAAAGCGTGATCTGACCCTCCCCTTTCGTGGAAGCAGTAACCAACGTGTTATTGAATTACGACACTAAAAAAACGGGTGTGTACACGATATTCGTACACACCCTTTTTTTAATTTATTCCTCAAACAAGGCAGTTGATAAATAGCGTTCTCCGGTATCGGGTAACAGCACCACAATATTTTTCCCTTTATTTTCAGGACGCTTTGCAAGCTGCGTTGCCGCCCATAGCGCCGCGCCTGAAGAAATGCCGACCAGCAGGCCTTCCTCTTTTGCAACCTCCCGGCCTGCCGCAAAAGCGTCTTCATTATCAACTTTAATGATCTCATCGTACACACCGGTGTTCAACGTATCCGGTACAAAACCAGCGCCAATGCCCTGAATTTTATGCGGACCTGCTTTTCCTTCTGACAGCACCGGAGAACCCGTCGGTTCAACGGCAATCACTTTTAAATCTGGATTTTTAGATTTCAGGTACTCGCCTACGCCGGTAATCGTGCCGCCTGTACCAATACCAGCTACAAAGTAATCTACTTTTCCATCTGTATCTTCCCAGATTTCCGGACCCGTTGTGGCTCTGTGCACAGCCGGGTTTGCAGGATTGACAAACTGCCCTGGAATAAATGAGTTCGGTGTTTCCTTGGCCAGCTCCTCTGCCTTAGCGATAGCACCCTTCATACCAGCAGCGCCATCGGTCAGAACCAGCTCTGCCCCATAGGCCTTTAATAGCTTTCTGCGTTCCACACTCATGGTCTCAGGCATTGTCAGAATCACGCGGTAGCCTCTGGCAGCAGCAACACTCGCCAGACCAATGCCGGTATTACCACTCGTCGGTTCAATAATAACAGAGCCTTTCTTCAGCAGCCCCTTTGCCTCTGCGTCATCAATCATGGCTTTCGCAATACGATCCTTAACGCTCCCCGCTGGATTAAAGTACTCAAGCTTTGCCAGCACTGCAGCATCTAATGCATTTTTCTTTTCATAATTGCTCAGCTCCAAAAGCGGTGTTTTTCCAATTAATTCTGTTAAACTCTTATAAATTTTTGCCATTTTGTTTTCCTCCGTTCAAAATATTATATTCTTTGGTTTTCATATATGATTAGTATGATTTTTATTATATGCCGATGAGCCAATTCTGTCAAGCTCTTTTGAAAAATAATCCATATTTTTCATATATGTTTTAAAAAAATTGTTGACTTCCGGTATTTTTCGTACTATGATTATAAAAACATATCTATTGACTATGTCTTATATCATTTAAAAAGGAGACTTTCCTATGAACATTAATACCCTCTGCATTCACGGTTCTAACGTTTATCGCAATGACACCGGAGCCATTTCTGTTCCTATTTTTCAAAATGCTACCTTTGCCCACCCCGGTGTGGGTCAGAGCACAGGCTATGATTATTCGCGTATTCAGAACCCGACCCGGGAGCACCTCGAGGAAACCATCGCCAGACTGGAACACGGAAACGATGCGCTGGCCTTCTCCTCTGGCATGGCGGCCGTTACCGCTCTTTTTGAGCTGTTTAAAGGCGGCGACCATATTATCACCTCTGATGATCTTTACGGAGGCTCACACCGGTTGTTTAACACTATTTCCTCCAATCATGGGCTGCATTTCACAGCAGTCAACACCTCAGATACAGCGGCGGTCAGGGAGGCTGTCACGTCTTCCACCAAAGCTATTTTTATCGAAACACCGACCAACCCTATGATGAAGGTTACCGATATAAAAGCAATAGCCGAAATTGCAAAGGCCCATGATCTTTTGCTGCTGGTGGATAATACTTTTTTAACACCTTACTATTTAAACCCTCTGGATCTCGGTGCAGATGTGGTGGTCCACAGCGGCACAAAGTATTTATCCGGGCACAACGACACACTTGCCGGTTTTCTTGTTACCAAAAACGAGGCTTTATCCGAGCGTCTCCGCTTTATTTACGGAACCACCGGCGCCTGTCTCTCCCCATTTGACAGCTGGCTGGTTCTCCGGGGTATAAAAACTTTAGCCATACGTATGGACAGACAGCAGCAAAATGCGTTAGAATTATCTAAGTGGCTGTCACAGCACACTCGAATTAAACAGGTCTTTTATGTTGGTCTTCCAGATCATCCTGACTACGCGCTTTCCCAAAAACAGGCCAGAGGCTCCGGCGCAATGATCTCATTCAAGGTTGACTGCCCTCAGACGGCGGTAAACGTGCTTGAGCGTGTTTCCCTTATACTTTACGCCGAAAGTCTTGGCGGGGTTGAGTCCCTCATCACCTATCCAATGCTTCAGACTCACGCCGATGTGCCTGAAAGCATAAGGGAATCTCTCGGTATTGACGACTGTCTGCTGCGTTTGTCTGTAGGGCTGGAGGATATTAATGATCTCATTGCCGATCTCGATCAGTCACTGAAATAGGAGGAATTTATGTCTTACAATTTTGATGAAATAGTGGACCGGAAAAATACTGGTTCCATTAAGTATGATTTTGCTGCAGAACGAGGGATGCCTGAAGATATCCTTCCCCTCTGGGTAGCCGATATGGACTTTAAGACGCCACAGCACGTCATCGACGCCCTTGTAAAAACCAGCGCACACGGTATCTATGGTTACTCAGATGTAAAATACGATTATTTCGACACGCTGCAAGCATGGTACAGCCGGCGCTTCAACTGGGAGCCAGAGGCCTCCTGGCTCGTCAAAACGCCTGGTGTCGTCTATGCCATTGCCACAGCAGTGCGGGGCCTGACTGAAAAAGGAGACGCTGTACTGATTCAGCGGCCGGTTTATTACCCCTTCACACGCTGCATTGAGGTTAACGAACGCCAGCTGGTAAACAATCCATTGCTCTATCAAGACGGCCGATATACCATTGATTTTGATGATTTTGAGCAGAAAATTGTCGATAATAACGTCAAGTTGTTTATTCTCTGCAGTCCGCATAACCCTGTTGGCCGCGTCTGGACAAAAGATGAACTGACGCGGATGGGCGATATCTGCCTTGCCCACAATGTGACAATTGTATCAGATGAAATCCATGCTGATTTTGTATATGAAGGGCAGACTCATACCATTTTTGCCAGCATAAAACCAGACTTTGCGGACATCAGCCTTACCTGTACTGCTCCCAGCAAAACCTTTAATCTTGCCGGACTTCAGGCTTCCAATATCTTTATCCCCAACCGGACGCTCCGCCACACATTTAAAGCGGAAATGGAGCGTTCCGGTTTCAGCCAGGTTGGCCTCATGGGGCTTGTTGCCTGTCAGGCTGCCTATGCCCACGGCGAAGAGTGGCTGGAAGCATTAAAGCAGTATCTTGCCTCCAATTTATCCTTTGTCCGTGATTTTCTGAAAAAAAACTTACCACAGGTAAAACTTGTCGAGCCAGAAGGAACCTATCTTGTATGGCTGGATTTCAGGGAACTGGGCTTGTCCGAGGATGCTCTGGAGGATATGATTGTCAATAACGCCAAACTCTGGCTGGACCGCGGCGCCATGTTCGGTCCCGAGGGCGAGGGCTTTGAACGATTTAATATTGCCTGTCCAAAAGCGACATTGGAGAGAGCCTTTTCCCAACTCAAGACTGCCATTGACACTATTTAATCTCAAACGGTGGAAGCAGAAGCTTCTGCCGTTTTTTATTGCCAAGCTTAAATATTCCTTTTATTCCAACCACTTTACCAGAAGCTTAATTTCCTGCGTCTTATAATCTGATACCCTTTACAGAGATTATTAATGGATTTTTTTTTCTTATTATGATAGTATTACAAAAAAAGGAGAGAATTCGAAATATGGCTCAAGCTATTTATGTTTTTGGACATCAAAATCCCGATACGGATTCCATTTGCGCCTCTCTTTCCTACGCCTACCTGAAACAGGCTCTCGGAAACGAAAACGTTGTGGCATGCCGTCTTGGTAATATCAATAAAGAAACAAAATATGTACTGGATTATTTTAACGTGGAGCCGCCTAAGCTGATCAAAAGCGTTAAGCCCCAGGTTTCCGACCTTCATTTCAATAATTTTTCTATGGCGACAGAACAGGATTCGGTATTAAAAACCATGAATCAAATTATTTCAAACCCCGGCCGTTCCCTGCCCGTTGTTGACGCCGATAAAAAGCTTCTCGGTATCATCTCGCTTCCAGATATCATACAGGCCTACACAGACCCTTATGTTGAATCCATCCTTAAGGACACCAAAACACCTTATAAAAATATCATTGAAATTCTGGACGCCCGTATTATCGGGGAGATTCCATATGACTGCGTTACCGGCAACCTTTACACTAACACCGAGCTGACAGCCGGCCAGAAGCTCAGCGCTGAAGATTTTGTCGTCACAGCCCTTAATGACGGCTCACTTGAAAAGGCCTTTAAGGTCGGCGCAGAAAACATCATTATCTCCAATACACCGATTGGTACAACACCGCCGGTTCCTGAAAATTATAAGGGACTCATATTCCTCTCTAATCATTCTCCCTTTGAGGTCATCCGCCTTTTAACCCAGGTAATCCCAATTACCAACTTCGTAAAGCGAGAAAATCTGGAGTACTTTGTCACCTACGAAACGATCGACGACGTCAAGGAAAATATGCTCACCTCTAATCATACGCGGTTTCCAGTTGTCTCCGAAGACGGTATGGTTCTCGCCTCCATTACCAAAAGTAATTTGCTGGACTATAACCGCAAGCAGGTTATTCTCGTTGACCACAACGAACGCGGGCAGTCCATCCGAGGCGTAGAAGAAGCTGAAATTATTGAGGTTATCGACCATCACCGCGTAGCTGAAATACAGACGTCTACACCGCTGTATCTGCGGATTGAGCCCGTAGGCTGCACCTGTACCATTGTGTCAAAGATGTACCACGAACGGAATATTCCAATTCCGCGTCCCATTGCTGGCTTGATGCTCTCAGCCATTATTTCAGACACTCTGCTTTTCCATTCTCCTACCTGTACCGAGACTGACCGGAAAATCGCAGAAGAGCTTGCGGATATCGCAGGTGTTGATCTGAAAGCCTATGGCGAAAACATGCTGGTAGCCGGCAGCAACCTGGCGGACATGTCTCCCAGGGAAATCTTATCCGCAGACCGCAAGCGCTTTACCATGGGTAATTATAAAGTCATGGTTTCTCAAATCAACACTGGTGACTTTAAGGGTATGTTCAAGCAGCTCAGACCTGTATTATCTGAAATGGAAAAAGCGTGCGCCGAAGAGGGTTTTGACCTGGCTGTCCTGATGGTAACGGATATTATTATGGGCGGCAGTGAAATACTGGTCGCTGGCAAATCCAGAAAGCTTGCCGAGGCAGCTTTTGGTATCGGAGAGGATGACATCAGTAAATTTTTTCCTGGCGTTTACTCCAGAAAAAAACAGGTGGTGCCGCCGCTCATGAATGCTTCAGCGTTATAATTTAATAAACCTTAACAAAAGAGAAGGAGTTTCATTCTTTCTCTTTTCTTTTGTTTATATTTACTCTATAATGGTATAAAGAATTAAGATGAAAGGAGACCTGCATGCAACGAATTAAACAAAATATGATTTTTACCCTGATTCTTATTTTTGCATGTCTGCTTCTGCTTTCAGGATGCAGTAAAAAGGAACTTGTCAATAACAGTATTACCGGAGAAATTCTCGATTCAGAAAAGTCTGAAGCACTGATTGACGGCACCTATACCGCCACGTCCAAGTATTATGATCCCAGAGGCTATGGCCAAAAAATAACTGCCTCCGTGCACAAAGGCATTATCACAAAGGTCACTTATGAGGAAACCAACGCTCAGGGGACTAACCGCCTGTCTGTCCCTTCCCCCAAAGATGGCTGGACTGAAACAGACCTGAGTCTGAGCGCCATTTATTCAAAACTTTACACAAGTTTTATTGAAAAGCAAAACCCTTCAGTTGACTCGGTTACCGGTGCAACTCAGACCACCGAAAACTTTAAAAGCCTGGCTGCTTCTGTCTTTGACGACTGTAAAACCGGTGATACCACACCTAAGGTTATCAATGATTTTATCTGGACCTATACGGCCGAAAGTCCGGCTGAGGATGCCTTGGGATACAAAGGCAAGCTTTCGATAACCTTTGATAATGACGCCATCACTCAGGTAGTTTATGATGAATACAAAGACAATAATCTTAAATCCTCAAATGTGCTGATGAAGCAGTATTTTGCGTCGCTGACAAAGGAAACAATGCAAAAACAGACATTGGCTCCGGTGACTGTCGACCCGGTCAACACCCCGCTGGAAGCCGCTAAATACAATGAATTGCTTCAGATTATCGCCAATCAGAGGATGCTTTTCGGTTCGGTATAAAAAAGAATAAATGTAAAATCCCAATGGTTTGGCATAATTCCTTTTTGACTTGACAAAAATGCAACAAACATATATACTTGAATAAACTGGTTATGATCGCTGCGTCAAAAACTAACATATTTATTAGAGAAGGTGGAAAAATGGAGAATAATACATTTGGTTCACGTCTTAAGGCTTTAAGACTGTCTAAAAATCTAACTCAGGAGAAATTCGCAAATATTTTTTATCTTAATAAAAGTTCAATTTCTAAATATGAAAAAGATAAAAATTTGCCAGAAAATCAATTATTAATTAAAATCGCTGACTTTTTTGATGTATCTGTTGATTATTTGTTATGTAGAACATCCCAGCAAAAATTATTGCCAAGCAATCCAAAACCAATGAGCGGTGAAGAATTTTTAAGCTCTTATGTTTTCTCTGAAGAAGAAACCGAAGCTTTTGCAGCTTATTTTTCTTTCCCAGACGACTTGAAAAAGGAAGTTTTAGACTATATTCGTTTTAAACAACAATAATTCAAAGCTTGGGAACCTCTCACTTTCCAGGTCATCAGTAAAAGGTTAATTAAAAACCCCGCTGTGAACACAGCGGGGTTTTTTATATTCATTTATACCAGTAACGAAATAAATATGCCTAAGAAGCTAATCATTCCGATACCCAACAATTTGTCATATTTCATTACGGTCACCTGTCTTTCTCTGATTTTTAACTTAATGCTATTATACCCGACACATGTATCAAGCCTACAACCATGAAGCTAAAAATTTTATGAATTAAGTAAACATAATGAAATCGCTTGTATCATTTTAATCCCGAATTGTTACAATCTTTACAAATCTATTTCTCAAAAATACTCTGGGCAATGTTAACGCCGGCTTTTGCATCCTTGCCGTAATAGTCTGCTCCGATATCGGCCGCATATTCAGCGTTGAGCACAGCGCCGCCCACCATCACAGCCGTTTCGGGACAGTGTTCATGGAGAAGGCTCACTGTCGCTGCCATATTTTTAACGGTTGTTGTCATCAGAGCGCTCAGGCCGACCAGCCGGATCTTTTCTTTTTTGACGGTCTCAAGAATCCTTGCCGTCTCGACGTCCTTACCGAGATCCAGTATTTCATATCCATAATTTTCCAGGATAACCTTCAGTATATTTTTCCCGATATCATGGACATCTCCTGAAACGGTCGCCAATACAATCCGCCCTTTTGTGATCTGCTGCTCAGCGCTAAGATGGCTTTTGATGATCTCAAAGGATTTCTGCACGGCCTCGGCGGCGAAAATAAGGTTGGGCAAAAAGGCCTCCCCTGTCTCGAACGCCTCGCCCACAATATCAAGCCCGGGTATCAGATAGTCGTTAACCACGGTCATCGGATCCAACGTCTTCAATAGCGCTTCCGTTGCCTCGGCGGCCTCCTCCTTCATGCCCTCAACGACCATTGTCTTGAGATCAGGCAGCACTTTACACTCATCTTTTTTTAACGGCGCTGACGCTTTACTGTTATATTTTGTGACATATTGGATACAGCTTTCATCATAGCCCCAAAGCCCTCTGAATGAAGCGACAGCATCCATCATTCCCTGATCAGAAGGGTTCATGATCGGAGTATTCAGGCCGGCGGTAAAGGCCATGGTCAGGAAGGTGCGGTTCATCAGCTCACGGTTTGGCAGTCCAAAAGAAATATTGCTGACTCCCAGCACAGTTGGAAGCTGCAGCTCTGAATGAATCAACTCCAGCGATTTGATGGTTTCCTTCACCATTTCCTGCTGGGCCGACGCGGTTAGAACCAGGCAGTCAAGGAGCAGATTTTTTTTGGGGATTCCCATAGACTCTGCTTTATGGACGATCCCTCTCCCGATGGCAAGACGTTCCTCAGCTTTTTCGGGAATTCCCTTTTCATCCATCGTCAGTCCGAGAACGCAGGCGCCATATTTTCGGGCAATGGGCAGTATCCGCTCCATTGAGCCTTGTTCCCCATTGACAGAATTAATAATCGGCTTTCCATTATACTGCCGCAGCACTGCCTCGATGACCTCAGGATCTGAAGAATCAATCTGCAGCGGCAGATCGACCAGATTGCTGACAGTCTCGACGGCTCTCAGCATCATTTCCTTTTCGTCAATATCTGGCAGACCGAGATTGATATCCAGGACATGGGCTCCTTTTTTTTTCTGTTCCATCGCCAGTTTTTTAACCAAAGAAAGCTCTCCCCGGCGCAGTTCTTCCTTCAAGGCCGCGTTTGTCGTTGGATTAATACATTCTCCGATAATGCGGATATCCTGCCCAAGCGCAAGGGTTCTGGTCCCTGTCGCCACCAGTGTCAGTTGCTGCTCGGGGGATAAAACACTGAAATCGGGCAACGGTGAGTCCTTTGTAGCCTCGATGGTTTTTTGGATGTATTCCGGGGTGGTTCCACAGCACCCGCCCAGCACAGACGCTCCTTTTTGCGCAATTTCCGCCATATAAGCGGCAAATTCGTCCGACGTTATATCATAGAAGGTTTTTCCATCTGCCACCCGGGGAAGGCCCGCATTGGGCTGAATAACCACAGGAACCGACGCGTACTTGAGCAGCGTCTGGATGACCGGCATCATTTTATCAGGACCAGTAGAGCAGTTAATCCCGATGGCGTCTACTCCTAATGCCTCAAGTATGGTTACAACCGTCAAAGGATCGGAGCCTGTGAGCGTACGTCCGTTTTCCTCAAAGGTCATTAAAGCGATTACCGGCAGATCACTGTGCTCTTTTGCAGCCAGAACAGCCGCCTTCATTTCATAGATATCGGTCACAGTTTCGATCAGCAGCACATCTGCCCCTGCCTCGGCCCCGATTTCGACCATCTGCGCAAAATAATGATAAGCTTCGTCAAAGCTGATCTCCCCAAGCGAACCGATCAAAGCGCCCAGAGGACCGATATCCAGGGCGACGTAGCCAGGCTTCAGTTCTTTCGCCAGCTTCACTGCCGCTGTAATGATCTTTTTCTGATCATACTCCGTATCCTTCAGCTTATAGCCGTTTGCTCCGAAGGTGCAGGTCGTGATAATATCGGACCCTGCTTCAATATAGGCTCTGTAGATATCCTGAATGATCTCAGGGTGTGTTAACGTCAGAGCCTCCGGCACAGGGCCGATATTTTGAAGCTTTTCCTGAAGCAGGCTGCCCATGGCACCGTCAAGGTAAAGTCGTTTTGTTTTTAATGCTTCTGTAAATTTCATAGTCCTCACTTTAGTCCAGTTCAATTTCTCCCCACGCGCCCATCCGGTTATCGACAATGATCAGAACTCCTTTAATACCGGCGATACCTTTAATCCACTCAATGGCGCCGGCCATATCTTCATGTGTCCTGACCCGGTTTCCAAGGGCTGTGGCCGCAGCGTCGGCCAGATAGACATCCTCACTGATGACAGTGGCGGCATCTGCCCTTCCAAAGCTGAGAGAATGTCCAACGGTGCCTGAGGAGGTGCAGATTCCTATAGGATGAGCCGCCGGTTTTATTTTTAACGCCAGATCTTTAAAAGCAGAACGGCCCGCTTCAATGGCGACGCGCCGAATTTTATCTGTCTTTATAAACAAATCGCCGCCGTTTTCGACGATGACTTCTTTGCTCTGTTTTAAAAGCGCCCCTCCGACACTGGCGGAGACAGCTCCCGCCACAGCCGCCATCGGGCCGACGCCTACGGCGGCAGCGGCTGTTTTCATGCGTTTGATCATTGTCGGATCACGCTGCAAAACAGGTATTGGTTCAAGCGCAGTGAAAAATTCCGGAACGGCCTCTCCATAATTCTCCAGTATTTTACGGGTTTCATGCACCTGACGCCGCATCAGATCAGTCTGGTCTGTCTCAGACGCAATCAGAAGATCTGTTTCATATTCCACAACGCGGTAATAGACCAGGCCGTCGGCCTGCATTTTATCCCGATAAACACGCTTTTCATACATTGTCAGATAAGGGTATGGATTGCGCGGACCGGGCAGGCTTTAATACAGAGTGCGCACTCCAGACATTTTTCCGGATGGTAGGTCAGGATCCAGTTCTCATCCATTTCCAAAGCGCCGACGACACAGGCTGCGGTACAGGCGCCACAGTCCACACAGCGCTCCTTATCTACCTCAATGACAGAAACGACATCCTTAACGTCAACGCCGCTCTTTTTAATAAAGGTGATCCCTTTCTCAATGTTATCTTCTGTGCCAGAAACTTCAAAAAGCAGGGTACCGTTCACGTCATCATCGACAAAGGCCTTTAAAATGTTCAGCTGTAAATCGTAATCCCGAATCAGTTGGCTTGCGATCGGTTTGCCGGTTGCTTCTTTTGGGAAGTTTAGAACAATTTTCTTTACCATTATTTGCTGCCCCCTTCTTTTATTTTCAGACTGTTAAGCGTGTTGTCCGCCGGGAATTTCATGACAGGTTCCTGAAGGAAAAACGCGCCTTTTTTTATCCATCCTGTCAGCTCATCCGCAATAGCTCTTGCTTTTGTGAGGCTGGAGAGCGGCGAGGTCCGGATTTTTTTACCGTCAATTTCGACAGATCCACTGCGCAGCTCCGCATAGCTGACTTTTTTAATAACCGGACGGTCCTTATCGCTGTAGTCCATGATATTCGTATGGAGCTCTGCGTCGGTTACTGAGACAAAGGCCATCATTTCTTCATCTAAAATTGGAATTGGAATCCCGATCCCCACAAACATGGATACCCCATAGCGTTCAAAGACTGCCGGCTGGATGTATTTTGTGCTCATCTCACGCATTTCACCCATGACGGCCAGCGTTCCGGCTCCGCCGAGCGGATAGCCTTTTTCATCTCGGGCACAGCCTGAATTAAACTGAGTGCCCATCCACGAGACATACCCCTGAGCGCCGGCCAGGAAAATGCGCGTGCCCATGCCAATGGTTTTATACAGCGGATCGTTTAATAACGGGCTGAGCGCTCCGGCCGTGCTGTAGGTGATATTTCCCATATTGGGGTGTAAGATCCCCATATAGGTGTAAATACGTTTCTTTGAGGTGTTGATGGCCGCATTATAATTCTGATAACAGTTTCTCGGATTATATAGGTAAGCTTCGTTCATATCCTTCAGCCCTACCCAGGTGTCAATTTCCTTTCTCGGATAACAGTCTGTCCCCGGCGAGGTGGCGTGGAGATGTACTTCTTTGCCGTCAATCAAATCACAGATAACATGCGCGCCGCCATATTCTGCGCCTTTATCTGAGGATGGCTGTGTCGCTCCAATGTAGGTATCAACAGCCGCGAGCCCGCCGTAAGCTTCAACGTTGTTCAGCTCAATCTCTGCCATACGGATTGGCGGATCAGCGTGGCCGAAATTCAAAAAGGCGCCGGACGAGCACATTGGCCCAAAGGTAGCTGTCGTGACGACATCCACATACTCTGCCGCTTCTTTTGTTCCGCGTTCCTTAACAATATCAATAACTTCTTCGGCTGTGACAATGACGGCCTCGCCTCTGGCGATTTTCTCATTAATTTCCTGATAGGTTTTTGCCATATTTACTCCTTCTCTTTCTATAAAAAAACTCATTTTCACCAAATGAAAATGAGTCTGCTTTAGATTATCTTTCATTTCATGAAAAGAAATGCTGGATTTGGCACCACACTTTCGCAGGTTGCCGGGCTTCATGGGGCCAGTTCCCTCTACCACTCTTGATAATTCGATTATTCAATTGTACGCTGTATACTAGTATAGCAAAAAACAAATTTAAATGCAATCACGATTTACAATTCATTTTTCAGTATTTAAACAGCCTTTTAAACAAATACAGGTATACGCCGTTTCGGCGTATACCGCAATATATAGTGTTTTATTTCTTTTTTTATTCCATTTTATCCATATGTTGTTTTACTGCTGTGCAGCGGTCTGCTGGAGATAGGCATTCATAAACTGGTCTAAATCACCATCCATAACCGACTGAATATTGCCGACTTCCACATTGGTGCGGTGATCCTTAACCATATTATAAGGGTGAAACACGTAAGAACGAATCTGCGATCCCCAGGCAATCTGGCTATAATCGCCTACGACGTCATCCAGCTTTTCTTTCTGCTCCTGCTCCATGATTTCAACCAGCTTACCCTTGAGCATGTTCATCGCCACTTCTTTATTCTGGTGCTGGGAACGCTCATTCTGGCACTGCACAACAACACCGGTCGGGATATGGGTGATCCGGATCGCCGACGAGGTTTTATTGACGTGCTGACCGCCCGCACCGCTTGCGCGGTAAGTATCCACACGGATATCATCCGGGTTAATTTCAATTTCCACACTGTCGTCGACCTCTGGTGTAACATCCAGAGACGCGAAAGAGGTGTGGCGGCGCCCTGAGGAGTCAAAGGGTGAGATACGGACCAGGCGGTGGACGCCTCTCTCTGTTTTAAGATAGCCATAGGCGTTAATGCCCTCGATAAGAAGTGTCGCGCTTTTGATACCGGCAACGTCACCGGGCTGTAAATCGAGCGATTTAACCTTAAAGCCCTTACGCTCTGCCCAGCGGGTATACATTCTGAGCAGCATTTCCGCCCAGTCCTGGGACTCGGTCCCGCCGGCCCCCGGGTGCAGTGAGATAATGGCGTTATTGCTGTCATACTCACCGGACAGAAGGGTTTCCAGCTTGAATTTCTCAAGCTCTTTCCCAAAAGCCTCAATGGTATCTGGGAGCTCGTCCATTTCTTCTCCCTCATCGACCAGCTCAAACATGACAAGAATATCGTCAAGATTATCCTTGAGCTTATCGTACTCGCCTTTTTTCTGGCGTAAGATTTTCAGCTCTTTTAAAACTTTTTGGGCCTTTTGCTGATCGCTCCAGAAATCTGGCGATTCGGTCTGGGTGTTCAGTACTTCTATTCTTTCGCTGACGGCTGGTAAGTCAAAGTGAATCCCTCAAATCCGTCAGTTCTTTTTCCTTTTCATTGACACTCTGTCTGCATTCATAGAGATCAATCACGACATCACATCCTTACTTTTATAAATTTGCGCCACAGCACTTTTTATACTTTTTACCACTGCCGCACGGGCAGGGATCATTCCGGCCAACCTTCTTATTTCTGGCTGCTGTGGGCCGGCCTTCAATTTCACTTTCGTTGGTTTTAACATCATCCATATTGACGTTCCGCTGTTGCTGGGGCGCCCTCTGGATTTTAATATTATAAAGGTATTTTACTGTGTCCTCCTGGATTCTCAAAATCATATCCTCGAACATGGCAAAACCTTCTTTGGTATATTCCTTAACCGGGTCGTTCTGTCCATAAGCGCGCAGGCCGATCCCCTGTTTCAGCTGTTCCATATTGTCGATGTGTTCCATCCACGCTGCGTCGACGCTTCTTAAAAGAATTGCGCGCTCAAGCTCCTGCATGTTAGCATCGCCCAATGTCTTTTCTTTTTCTTCGTAGTTATTCCGGCAATACTGAAGAATCGCTTCTTTGAGCGCATCCCGGCTTTCTGGCTCTTTTGGCAGATTCAAGGTTGCCCCTTCAGCCACCAGCGTCTTTTCAAAGTAATTGTTCAGACCTTCAAGATCCCAGTCATCGTAATAGTCGCCGCCGTTGGTGTACATTTCCACATAGCTGTCAACCATATCCTCGGTCATTTTCCAGATCTGCTCATGCATGTTCTGTCCGTCGATAACCTGCTGGCGCTGGTCGTAGATGATTTCTCTCTGGCGGTTCATGACATTATCATACTGGAGAACATTTTTACGGATATCAAAGTTGCGGGCTTCCACACGCTTCTGTGCGCTTTCAATCCCCCTGGTCAGCATTTTATTTTCGATGGGCGTATCCTCATCAAGACCAATGCTTTCAACCATGCTCTGAATTTTTTCAGAACCAAAAATACGCATCAGGTCATCTTCCAGTGAAACGAAAAACTGAGAGGATCCCGGGTCGCCCTGACGGCCGGAACGTCCTCGCAGCTGATTGTCGATACGGCGGCTCTCGTGGCGCTCTGTACCGATAATATGGAGCCCGCCCAGCTCCTGAACCCCTTCTCCAAGGACGATATCCGTACCACGGCCCGCCATATTGGTGGAAATGGTGACGGCGTCCATCTGACCGGCATTAGAGACAATCTCGGCTTCACGTTCCAGATATTTTGCGTTCAGAACATTGTGCTTAATGCCTTCTCTTTTAAGATATTTACTTAAAAGTTCTGACTTTTCAATCGAAATTGTCCCGATCAGAATCGGCTGCCCGGTGGCATGGCGCTGCTTAACCTCTTCGGCTACCGCTTTGAATTTTCCCTCTTCACTTTTGTAGACGAGGTCGTTCATATCGTTACGAACCATTGGCTTATTGGTCGGGATCGTCACAACATTCAGATTATAAATGGTGTTGAATTCTTCTTCCTCAGTCTTTGCCGTACCGGTCATCCCGGAAAGCTTGTTAAACATTCGGAAATAGTTCTGGAAGGTAATGGTCGCCAATGTTTTAGATTCACGATTAACCTTTACGTGTTCTTTGGCTTCAATGGCCTGGTGCAGACCATTAGAGTAACGGCGGCCCGGCATCAAACGGCCTGTAAACTCATCGACAATAATGATTTCGCCATCCTTGACGACATAGTCGCGGTCCTTAAACATCAGGGCATTGGCGTGCAGTGCCTGATTGATATTGTGGGAAATTTCCATATTGTCCACGTCAGCCAGGTTATCCAGTCCAAAATATTTTTCAGCCTTTTCCACACCTTTTTCTGTCAGCATAACGGATTTTGCCTTTTCATCCTTGGTGTAGTCGCCCTTTTCATCAATGGGGCGGTCGTCGTCCTTTTCATCTCCGTCCCAGGTGTCTTCCTTGAGGCGCTTGACAAACATATCCGCCTGTTCATACAGCTTGGTGCTTTTGTCACCGCTGCCTGAAATAATCAATGGCGTTCTGGCTTCGTCAATAAGAACGGAGTCAACTTCATCGATAATGGCGTAATTGAGAACACGCTGTACCTGCTGCGCTTTCTGTGAGGCCATATTGTCACGCAGGTAGTCAAAGCCAAACTCATTATTGGTCCCGTAGGTGATGTCCGCATTGTAAGCCTCAATTTTTTCATCAAAGCTCAGACCATGGACAACTAGTCCGACTTTTAAGCCTAAAAACTCATGCACCTTCCCCATCCACTCGCTGTCACGTTTGGCCAGATAGTCGTTGACAGTTACAATATAAACGCCTTTTCCCTCAAGGGCGTTCAGATAAGCCGGCAAAGTGGATACAAGGGTTTTCCCTTCACCCGTTTTCATTTCCGCGATGTTTCCTTCATGGAGGACCATACCGCCAAGCAGCTGGACTGGGAAATGCTTCATTCCAATTGAACGGTAAGCCGCTTCACGAACCGTGGCAAAAGCGTCGACCAGGATATCGTCCAGGGTCTCCCCGTTTGCCAGACGCTCCTTTAATAAAGCGGTCTGATTTTTCAATTCTTCATCTGACATGGCGCTGTATTGATCATCCAACGCCAGGATTTTATCTACTTTTTTTTGCAATCTTTTGATCTCTTTTTTATTGACATCAAATATTCCATCTAAAAACCCCAAAGTATTCACTCCTTACAGTTATATAAAAATTATTTAATTCGATATTAAGCACACTTACAGAACAGTATAACATATTTTATCCATTATACCAAAAAAACTTAAAAGGGATTGAAATTTTTTAACTTCAATCCCTTCGTCTTGATTATTTTAATCTTTTTTCTTACGCCAGAATACAACGTCCTTGCCATCAACGTTCAGCTTGACGCGTTCATATCCGGCTCTTTCGCGTTCTTCATCCGGATCTGATGAGCTCGCCTTCACTTCAACGCTGCTGTTGTGAACGGCTGTCTGCTGGGGAACGGCCGCCGCATTAACAGGCGCCGTCGGTTCTTCGATCGGTGGTGTAATGACCGGTTCAGCCGGCTTTTGAACTGCTGCAGCCGCCTGCTGGGCCGCAATGGTCTGGGCCTGAAGCTCTTCCGGTGTAATCTGACGGTGAACAGGCTGGGCTTCTGTTACTGCCTGAGCCTTGGCGACAGCCGCGGCGCGCGCCACAGCCTTTTCTGCCGCGACCTTTTCACGTTCTGCCTTAAAGGGTTCCTTTACATCGACATATCTGGTGCGGCGGCGTTTACGGGCACGGATACGTTCCTGTTCCTGATTAACCTGCTGCCAGATGCTGAGCATATCATCTTCTGTGCGTTCTTCTTTTTCTGTATTAATCATAGTTGCTCCATACTCCGGATTACTGACAATTTTATCGTCCTCAACAACAAACGGCGTCTTTTCCTCTACAACCACTGGCTGCGGCTGGGGAACCGGCTCGATATTGATCACTGGCTCCTGGATAACAACGCGCTGTTCAGGGATTTTTTCCTCCGGTTTTTCTTCAGTTTTAATTTCTTCCTGTTCCTTTTCAAAGGCCAGCTTGCCCTTTTCCTTTTCAGCATAAAATGATTGGGTAAAGAAACCGGAAACCGGTCCCGTATCTTCCTCTGAAAAATCTTCTTTCGCCTCTGCGGGCTCATAGGTTCCGATATCCTTAATCGCTGTGAATACCTTTGTATCCTGACTCGGATCATACTCGTCCAGGATTGATTTCCCCATGCTTCCGTCGCCATTATTCTGAATTTCAGCGATGGCCTCTGGTGTCAGCTTTGGAATAACATCGGTCATACTCTCAAAAGAGCCTTCGAGGTTTTCAATTGGATCTTCCTCAAAATCTTCTTCCGGGTAGTAATCGTCGTTTTCATCATCGTAATCATCAAAGAAATCATCCTCGTCATCTTCATCTGGCGGCAAAATATAGTCTTCTTCACCAATCGGTTCGTCTTTGTTAAAAACGGAATCTGCGGGAGCACGGTTCATCGCGTACTGAATCCAGCCGATAAGGCCTATAAATACAACTGCGCTGCCAATACTGAAACCGCCGATACTGCCGATATACTGCATAAAACCGCCGACAAACGGGATGGGAACATTAATCCCCAGCACCCAGAGTCCGCTCTGCTGCATAACCGCATATACCGCATTTGTTCCTTCGTTAATACTCGTAGCGAACGCTGATGTCGCTGGAAGCGACTCAACAATTTTTGACGCCACAGGCATCTTGCCGCCGTTGATAAAAGTGACAATAAAATTCGCCGTGATCCCAACCGCCATCATAATGGTCCAGAAATCATCCAGATTAAAGACCAGCATGACCAAAATCAAAATGTAGCTGATAAAATTGACCACTGGTAAGAATGCATCAACCGCTTCGATACCGCCAGTATAATAATACAGATGGAGTCCAAACTGCAAAATAATTCCGATAATTCCCAAAGGCAGCAAGGAGATTTTCTTCGCTTTGAAGCCTTTAAAGCTTCCGCCTCTGATAAAGCCAATGATTAGTCCTAGTATAATTGCTATTAGTACAAACATAACTTCCCTACCCTCTGTATTTATTCTGAAAAGTAAACACGTATTCTAATGACATTATATTACGTCTATTTTAAATCAAAAGATTTATTATGTCAAACAAAAACACCCGTTAAATACTACTTCTTAACGGGTGTCAAGGGTTATTTTACTAGAAAATCGGCTCGATCAGACCATAGTTTCCGTCTTTTCTCATGTAAACAACGTTAACATCCTCGGTTTCCGCATTTAAAAATACAAAGAAATCATGTCCTAAAAGCTCCATCTGCATGGTTGCTTCATCGACTGACATCGGCTTAACGGCAAATTTCTTTGTGCGCACGACCTTTGGCGGATGCTCTTCGTAATCTTCCATTGGTTCAAGACCGTCCAGGTTATATTTCAATGCTTCTTCAGCGTAACGTTTTTGCAGTTTTGTTTTATGTTTTCTTAACTGGCCTTCCAGCTTGTCGACGACAGCTTCAATGGAACCAGCCATATCTTCGCTTTTTTCTTCGGCTCGTAAAATTGTTTTACCCATCGGTATGGTTATTTCCAGCATCTGGAAATTTTTTTCCTTGCTGAATGTCGCATACACTTCTGTCTCCTGCCCAAAGTAGCGATCAAACTTTTCGAACTTTTTCCTGAGTGCTTCTTTTAAACCTTCTGATACATGCATGTTTTTTCCGTAAATTGTGAATTTCATAATGATAACTCCTTTCAAAAGGTCACTGTACCAGCACATTAAAACGATTAACAAAAATCGCCATCCTGTACTGGTGATGGCAATATTATACCATAACTCACACGAAAATGCACATACAAATTGTTACAATAATGTAACAGGGAGGCCAAAGGTCTCCCCGTTTTCCCGTCTGACCTGGTTTTTTCCCCCACACTCGCCAGCTGGAAGTTTAGCTCAAGGTTTATATCACAACTCCTCCTCTCGGCTTTACGCCGGCTGGTCTTACATCTAGGCCGCACTATGATCAGCTTTCCGCTTTTAGAAAGCCTTACGTGGATCGCTTCGCCTGCGACTGGCATCGACTTTCAACCACAGACACGGGACCACTTCATTATAAAGAAACCTTTAAGGACTGTCAAGCGTCCAAAAAATAAAGAAACAGGCACGCTTAAGTTGCACCTGTTTTAATAACCTATCTAAAATTTTTACTTCAGTTCTTCAACGTCATCGATGGACAGACCTGTGATCTTCGCTATCTCTGCAACCGGATAATCACGATCAATCATGGTGCTCGCAATTTTCAAGCGAACATCGGCTTCGCTATCATTTCCCATACCAGGCATGGTGTGGTCAACTACAGTTCGGTACAACATCTGATTATCTCCTTTCAGCTTTCGCTCGTATTTCGTCTGCTTTTCCACAGCGATTGAATTGGCAATTCCTATTTACGAAACACATTATATCCATCCCCGATTATTTTTCAAGTGTTTAACGCTTTCAAAAATAGAATTCTTAAGTTTTCTCCATCAATATTATCTTGCTTCATAAAAAAACCTCCATTAAATGGAATGGAGGTTTTTTGTTACTCAACTATTTTATTGTCAGACATTTCCTTCCAGAATGTTGATCATAATGGCGTTTTCTACCCGACGGCGTTCAATCTCGCAGGCAACATCATAGGGTTCCATCACTGTGTGGTTGAAATTATAGGCGTTTGCGTGGCAGCCTCCGCCGCAGAAATACTTACACCAGCAGTTTTGGCATTTTTCTTTTTGCAGGAGATTCGCTTTGCCGAATTCGTCCTTGATTTCAGGATGCTGGATGCCTTCATCCACTGTTCCCATCTTAAATTCCTCATTGCCCACAAACTGATGGCAGGGATAAATATCGCCTTCAGGTGTTACCGCGACATAGTCGCGGCCGGCGCCGCAGCCTGACAGGCGTTTATAGACACACGGGCCGTTGCTTAGGTCAATATTGAAATGGAAAAAATTGTAATCTAAGCCTTTTTCATGGCGGTTCAGATAATCCAGAGCCAGCTTATCGTACTCTGCCAGAATCTGGTCTACATCTTCTCTCAAAATCGCATAATCGTGTTCCTCCTCTGCAACGACAGGCTCTACAGAAATGCTCTTAAAGCCTTCCTCAGCCAGAAAATTCACATCCTCACCGAAGTCCAGATTATGCTTGGTATAGGTACCGCGGACATAGTAGTCCTTCTTACCCTCGCGCATAGCTGCCATTTTCTTAATTTTATCAATAATAATATCGAAGGAGCCCTTATCATTGACGGTTCTCCGCATATTGTCATTCACGCATTTTCTTCCATCAAGGCTTAAAACTACATTATCCATATTTTCGTCGATATAAGCCATATTTTCTTCGTCTAAAAGCACACCGTTGGTTGTGATTGTAAATTTAAATTTCTTGTGATGGCTTTCTTCCTTGCTTCTTGCATAGTCCACCAGCTCTTTAACCACATCAAAATTCATGAGCGGCTCCCCGCCAAAGAAATCGACTTCCAGGTTCTGGCGGTCTTTTGACTGTTCGACAATAAAATCAATGGCTTTCTTTCCGACTTCCAGGGGCATCAACAGCTTTTCGCCGTTAAAATCTCCCTGAGAAGCAAAGCAGTAGTTGCATTTCAGATTGCAGTCATGGGCGACATGGAGACAGAGGGCTTTGATCAGATCATGGTTCTTGTAGACATTCGGGTCATAGTCGCTTTCAGTAAAAAGCATTTTCTGTTCTTCGAGCATTTCAAGCTCCAGAATAACCTCCAGCAGCTCCTCCTCTGGATATTTATGCTTCAGCTTTTCAACGATCTGGTCCCGGCTTATTTTCTTATAATGGTCCAGAACCTCATAGGTCATCTCATCCACTGTCAGTACGGTGCCGCTATTGACATCCAAAACAATATAGAGACCATTCAAATAAAACTTATGTATCATGATTATCTTCTTTCTTATCTTTCTTTTCTACAAATTTTATGCAAAGAAAAAGCAGTAAACACTGTTACTGCTTTTTCGCAAACTCATTATTATTTAGATTGTTTACACTGCTGGTTTCCTACTGTGCAGGAAGTTTTGCATGCAGACTGGCAGGAAGTCTGGCATTCACCGCAGCCTTTGTTTTTAACATCCGCTAGAGTACCTTTTTTAACGATTGTGATGTGTTTCATCTCATTCACGCTCCTTTATGCAGTTTTTATTTTTTGTCTTCGTCGACTTCTTCGCCGACTTCGACATTTTCATCTGTCACATCTTCAAATTCAGCGTCCTCTACGGGGCTGTCATTGTAATCCTGAGTTTCCTGGGATTCTTCTTCAATGGTTTCAGGTTCTGAAACAGATTCGGTTGTTTCTTCCTCGGTATCATCTTCCGTTTCTTCACGTTTGATTACCTTTGAAACAGCACTTTTAACGATCATTGCCTTATGGAAATCCGGAAGCATCTCGAGGACGATGTTTTCATCATCGATTGCATAAATTATCCCATAAAAACCACCAATTGTCAAAATTTCATCCCCTGGCTTCATGTTGTCCCGCATGGCCTGTATTTCTTTTTTCTGCTTGTTCTGTGGACGCATAATAAAGAAATAAAAGAAAACAACGAGCAGGATCAGCGGGAGAAATGTCATTAAACCACCTTGCATTTTTTAATTCTCCTTAATATTATATTCCGTATTTTTGAAAAAAACTTTCCTTGAATGCTAAAAGGCTGTCTTCCATAATAGCATTCCGTACTTTTTCCATAAGCTTAAGTGTAAAGTATAAATTGTGATATGTCAATAACCTTGCACCCAAAATTTCATTGCATTTTACCAAATGACGTAAGTAAGCTCTTGTATAATTTCGACAAACGAAACAATCGCATTCTGGATCTAAGGGCGTAAAATCTTCCTTATAGGTCGCATTGCGCACGACCACCTTTCCCTGGCTGGTCATGGCTGTTCCGTTGCGCGCGATACGGGTCTGGAGCACACAGTCAAACATATCCACACCACGTATTACGCCTTCTAAAAGTGCATCCACCGAGCCGACCCCCATAAGGTAACGGGGCTTGTCTTTCGGCAGAAGCGGGACCGTCGCGTCCAGAATCCGGTACATGGTATCTTTGGACTCCCCAACGCTCAAACCGCCGATAGAATAGCCCGGAAAATCAATTTCAGTCAGCCCTCTCACGCTCTCTGCCCGGAGGTCCTCATACATACCTCCCTGCACGATGCCAAAAAGTGCCTGATCGTCTGGGCGCTTATGAGCGTCTTTACAACGCTTCGCCCAGCGCGTCGTCATTTCCATGGATTTTTTGGTGTACTCGTAATCCGCATCTGCCGGAGCACACTCATCAAAACACATGATAATATCAGCGCCGATCGTATTCTGCATATCGATGGATTTTTCCGGAGACATAAAGTGACGGGAGCCATCTAAATGTGAACAAAACTCCACACCTTCTTCTGTAATTTTTCTTAAATCATTTAAGGAAAAAACCTGGAATCCACCGCTGTCTGTGAGGATTGGCCGGTCCCAGTTCATAAATTTATGAAGCCCTCCCGCCTTCTCCATAATTTCCTGTCCAGGCCGCAGGTAAAGGTGGTAGGTATTACCGAGAATAATATTGGCATCCATCTCCTTCAAATCCTCACTGGTCATGGACTTAACCGTCGCCTGTGTCCCAACCGGCATAAAAATCGGTGTGTTGATAACACCATGGTTGGTGTGAATTTTACCAAGGCGCGCCCCGGTATGCTTATCTTCTTTGATTAATTCGTATCTGAACATTCAGTTTTTCTCCTAATAAATAAACATGGCGTCACCAAAGCTGAAAAAACGGTAACGCGCGTCAATAGCGTGCTGATAAGCCTCCAGAACAGCTTCACGATTATAAAAAGATGAGACCAACATCAGCAATGTAGACTCAGGCAGATGAAAATTCGTGATCAGCGCATCAACCACCTGCCATTTGTAGCCGGGATAGATAAAAATATCCGTGGATCCCTCGCACGCCTGAACCTCACCATCAAAGCGGGCGGCAGCGCTCTCCAGCGTTCTGACAGACGTCGTGCCAACAGCAATCACTCTGCCACCCTTTTTCCGGGTTTCCTCGATGAGCTTTGCGGTTTCTTCGGGCACCTGATAGGTTTCCTCATGCATGTGATGATCCAGTATATTATCACATTTTACCGGACGAAAGGTTCCGATGCCCACATGCAGTGTAACCTCAGCAGTTCTGACGCCCTTTTGGCGGAGCGCATTAAGCAGCTCCTCCGTAAAATGCAGACCGGCGGTCGGGGCAGCGGCAGAACCCGTATACTTGGCGTAAACCGTCTGATACCGATCCTGGTCTTCTAAAACCTCATGAATATATGGCGGCAGAGGCATGGTACCCAGCTCCCCGATAATCTCCTCAAAAATGCCGTCATATTCAAATTCAATGGTTCTGAGACCGCCCTCTACCTTATCCTTAATCTCACCCCTGAGCTTATCTCCAAAGACCAGACGTGTGCCAGGCATTGCTTTCTTTCCCGGCTTTACCATGGTTTCCCAGGTTTTATCATCCAGCCGTTTGAGCAGCAGCAGCTCAACCTTGCCCCCGGTTTCCTCTTTTTTGCCAAAAATCCGCGCTGGAAGTACTTTTGTATTATTCATAACCAGCAGGTCACCCTCGGTTAAATAATCAATAATATCGTGAAAATGACGGTCCTGGACGGTTCCCTCCATACGGTTGAGCACCATCAGCCTCGACGCGTCCCTTTTCTTTTCCGGCGTCTGGGCAATAAGCTCTTCCGGCAGGTCATAATAAAAATCCTTTGTCGTTAGTGTTTCCAAATTTATTCCTCTATTTCTAAATCCAATTTCACCTGTTCCTGCATGGCTGCCGGTTCAAGGCCCAGATGCCTATAGCCGCCTGATGTGATCACGCGTCCCCTTGGCGTTCTGGCCAGATAACCGAGCTGAATCAGGTAAGGCTCATAAACCTCTTCGATGGTATTTCGCTCCTCGCCGATGGCAGCCGCCAGTGTGTCGATCCCTACAGGACCGCCGTCAAATTTTTCAACGATGGTCGTCAGCATAATCCTGTCAATTTCATCTAATCCTTTGGCATCCACTTCAAAGAGTTCTAAAGCTGTTCTGGCTGTCTCCAGATCAATAATGCCTTTTCCCTCGATTTCGGCAAAATCGCGCACCCTTTTCAATAAACGGTTGGCAATACGCGGCGTTCCGCGTGAACGCACCGACAGCTCCTCCGCGCCCTTTTCATCCAGATTGACAGACAATATCTCCGCCGACCGGCTGATAATAGTTGCCAGCTCGCTCTGGTTGTAAAGCTCCAGCCGCTGAACCACACCAAAACGGTCCCGCAGCGGCGCCGTCAGCAGGCCAGCCCGTGTCGTGGCGCCGACCAACGTAAATTTGGGCAGATCCAGACGAATGGATTTTGCGCTCGGTCCCTTGCCAAGGATGATATCCAGAACAAAGTCTTCCATTGCCGGGTACAGCACCTCCTCCACACTTCGCTGCAGCCTGTGGATTTCGTCGATAAACAGGACGTCTCCCTCCTTAAGGCTGGTTAAAATGGCGGCCAGATCTCCAGGCTTTTCAATGGCCGGTCCAGAGGTCGTCTTTATATTCGTTCCCATTTCCTGGGCAATAATATTGGCTAAAGTGGTCTTTCCAAGCCCTGGCGGTCCATAAAGGAGAACATGGTCCAGCGGCTCACCGCGCTTCTGGGCTGCCTGAATAAAGATGGTCATCTGGCGTTTAACGCGGTCCTGTCCAATATAGTCCTCCAGGCGCTGCGGCCTCAGGCTTCTCTCAATATCAATATCGGTTTCGGTAAAACCGCTTGTCACTATACGATCCTTCATTTTTATTCACCTACCGTCCAAGAGGATTTGCGGACATCAGCGCATTCTTCAGAATATCCTCAATGCTCATTCCAGGCTGAATAATTTTTTCAACCAGATCTGATGCTTCAGCATAGCCATAGCCTAATCCCAGCAGCCCGTTAACTGCTTCGTTAAAGAGATTGTCTGCCTCTCTGAGATTTTCGATGGCGCCCGGCTCTGCCGAATCCGCAAAAGCAAAATTCTTATATTTGTCCTTAAGCTCCAGAATAATTCGATTGGCTGTCTTTTGCCCGATTCCCGGCGCGCGCGCAATCGCTTTGGCGTCCTCATTGACAATGTAGCGAATCAGCTCGTCCCTGGTAAACTGTGACAGCAGCCCCATCGCTGCTTTTGGCCCGATACCGGAAATGGTGATAATGGTTCTGAATATCTCACGCTCCTCTTTTGATGAAAAGCCGTAGAGCGTTACATCATCTTCCTTAAACGCCGGATGGATATAGACCTTTACTTCCTTGTGTAATTTGGGAAGCTCAGACATCGTGTTTGCGGAAACATTGATCCGGTACCCCATCCCCTGATGGTCTACAACGATGTAGTCTGACGCCTGCTCTTCATAATTGCCTTTTATATATTCAAACACGTCAAGCCTCCTGTTTTTTTCGTATTGGTTAATTGTATCAATTCAGCCCTGTGAATTCAAGAACCTTTATTTGTTCAGAACATGAAAAAAGCACCCGAAGGTGCTAAATCCCGAATATGCCGTCCACCATTTTTGACGCCTAGCGGATGCTAGGTGGGTGCCCTGTCTCTAAGGGTCTGTTTTCCACTCAAAGGAGGCTTAACATTGCATAGAGAACATCCGGACTCCCTATAAATAAGTGTAGGTTCAAAAATAAGGTTGTAACGA
Source organism: Eubacterium maltosivorans (assembly GCF_002441855.2). Taxonomy (NCBI): domain Bacteria; kingdom Bacillati; phylum Bacillota; class Clostridia; order Eubacteriales; family Eubacteriaceae; genus Eubacterium; species Eubacterium maltosivorans. The sequence goes on along the minus strand of NZ_CP029487.1, from coordinate 3,963,699 downwards.
ACATCTCAGGATAATTTCATTATATCTGTAATTATTAGAATTGAAAAGGATAAATTTTTGTTAAGGGATTGCTAAAAAAGACTACAAAAACTATTTGACATTATCCAAAATCCGCATTCTGTTTTGTTACATTCTTACTTCAATATATTTAAAGCCTTGGAGATGTTGTCTACCGGCAGCAGCTCAAGCCCTGTATTCTCCAGGCCCCGGGCATTGCCCTTTGGCATGATGCAACGCTTGAAACCAAGCTTTGCGCCCTCTTTAAGACGCTTTTCAATGTGCTGTATATTTCTGACCTCACCAGTCAGGCCAACCTCGCCGATAATCATCATATCCTCTGGAATCTCAAAATTTCTGAAGCTTGAGTACAGCACAGACACAACGGCCAGATCGAGAGCCGGTTCGTCTATTTTCATACCTCCGACCACATTGATATAAGCATCGAGATTCTGAAGCTGTAATCCCAGCCGTTTTTCCATAATAGCCAGGAGCAGCACCATACGGTTATAGTCCATTCCGGTGGCCATACGCCTTGGGTTACCGAAGCTTGTCTGAGATACGAGCCCCTGAAGCTCGATTAAAAGCGGACGCGTTCCCTCCATGCAGGGCACTACCACTGAGCCGCAGGTATTTTTCGGCCGGCTTGACAACATCATTTCAGAGGGATTTGCCACCTCGTGCAGGCCATCCTGCGCCATCTCGAAAATACCGATCTCGTTGGTTGAGCCAAAACGGTTTTTGACCCCTCTGAGTATCCGGTAGGTATGGTACTTTTCACCCTCAAAATATAAAACCGTATCAACCATGTGTTCTAACACACGTGGACCAGCAATATTGCCTTCCTTGGTCACATGCCCGACCAGAATCATCGAAATATTATCTTTTTTGGCAATCTGCATCAACGCGTTGGCGTTCTCCCTTATCTGGCTGACGCTTCCGGGAGCCGAGGTAATCGTAGGACTGTACATTGTCTGTATCGAGTCAATAATGACAAGATCAGGTTTCTCATTCAAAATAGTATCCACGATATAGGGTACGTTAATCTCAGACAGAAAAAAGATATTCTGGGATTTTACATTCATCCGGACTGCCCGCATTTTGAGCTGCTGCTCAGATTCTTCACCCGAAATATACAAGATTTTAAGCCCTTGGCTTCCAAGATTCTCCGTCGTCTGCAACAGGATCGTCGACTTTCCAATTCCAGGGTCACCGCCCAGGAGGATAACGCCTCCGGGCACGATACCACCGCCGAGGACACGGTCGAGTTCCTTGTTTTTCGTTTTAAAACGATCCTCTTTCTGAGGAATGATTTCCTCAATACGCTTCGGTTTTGTGTATACCGCCCGTTCAAGGGTATTTTTCTTTCCCTGATCGGTGGGCATGTCCAGCTCCTCCACAAAGGAATTCCATTCGCCGCATTCTGTACAGCGCCCCATCCATTTAGGGGTGCTGTACCCACAGTTCTGGCATACAAACTTCTTTTTTATTTTCGCCATAAACCCTCCGTCATTCGATCCATTTATAGATCAGGTAACCGATCATACCGCCAATAAAATTCAGTATCAGATCATCCACATCCGCGCTGCGGCTCGACAGAAAGGCAAATTGCAGCAATTCAATCAAGGCTGTGGTGCCGACTGTCACAATCAATATATGGGGAAAACTCACCCGTTTCTTTCTGCAAAGCGGGTACAATAGCCCCAAAGGAATAAAAAGCACTATGTTTCCCGCCAGATTCCGAAAGGAATAGGTAAAGGTATTGTACAGAATACTCACCGCATCTGTCGGCTTGGTGGCCAGAAACTCCCAATTTATAATCCCGCTGTGCACAATATCATAAATATAATTATCAATATTGGTAAGCGGAAGCAGGTTGTAGCTGGATTCGTACGCAATGTTTGATGTGGGCAGCAGCGTGACCATTGCCAGAAAACCAATGTAGAACACAAACACAACCCTCAGTAAAAAACGCTTTCGCGCATCTTTTGTCATTATGCCGCTCCATTCTTAGTCTTTAACGGATCTCATTATACCCCTAAAACCTTAATGATGCCAGTGGTTTATAAGTCCAATTTCATATCGCCGGCTTTAATCCAGCCCACTCTGGCGCAGAGCTTATAAAAAATCATCGTCACAACTGCCGGCAGAATAATCTGGAGCAGGCCGATGCCAAGCACAATCTGCACCATTGGCTGCCCAGCCTCTGTCATGGCCATAACTGTGCCAATCTGCCCGACAAGTCCACAGGTTCCCATCCCTGCGGCGACCGGCGTATTCTGCATCTGAAAAACAGTGGTTGCCAGAGGCCCCAAGACCGCCGACGCCGCCGTTGGCGGTATCCATATCCGCCAGTTTTTAATAATATTGGGCACCTGAATCATGGAAGTTCCCAGCCCCTGGGCCGCCAATCCGCCGATACCGTTTTCCTTATAACTCTGAACCGCAAAGCCGACCATCTGGCAGCAGCAGCCCACTGTCGCCGCTCCGGCGGCTATTCCCGAAAGGTTCAGCATAATGCAAAGCGCCGCGCTGGAAATCGGCAGCGTGAGCACCACCCCTACGACTACCGAGATAACAATGCCCATGATGACTGGCTGCTGTTCTGTAGCCCACATGATCACATTTCCCAAGGCTGTCATAAAAGCACCGATGGGCGGGCCAACCACCACAGCAACGAGTGAGCCGATGAGCATGGTCACAAAGGGGGTTACTAAAATATCCACCTTTGTCTCTCCCGAAACGGCCTTGCCAAACTCCGCCCCGATAACCGCAGCGATCAGAGCGCCGGCCGGCCCGCCCTGGGCGTTGCCGAGAAAGCCCGCCACTGTAATGGAAAATAAGACAAGCGGCGGCGCATTAAGGCCAAAGGCAACAGCGACTGCAATGGCTGGCCCTGTCATCGCCTGCGCAGCGGGCCACAGCGTCTCGTTTAAAAAGGGAATATGAAATAATATTCCGACCTGGTTCAGGATACTGCCCATCAGCAGTGTGCCAAACAAACCAAAAGCCATGTACTTCAGCGCGTCGATCAAATAGCGCTGGACGGAAAACTCAATATCCTTTTTCTTAAGAAAGTCCCGCACATTTTCATACTTAGGTTCTTTTTTCATTTTTCCTCCAACTTATTTTTATGTTTTATCTATCTTCACACAGACAAAATAAAAGGATACAATCTGTATTCTGTCTGCTGTGACAAAAAATAAAAATACCGAGCGAAACCCGATATTTTTATTTTTAAGCAATAAACTAAAATACATTATTGTATCCTTATAATTTAAAACTTTTTATGTTTTTTTATTATACCATAATTAGAGGAGAATTGCAAGCCGCTCAGTGATGATCAATACACTCGATTTGATGGCAGATTTTCAAGCTTCCAGCGAGCTGCTCTCCACTTACCTGATTCACATGGCCGCCCCATTCATGATCCTTTGATAAAAAATGAAAATGCCATCCGACAAAATTTTTCTTGTCTGCCCACTCAGGGCAGCGGACGCCGACAAGCGTTCCGTTAATCGCTTTAAGCGTCACACATTTCTGCCGCGCGACAATTTCATCCAGCGCCTCATAGGGATTTTCAACGGGCCAGACGCTGTGAATCTCAATTTCTTTAAACCACCCGTCCAGACGCCCGATCAAGCAGCGCTCATGAATTTGGGATTTCAGCTGCTCATCCAACTGTCTGCACAGATCATCCATACCAGTAAATTCACCCATTTCAAAATAAGTGTCCGGGGTGAAGTCTGAGACTGTGGCAAAGGGTGTCCTGTCATTTTCGTCCGCCCTCAATATGCGGCAGTCGCCGTCAGCCCTGTAGGGCACACCATCCAGGACGATCATTTCTCCATTCAGGGCATGGTAGGTCCCAAAGCCGATATCGCCATATTCAAGGAGCTCCTCAACGGTGCCGCAGCCGTCAAAGCCACGATTTTTAAAAGTCTCAAAAGTCGAAAACTGATAAATCGTACTCATTTTTCATCCCTATCTGAATTCCATGGGCACATCACCTAAAAATTTTTTCCAGGCAGCGAGCACCTCACTGATAATTTTAATGCCTACCGAAGAAATAATAACAACTTCTGTTTTATCAAGCGCTGTTTTCCATGGATTCATGACTGCAAATTCATTGACGCAGCTGACCTCAAAATCACCGGCATTGGTTTTTACAAAGCCCTTAATCCGGTAGGCATGTTTTTTGATATCATGCAGAAAGGCCCCAAACTTCTGATAATCCAAAGGCTCATCTGAGCGCAGAACACTTGTTTTAGGCCGCGATTCCCATGTATTGGTGGTCTCAACCGGAGCGGGCTGCTCACCGTTCATTTTTTCAAGGATTTCTTCCATGGAAACCTCGCAGAAAGCGGCTCTGTATATCTGCGTTCTGCTGTTTACTTCCCTTATCTTTTCCTCAATTTGATTTAACCGCTCTTCGCTCTGTAAATCCGTTTTATTGATAATCACTGCGTTGCTGTAGATTAGCTGTTTATGGAGCGCCGGAATCAGATCATACTGCTCCAGAAAATACAGGCCGTCCACAATACAGATAGCCCCAAGATAATCGTAGGCTTTTCCGCTGATTGAGGACACTGTCTCTAAAATGGTTCCCATGTTTGAGGGATCGGCTACACCGGAGGACTCCACAAAAACATATTCTAAATCGTAATCCAGAAAGCCTGCCAGTCCTTTAATATAATTTTCCTTTAAACAGGCGCAGAAAACGGAACCGCCTGTCAGCTCAAGCAAATCAAAATCATCGCCTTTAATGAGTTCGCCATCAATACTTTTTTCGCCAAACTCATTCATTAAAACCCCAATTTTTACGTCGTTAAAGCTTTTTAACAGATTTGTTAAAAAAGTTGTTTTGCCAGATCCCAAAAAACCAGTCAAAAGTACCAGCTTCATTTTTCCCTCCACTGAAAACAGGGTGGGTAACCTGAGGCACCCACCCTGGTGTTATTTTTTATAAATATTTTTTCACTTCGTTCACAATTTCCTGGCGGCTTGGAATGATGGAAGACCACACCAGCTGTCCGTTGATATAGATGGACGGCAGATGCTGTACGCCCATTTTCTGTGTACGCGCAATATCTTCTTTAATGCAGTATTTATAAACGGCAATATCGACAGCGTCGCCAAATTCTTCTCTGGCCAGCATCGCTGCTTTTTCCATATATGTACAGGCAGCGCACTGAACCGGATCGAGGGTAAAGACTTCGATAAAAGGTTTATCCAGATTTTCATAGTCCGGCAGCTCTACGTCGCCAAGGGTATCGACCGCTTCGTAATTTTTAACCATTTCGCGTACTTCATCGGTGTGCTTAACAGCCTGCACACATGCGATGGTGTTTTCCATAGGCACATTGTATGGCATATCGCAACCAGGGCTCACGATCAGGTTATGATGGTCGATGTTGTCTAACATATCGACAACATATTTCATATTGTCCTGCTGTGTCCCGAAAAGCATAGTTGTTGTCAGAGGGATATTCCCGCCGATTGTAATATTGTACTGGTCTGTAACTTTCTTGGCTTCATAAATATTAACATTTTCATCGATAGAAACGCCGTCTGGATATGTCCGGCACATAACATCCATCTGAATAGTCGCATCGCCGCAGACAAAGAAGCAGCCGAGAGCGCCCTTACTGCGGATATAGTCAAAAGCAGCTTTGAACTGATCCATAAACAGATCCTCAATGGATTTTGGTGAAATCTGGCTGATAATCGGGTCGACCAGAGCAATGACATCCATTCCTGCCTCTACATAATAATCCGTCATGGCGTTACAGACTTCTGTGCAGAAAGCGACCAGCTCTTTAACATAATCTGGATACATGATAATATCCATAAAGAATTCGCTGCCACGGATATGTGAAGCCAGGGTAACCGGGCCACAGATCAGGCCATATAAAGCGGTATCGTCGCCTACAGATTCCTTTACACGGCGCATAACATCCAGAACCATTGGAATACGTCCGTCGGTTTTCTTTGGAATTTTGCATTTGCACGGCACTTTAGGATCACCTGCAAAGGGATGGCTCATGACAGAAGGCGGATTATCTTCTGCCCAGAGCAGCTCGCAGCCTAAAATTTCAGCTTCGATCTGTAAATCGAAAATGACCGGCATACCATCTGGTGTGTATAATTTATGAACCTCCATCAATGATTCATATAACTTATCGCCGTCCGTCAGCACTTCTCTGGCTGTATAGCCTTTTAAGGAACCTGCGTGCACACCGCTGAACGGCACGAACGGCACACCGTCTGTCTGTTCATGTCTCAATGTTTTTAATAAAAGTTCTTTACCCATTTTTTCCTCCAAAATTGTTTTATTCACAGTGGTTCATTTGTTTTAGCTTGTGTTAAGTATATCGCTTAGAAGAAAAAAATGATTGTAGGTGCCTTGGTATTTTTGGAAAAATCTCCACGAAAAAGAGACTGAAGCCGCATATGTATACGAAATCAGCCTGTTTTTTTGGTAAATTTTCCTTGTTTTTTTGTAAAGGCTTTACATCCGGTAAGTGGGATTCGGGAATCCTGGGCGAAACGCCTCGATAACAAGATTCTCAGCGTTGAACCCAAGGCTTTCACCCAGCGCATTCACCTTTTCATGGGTATATTTTTCAAGCAGTACAGGATCGACAGCTGCTCTCAGATTAATGGTCAGCTGCCCTTTTTTCATTTCCTGCCCCAGGGTCTGGTCCAGTTCCACCGGCTGCCGGACACCCACACAGCTCAGCTTTGATGCTCCCTTGTCCGTATCTAAATAAAGTTTAAGGTGGCCGATTTCGCCGCCTTCCTTCGCTACAGCTTCTTTCAGAGCCTCGCCGAGCGCGCTCATCAGAGCATCGCCATTTACGGTGTCTTTGGCATTTATTTCAGCCTTGGCATTCAGCCAGCCCATTTCGGCCTCTGCGTTGCCGTAGGTCTCATAGACAACCTCCATTTTTTTTGCGTTTGAAGCGGCAATATCCGCTGACAGGACTGCCAAGAGCCAGGTTTCAACACCCTTGCCTTCTCGCGCAGAAATTTCCATTACTCGGCTCGCCGGGTATTTTTCATTTAAATAGCCGACCAGTTTTTCTTTGTCGCCATCGTCGAGTGTGTCGACTTTGTTTAAAACAATAAAATCGGCTTCCTCCATCTGCTTATCCATAATGTAATACACACCTTCTGAGAAGGCTTCGGTATTATTTTCCATAAAATCCTTCAGGCGTCCGGGTTCCACCAAAACAGAAAGGGGCAGGACATAAAGTTCGCCGGCTTTTCCCTCTTTAGAGGGTTTCATGATCGTTGAAACCAGGTCTGTGCAGCTCCCAACTGGCTCTGCCAGAATAAAATCCTCCTGGCGCATCTCATCCACGCGCTCTGCGAAGCCTGGATAGTTACAGCAGAAGCAGCTTCCTGTCAGCTCTGTGACCTCCAGATCGTGATTCTCAACATACTGAGTATCCACCAGATAATCGGTCTGATCATTTGTAATAAGACCGACTGTATTACCAAGTGTTTTAAGTGTTTTAGCCACTTCAATCATTGCCGTTGTCTTTCCGGCGCCTAAAAATCCACCAATTACCATTAGCTTTGTCATATCGATCACTTACTCCTCTGTCAGATTAGAACATTTATTAGATTAAGTACACTAAATGTTTTATTCAATTATATAACCTTTTTCAGAAAATGAATTGTAAATTATTACTTTATTTAGGTAGATTTTTGATAAAATCGTCTATCCCAATATTCTGTGAATCTTTACTAAAAACAAAAAAAGCCCAAATAATGGGCTTTTTAAGTGTTTTTAGAGGTATACGTCGTTTTGGCGTATACCGAATTATGCCGATGGCCTTTCTGTTTTTCGAAACTCACAGCCAGTATTTGAACAAAGGCGGCAGTCGTGATCCACCTCAGCCGTACAAATTTCATGGTCAGCGCCGTATACATATCCCAGGGTCTTTATGGGATTGTACATATAACCCTCTGTAATATCCACCGCCAGCTGACGCCGTCCATCCACAATCTCTAAAATTTCCTTCTGAAAATGGATCGGGATCAGCTGATCATCTGGAGCAAAACGGACCGTCAGTCCAAATCCTCTGCGTGTACAGACATCTTCTCTGATAATCTGATAAAAATCATTTGACAGATCAAATAGAACCTGGTCGGCGATGCTGTCAATCATCAACCCCTTCAGATAATCCTTTTCCATAAAATAAGCGGTGCAGCGTTCACTGATCCCTGGCCCAAGCGTAACCATGCTGCATACCAGATGGCTGAGGCCTGCAAGGTCTTTATGGATCAGCGTCCCTATTTCATTAGAAACAAGCTTATAAATTCCACGCGTCTCGATAAGCCTCGGCAGCTCTTCTGAAAGCTCATCATATGCCTTTTCATACTCATTAAAATTCCAGAGATCCCTGCGAATATGCATTTGTTCAAACAGCTTTTCCCGATCTAGGCGTACAGGTATTCCTCTATAGCATCCCATCTTTTCCTCTCAATTTCTTTTCAAACATGAACAATCTGCACCGGATTACCGCAGGCCCCCAAAAACTTTTTCAGACCTTCTACACTAAAGTGAACTGTGGCTGTATTGACATTGGGGTGAAAGTTCACAAAGTCCTGATCCACGACGTCCTGGTCAATATAAACCTCTACCTCATGCTCCTGATCATTAATAATACCAAAAACAGAGACGGCTCCGGTGGTGACGCCCAGATATTTGAGAAGCCGTTCCTCAGAAGCAAAGCTCAGATTGCTGATTCCAATCTGTTTGCCAAATTCCTTGATATTCATCTGTTTTGACTCTTCCAGAATCACCAGGATGTGCCGGTTCCCTTTTTTGTTGCGCAGTAAAAGGTTTTTACAGTGCGCCCCTTTCACGCCATCCATATATTGCTCCAGTTCATCACAGGTGTACACAGGCGGATGCTCAATTACCTGATACTCTACACCAAGCCCGTCCAAAAAATCATATACCTTTTTCGCTTCAGTTTCCATTATTATTCCCTCTTTCTGATTTTTTCTTTCTAAAATACCCTTCAAAGGCGATAAGCAGAATAACCGCAAACATCATCAGGCTCCCCAGAAAACTGTAGGCTGTCAGAGGCTCCCTGAAAATGACAACACCGCACAAAAGCGCCACTACAGGCTCAAGCACACAGATCATCGCCGCATAGGTCGGACCAATGGCACGAATGGCAACCGTCGAAAAGCCAATACCGATAATCGACAAAACGGCCACCCCCAGCATTGACAGATAAGCAGCGGACTCGAGACTGACAAGGTGAAGTTCTCCTTTTATCATGCCCCAGGCACCAAACACAAGTACCACCACCAGCGCCAGATAAAAAAGCAAGTTAAGCGGGTCCAGCTCTTTGATACTGCTTTCACTGACACTGACCATATAAAGACCAAAGGCCGCACCGGATAAAAGTGCGATGAGCATTCCCACAGGGTTTACTGTAAAATTAAATTCCATGAGAAATGCAATCCCCAGACAGGTCAGAACCAGAGCAATAGCCTTTACGCCGGTCATTTTCTCCTTATAAAAAACAACCATAAAAAGCGCGACAAACAACGGATATGAAAAGTGAATCATGGTGGCCTGACTCATAGGCATGAAGATATAGGATTCGGCCAGCAGAAAAATCGCTCCACCATAACCGATAACGCCGTATATCAGCAAATCCTTAACCTGACTCTTTGTGGGCTTTACAAGCTTTTTCCTGACTGACAGATAAGCGCCGATCACCAGAAAAATAATCAAAAACCGGCTGACCAGTATGGTATCGCTGGTTACTGACAGATTGACCAGATTCTTAGTGAAAAGTGAAATAAAGCCATAGGCCATAGCGCCGATCACAGCAATAATGATTCCCTTAAACATTTTTCTCCCCTTACTTTTCCAAACATACCTCCGCAGTCTTATTTTAAATTATATTTTTTAAGCTTATAGTATAGCTTCTGTCGGCTCATGCCCATCTGCTTGGCGGTTTTCGCGATATTCCCGCCATTTTTGGTCAGGCTTTCGATTATAAACTCTTTCTCTTTTTCCTTCAATTCCTCAAAAATATTCTGTCCTTTGTCAATCGAGACTGATGTCCGTATCTCGCCAGGCTGTTCCGGCTGCCCTTCGTAATTTCCGATTTTATCCTCACCCAAAATGTATTTGGGCAGATGCCTTATACCAATATAGGTCTCATCCGGATCGATAACGTTCATGGCGGATTCCAAAAGATGGCGGAGCTGTCTGACATTTCCAGGCCAGCTGTAATGATCGAAAAGCTGTTTAACTTCTGAATCGACTCCAATGATTTTTTTATCGAACTGTTTATTATACATCTCGATAAAATATTTCGTCAGCAGGCTTACATCATCCAAGCGCATCCTCAGTGACGGGATTACAATATAGACAACAGCCAGCCGGTAAAAAAGGTCGCTTCTGAAATTATTATCCTGAATCGCCTGTGCAGGATTTTCATTACAGCTTGAAATGATCCGCGCACTTACATGGATCATTTTGTTTGATCCAAGGCGTGTGACGGTCCGTTCCTCCAAAACTCTTAAAAGCTTTGACTGAAGAAACAGGGACATGGAATTGATTTCATCCAGAAAAATAGTTCCGCCGTCCGCTTCCTCAAAAAGTCCCGGCTTGTCGGTCGCGCCGGTAAAGGAACCTTTTGTCGTCCCGAACAGCAGGCCTTCCAGCAGCGATTCTGGTATGGCCGCGCAGTTAATGGCCAGAAACGGCTTGTCTCTCCTTGTACTGTAGGCGTGGATACTCTGGGCAAACATTTCCTTCCCTGTCCCGGTTTCGCCAATGATCAGGATATTGGAATCGGTCTGGGCGGCCTGTTTGGCGGACTGGATGCTTTTCGCCAGCTCCGGATTCACTGTGATAATACTGTCGAAGGTATAGCGTGTCTGTTTTGACTCATAGTTTGGCTGAGTGGTGATCGTTTTGATCCGCTCTTTGCTGGTTTGTTTTTTCTCTTCATCCAGCGTCTGAAGAATCCCATTGTAGTCACGGACAATAGCAGCTGAGCCGAATATCTTTCCATGATAATAAAGCGGAATCACTGAGGTCACACAATCCACGAAGGTCCCTGCCTTGGTATAGTAGCCTTGTCTCACATTTTCGATTGGCTTTTGTGTTTTCAGCACTCTTAAAAGCAGACTGGATTCATAATCCAGCGCGTAGATATCCATGGCGTGCCTGCCGATAACTTGTGAAGGCTCATAGTTATCGATTTTTCCCTGAGCCTCATTATAAACGATTATCTTACCATCCTGATTAACGGCGTGAATCCCATCCTTACTGAACTGCACAATGGTTTCCAAAAGGCTGATTCGGGCATTCTCCAAACCTACCACCTCAAAAATCCAGATATTCAGCTTCGTTTCTTCTCCAAAATTCATGCTCTTAAACCGGACATTCACCTGGTTTTTATCAAGATCATAGAAGTATTCAGAGTCCTCATCAATTCCATACTTCAAAAACAGCTCCTCAAGATGAATTTCCAGAGTATCGCTAACATTTAAATGAAAAATTTCTAAAAAGCGGTCATTGAATTTGACAATTTTACTAAACTGGTCTGTTATAACCAGACCCTTGTATCTTAAATCAATAAAATCGATGAATTCCTGAATTGTATCGTTTACTTTTTTGTCTATTTTTGTCATTATCAATACCTCCTTTAGAAACCGTTTGAAAACTAAGTCGCTGCAATCATTATAACAATTTTAAAAATTGGATAAAAGGGGCGAACGAATCCACCCCTTTATTCCATCACTCAATTTTCTCAACACTATTTCCACTGGCCTCTGCTTCAGCTGCGGCGATCCTTTCCAGCCGCTCCTTCTCAGCCGTATCATAAACAGAAAGGTCGCCTTTACTGTAAATATCATATTCGTCAAGCCGTTTCATCGATTTGAAAAATGACGCCATCATAAAGACCATAATCACACATAGCGGCAGCCCACAGACAATAACGGAAGTCTGCAAAGCGTCTGTTCCGCCGGAAATCAGCAGGGTGTATGCCGCCAGAGCCATGATAGCGCCCCAGAAAATACTGACGATTCTCGGAGGACTTGCTTCACCGGTTTCATCTTCAAATTCCTTAAGCGTCATGGCCGAAATAGACATAGTCATTGATTCGGCAAGGGTAACAAATGACAGGATAACAATGAGCAGGGCAATAACGTTCATAAATTTGCTCCAGGGCAGCTGGTTAAAGAACGCGTAGAGAGCCATATCTGAGCCTACCTGTTCAACGATTTGTCCAATGCTTGTTCCGAAAAATTTTTCAAGAATAATGCTGCCGCCGCCAAACACGCCGAACCATACAAAGGAGAATACCACTGGCGCAATCAGATTAACTGTGACAAATTCCCGAATTGTCCGGCCATAAGCCAGTTTGACCAGGAATAAACCAATCAGCGGCGCAAAGACCATCCACCAGGTATTGAAGAATACATTGTTTGCTCCTACCCAGCCGGTTCTGGCAATTGGGTCTAGAAACAGAGAAAGATTAATAAATTCATTAAAGTACTGGCCAATGGCGGTAATGGTTAACTCCGTAACGCCAATGGGATCAACTACAATGAATGAAAAGATTAAAACGAAGAAGTATAAAACAGTGTTCAGATTACTGATATAGGTAATCCCTTTGTGCAGTCCAGAAATACTGGAAGCTGTGTAAAACACCGTCATGATGGCGATAATAATCAGCCAATTGACCATATTGCTCTCAAAGCCGATAATCGTATCCAGCCCGCGGGCGATCTGCAGAGTCGCGAAGCCCAGAGATGTGGCGATCCCGCCGATAATTGCAAAAATAGCAACAGCATCGATAAAATTGCCGATGCCGCCATAGGTTTTTTCACCCAAAAGCGGATACAGGGATGTGCAGACGCGGTAACGCTTTTTCGCATTGTAGATTAAAAATACCACGCAAAGTCCCGCGGTCGTGTAGATGGCATAGGGATGCAGACACCAATGCAGAAAGGTATATTTTAAAGCGTTCAGAATCGCACCGGAGGACAGGGGTTCTACACCCAGGAATGCCGGAGGATTGTAAACAAAGCTGATGGGTTCATAAACGCCATAATAATTGATGCCGACAGCAATCCCAGAGGTTAAAGCGATGGCAAACCAAACCGGTTTGCTCATTTTGGGCTTTGCATCAGGCCCCCCCAGCTTGATTTTACCAAATTTACTGAAGCCGGCCCACAGGCAGAAGATAACCATAAAGAAAGCGGCCGGTGTAATAAACCACGAAAAATATTTCAGAACAAAATTCAATGCCGCATTGGCACCATTGGCAAAGGTCTGCGGTGCAATGCAGCCAAAAGCCACAAAAATAACAAGGGCGATTCCTGATGAAAAGAATACCCATTTATTTACAATATCAAAGAATCCCTTCTTTTCTGTTGTTTGCTGCTTATCCATTTTTCCCCTCACTTTCATAATTCATTTTATGCCACAAGGAACATTATAGAGGAATTAAGGCAGATTGTCATCTGCCTTAATTCGAGATACACACCTTCTTAATTGTATTTAGCGATTAAAGCTTTCAGGATATCGTCGCAGTCCTTGCTGACATCTGACGGGATTGTTTTAGGCTGATGATTTTCAAGAATATCTCTGACTTTCGCATTGGCGAGGTCTTTAAGCTCTGGCTTTCCATCTGCTTCCCAGTTGGTGTACACTTTTCGGTTAAATAACTGTGGCAGCCACCATTCGGTTTTAAACTTTTCAAAAGTCTGGCGTTCAGCTAAGAAGTTTCCGCCTGGTCCGACATTCTTGATAATATTGACAGCCAAAGACTCGTCTGTCACTTCGATACCGCGGATGATCTGCTTGGTCTGTCCAATGATCTCATCCGCGATGACAAGGGCTTCCATAGAGGTTAACAGGCCAGATTCCATATATCCGACATCGTGGATTAAATTACCGCCGTAAAGCGCAGACATGAGGATACTGGTTGCCTGATCAATACCATGCTGCTGGTCGAGACATTTGGAATCTGAACAGCCGGCCGTTGTGAATACCGGAAGGTTATAAAACTGAGACATCTTGCTCAGACCACCCTGCAGCAGGTTAAATTCTGGTGAGCTGTAGGTAATCTGCATTGAGGACATATCCACACAAGTACAGACGCCGCCCATAATATAAGGCGCACCTTCTTTGATCAGCTGATTGATTACCAGACCGGACAGGGATTCCGCCAGCTCGACTACCATCGTTCCCGCCAGTGTAACCGGTGCAGTCATGCCTGCCTGAGCAGCGGAGGTGTAAACAGCTGGCAGCCCGTGCTCTGCCATGGTCATCATAACATCCAGGCCTTCGTTTTCGTGAATCAGCGGAGTGATCGGTTCGGAATAAACAGAGAAGAATGGATACTTTTCAAGCTCTTCATAACTGCCGCGAACTTTTGCGCCCATATCGATCATTGCCTGAACATTGTCTCGGTTATATGCCCAGTGTAAGATTGGCTTCGGAGAGTTTTCAAACATCGCCTTAAAGCAATAGACATCTAAAACGCTGGTTTCAACACCATCAATGGTTCCAAAGTCCATCAGATAGTCAATATTCGGAAGGGCATCCATTACCTTCACAGCCTTGCAGGTATCTTCATAATGAGGAATTTTTCTTTCTCCGGTATATGGGTCCAGCGTATTGATAACGGTTGGTCCAGGTCCGTAATAAAAACGCTTGCCGCCAAGGATCATCTTGGATTCCATATCCTGGGAATAAAGAGTTACCTGAGAAGGCGCGGATTTTATAGCACTCTCAACCATTGCAGCAGGGAATCGAACGCGTCTGCCATCAACGAAGGCTCCTGCTTTTTTTAGAATTTCCAGCGCCTTGTCATTATAAACATCAACCCCGACTTCCTTTAACACCTCTAAAATTGCCTGATGAATCATTGCGCATTGATCATCGTTAAAAACTTCAATACCTAATTGTTGTCTACTTGTGTAGTTGCATAAGTTATCCATCGTTTTCTCCTTTTTCTTTTGATCAACAAATGCGATCGTTTTAACATAAACCTTTTGGAGTGATGTTAATGCAAGACCCGTGCCATATTCGTAAAATTTTTTGAAAAAGCAGTAGTCTTATCCGGGATTAATGATTTTCTAACCTTTATATACAAAAGCTTCCTGCCTGCCACAAAATTTTATTCCAGTTTATTAAGAAAGATTTTCGATTGAAAACGTATTAAATTATTTGAATAAAAAACGTCAGCTTTGTCAAAAAATGTAAAAATTATTTTGACATTTTTTACACTCGCCAAAAACGTTAAAAAAATAACAAAAAAACGGTGGTAATCTTTTTAGTTTTGTCAAAAAATGTAAAAATTGTTATTATTTGTCAAAAAAATGTCCGGTTTTGATACGCATTTTTGGTTCAGCGTTCTCTTTGATTTTTTTCTTAACACTTTTCTGAAAATACTTTTTCGTTGTTATTTATTAGGTAATCAAAGTTTAAGACCTTTTCTTTTTACGAAAAGCAAAAAGGTTGGCACGAGTATTGCGTCTCTTAGCCAGCAAACATAAACTTTTTTAATCTATCAACTTTTGGAGGGAATATATATGAATTTTGATCACGCTTATTTTGAACAAGACAGAGAAAACATTGCAAAGAAACTGGATATTGGCAAAGAAATCATTTATCTGACAAAACCAGAATGTGAAAATATCGGCCTCACCCGCGATGATATTCTGGATATCACTAAGAAAACGCTGATTTCCCACGGAAAAAAAGAATTTGAGATGCCTGCAAAAATCGGCGTCCATCCCTGGACAGAAGTCTTTTTCCATGCAATGCCAGCCTATGTGCCAGAACAAAGAGCCATTGGATGCAAATGGATCGAATGCTACCCAAACAATCCCAAAAAGTATAATCTTCCACAGACGACTGGCCTTTTGGTATTGAACGATGTGCTTTCCGGCGTTCCTGTTGCAGTGATGGACTGTGCCTGGATTACCGCCATGCGTACACCGGCCGTTACAGTCCTGGCCGCCGCTGCCCTTCATCCAGACGCTGAAAGCTTTGGTATGTTCGGCTGTGGTGTACAGGGGATTGAGCATGTGCGCTATGTCACCAGAACACTTAAAAAACTGAAAAAAATTTATGTATATGATGTCGTGGAAGCAGCTGCAGATAACCTGATTAAAATTGTTCAGCCTGAAATCGATGTTGAAATCGTCAAGGCCGCTTCGCCTCAGGAAATTGCTGAAAAATGTGAAGTCATGAGTTCAGCCACTATCATCCTGAAGGATCCCTTATGTGTTGTTAAGGACGAGTGGATCTCAGCCGGACAGACCATTGTTCCCTGCGATATGAACACCTTCTTTGACCTTAAAACGCAGTACCGGGCAGACAAATACATTGTCGACAGCATCGACGAGCATGAGCTGTTTGCAGAGATGGGTTACTTCCCGGCTGATAAAGGTCTTCCAAAGGTTTACTGCCAGACAGGCGAGATTCTCGCCGGCCTAAGCGAAGGCCGTACCTCCAAGGATGAATTGATTGTCTGCAGCAATATCGGGATGTCTGTCTGTGATATGACGGTTGCCCGCGCAATCTTCGATATCGCTCTTGAAAAGGGAATTGGCCAGAAGCTTGCCCTGTAAAAACATTCTTTTATAAAATTTAGAAAAAGTGAGGATAAAATTATGAGTAACTATGCAATGATCAGCGATTATGTTGTAAATGGAAATGAAAACGGCGTTGTCAATGAAGTTAATGCCGCCCTATCTGGCAATGCAGCACCTCTTGAAATTATCAATGAAGGCCTGCTGACTGGCATGAATGTTGTCGGTGAAAAGTTTGCGAACGGCGAAATGTTTGTTCCTGAGGTTTTAATGGCAGCCCGCGCCATGAACGCCGGCATGGACATTGTCAAACCGCTTCTGGCCGAAGGCGACGTTACATCACTGGGCACTGTTGTCATTGGCACTGTTAAAGGCGACCTCCACGACATCGGCAAAAACCTGGTTGTTATGATGCTTGAAAGCGCTGGTTTCAAAGTTGTCAATCTTGGTGTTGACGCTAAAAAAGAAGCCTTTGTTGAAGCTGCCAAAGAAAACGACGCAGATATTGTGGCCATGTCCGCCATGCTGACAACCACCATGACCTACATGGACGAAATTATCAAAACCTGTAAAGACGCAGGCATCGACGCTAAATATATGATCGGCGGCGCGCCGGTAACGCCAGCCTACGCTGAAAAAATCAGCGCAATCTACACTGCCGATGCGTCAACTGCGGCCGAAAAAGCAAAAGCACTGGTTTAAAAGCTGAAAATCATACCATTTTGACAAATCCTTAAACTAAAAAATCCTGCCCACTCTGCTTGTCTTCCTCTTTCTAAACAGGGTGGGCCCATTGATGCGGCTGCCGTTAGGATACCGTTGCATCCGAGAATTCAAAAACACTGGAGGAATCCACAAATGTATATTAATCGAAAATTTTATGAAAATTATATCTCTACCCGCGATGTTGAACTTCTGCATGAATACACCCTGAAAGTTTTAAAAGAAGTGGGTGTCTCCTTCAATTGCGAAGAAGCATTGGATATTTTCAAAAACCACGGCGCAACGGTTGAAGGAAGCATTGTTAAATTCGATGAATCCTTATTAAACGCAGCGCTGGAAACGGTTCCCAAAACCTTCACCATTCACACATGCAGCGGTGAAACCCCAATCGGTGAACCTTTCCGCCCCAAAACAGTCGGCTGCTACGGTCCGTCCAAATTTCTATTTGAGGATGATACCTACCGTGTCGCCCAGATGGCGGACATGATTAAATTCCTGAAGCTCATGGACACCAGCGATGTGACTGATTTTGTCAACAACGCGGCTTTCGATACGCCAGACCTGGACAAAAGCCAGGATGATTTCTACCTGCCTCAGGTCGCCATGTGCCTGAAGTATTCTAAAAAACCAACCTACGGCAATGTGGCCAACAGCCTGAACACTCGCGGCAAAAGCCTGAAAGAAGCAGCCCGCGGCATTGCAAATCTATACAAAGAGTTTTACGATATCTGGGATAAGCCAGTCCTCCTGACCAACGCGTGTGCCCTCTCGCCCCTTGGTTACTCCTACGAGGTGCTGGATAATATTATCGGCTTATGCGAAGAAGGCCAGCCTGTAACCATTATCACCTGTTCCATGACAAACATGACTGCCCCAGCAGCGCTGCTCGGAACGGTGATCCAGAACAACGCCACCATTCTGGCTGGTATCGTCTTGACCCAGCTCATCAATCCAGGCGTGCCTGTTATCTACGGCTCGGTCTCGAGCGCTACGGATATGCGTGAGGTGGCTCTTGCCATCGGCGCGCCCGAAGCACAACTGATCCAGATGTCTTCTCTGGCGCTGGCACGTTATTACCAGATTCCTGTCCGCGTTGGCGTAGCGGGAACCGACGCCATGAAACCAGACTACCAGGCCGGTGTCGAAACCTTTATGAACCTGATGACTACTTATCTCGGCAAAGCGGACTTTATTCTGCACCATGCAGGCATTCTTCAGTCCTATGCCCTTGGCAGCTATGAAAAATTCGTACTGGATGAGGAAGTCAACCGGATTATGCTCCGCTTGAACAAAGGCATTGACATTTCTGACACTAAAGCAGAAAAAGTTTTTGAACAGATTAAAAAAGCAGGTCCTCTTGGCAACTATCTGTCTGGCAGAACCCCGAAGGAATACCGTCAGGAACACTACCTGACCAAGCTTTTTAACCGCGCCGCCGGCGAACCAAACGCCATCTTCGAAAATATCGGCGAGCTTCGGGAACGCGCGGTAAAAGAAATTGACGAACGGGTTGCAGGCTACACGCTGCCCGATCTAACGCAAACACAGAAACAAATTTTAAACAAATTTTTACCTGAATCTGAAAAATTCTAAAACCTCAGAAAAATCCCTCTTTTCAAAACCGGTATGCCGCCCCAGAAAGCATACCGGTTTTATTTTTGTTATTGATTTCTATGAAATATATTTATAAGTTTGATACAATTATTCTATTTTCAATTCGTTTACAATTTTGTAATAAATATAAAATTATTTTTTTGCTTTTATAAATTTTTTGATATATTTGGGTGTTTTAAAGGATTTTTATGGTATTTTTCAACAAAACTTTTGTAGATATTTTCAAAATATGATATAATAGTAAATAATAAAGACAGAAAGGACAGGAAGGCTGATAATTCTATGAAAGCAACTATTTTTAAAGAAGACCACCAGTTGAACCTCGAGGCCATTGAAGAAATTCTCACCTCATTTTATTACGCGACAGATGTTCCGGTAACTTTGTATGACCAGAGCACCCAGCCGTTGGGCACCTACTTTGAGGATAAAAAAATCTGCCGGTACTTTAATCAGTCCGAGACCGAATCCAGCCTCTGTCCAAACGCACTGCACTTTGCCGCCACCTGGGCGCACCGGCTTGGAGAGCCTTATATTTTCGTCTGTCCTTCAGGCTTTGTCAATATTGCCATCGCTATCCTGGACGACCAGCAGTTTGCTGGCTCCGTCATTGCCGGCCCCATTGCCATGGGAACCATTGAGGAGAGCACCATCCGCGATATGTTCACCATCCACCAAGCCTCGCCCGAGGTACTCTACAACACGACCCTCTTTATTCGGAATATGAAAATTTTTACCCCTTCCCAGGTAAATCATCTTGCCAGGCTTTTAAACGCGGCGATCCTGAGCCTGTACCCCAACACAGAAGCCTACGAGAAGCTAAGCTCTGAATACCACGATCAATCCGAAATTGGGGAACGCATTCACGAGCATAAAAAGAACAACATTCCGCTGGTTTATCCCTATGAGAAGGAACAGGAGCTGGTGCGGCAGGTGAAGGAGGGCGACCACGAGGGCGCTCAGGTCACCCTCAAATTTTTAGTCAATGAAATTTTGCTGATTGAGGGCGGCAACCTTGAGGTTATCAAAGCCAGGATTTTAGAGCTTGTCACCATTCTCTCCCGCGCTTCGGTAGAGGGCGGCGCCTCTCTTGAAAAGATTTTCGGACTGAATCTTGATCTGATCACTGAGCTCAATAAAATTGACAGCATTCAGGTTCTCAGCTCATGGACCGTTAAAATTATTGACCATTTCACCAAAAATATTTTTAATAATATTTATTCTGGGGACTCTTATCTGATCAACCAGGCCATCGAGCACACAAGAGCTAATTATATGAACAAAATCACGCTTCAAAAGCTGGCAGACTACCTGCATGTCTCAGACTCCTACCTGTCCAAGCTGTTTAAGGAAGAAACGGGCATCAGCTTCACGCAGTATCTCAACGAAATTCGGATCAACCGGAGCAAGGAGCTCCTGCAGAACACCAAAATGAGCATCGTCGAGGTGGCGCTTTTTGTCGGCTATGAGGATCAGAGCTATTTTACAAAAGTTTTTAAAAAAATTACCGGTATTACGCCAAAGAAATACCGGTCAGGAAAAAAATAAAACAGGAAACGCCTAAGCCACTCCTCCGAGTGGCTTTAATTGAAAGTTGTCCAGCGCCTCATTGATTTCGTCCAGGTCAAAGACGCGCTGCTCCACACAGTAGCGGATGATCAAATCAAAGGTCTCGCTGCCGGAAAGGGCATAGCCGGCCTCGGACAAGAGGGCCTCCAGCTCGGCCAGATCGGCTTCCAGCGCAATTCCCAGAGCGATGACCGTAGCCTTTGACGGATGATATTCCGGGGCACTGCGAATTTTCGAAAAAAGACGCCGGTCTATACCTGCCCGATGGTAAACCGCACTGTCTGAGACGCCTTTTTCATCGATCATCGCGAAAAGCCTTTTGGGAAATCCCGGCCCTTTATGGCGCTCAATATAGCTGTCCAGGCTGGCTGCTGAAGCCTCAGAATGGCAGGTACTGAGCCCTTCGCCTTCCATATTGTCCTGATTGTTTTCTGGAATATCCATCAGCTTTGCTTTCAAGCTGCGCGCACACACTGCCGCGAAGCTTTTTTGTTTTTTTCTGGCTGCTTCATCGACAGCTTGCCTCTGCTTTGTCTCTACAAATTTTCTGAGCCCGGATAAAAAATTTTGTGACAGCATTATAACCTCCGATGTCGCCTTGCAGGCGACCATTTTTTCTTTTAAAGATGTTATTATCATATCATAAAAAGAAAGGAGACGTCATCATGAATCCAAATTTGACAGAAATCATTTTTATACTGGACCGCAGCGGCTCAATGGCAGGGCTGGAGGCTGACACCATTGGCGGCTATAACCAGTTTTTAAAGACCCAGTCCCAAAAGTCCGGTGAGCTTCGTGTCACCACGGTTCTTTTTGATCATGAATACGAGTGTCTGTACCAGAGCATTTGTCCCGAAAACGCTGTGCTCACAGAGCGCCAGTATTTTGTCCGGGGCTGTACAGCCCTCTATGACGCCGTGGGCCAGGCTGTGATCCACACCGGGCGGCGCCTTGCCGAAACGCCTGAGCCCGAACGGCCCTCCAAGGTGATTGTCGTTATTACCACCGACGGCTGCGAAAACGCCAGTAAAGCCTACACGCATCAACAAATTCAAAATATGATCCGGCAGCAGCAGGAAAAATACAGCTGGGAATTTTTGTTCTTCGGCGCAAACATCGATGTGGAAAATGTCGCACAAACCATTGGCGTGCAGGCTGACAGGGCTTTTTCCTATGAAGCCGACAGTGCAGGTGTCTGCAAAATGATGGCATGCGCCTGCGATATGGTTTCGACCCTCCGAGAAGCTCTATCCTGCAAAAATGACGCTGAGAGCAATTCGTGATTTCAAACAAAAATTTTCGGCCAAATTAAAAAAGCCCGAACTCCGGGCTTCTCATTCGTTTTATCGGTATACGCTGAAACAGCGTATACCGTTTTTGCTTTACTGGCTGTCTTTGGCCTTCAAACAGACCGGAATTCACAACTGTAGTTTGAGCACAGACTGCAGTCATGATCCTTTTCCGCGATCTGTATATTTTTATCGGCGCCATATACATAGCCCATGGTTTTCAGAGGATTGTACATAAAACCCTCTGTGACAGAAACGTTTAAGCGTTCGCTGCCGCCTGCTTCCTCCAGAATAACCTTCTGATTTTGAATGGGAATAATATAGTCGTCGGGCTGATAACGAACCGTCAGCGCATAGCCCTGCTTCTCAAAAACATCCTCACGGATAACAGGATAAAAATCATCCGACAAATTAAAGAGCAGCTGGTCCGCAATGGAGTCAATCATCAGACCCTTCAGGTAATCCTTTTCGGCAAAATAGGCGGTGCAGCGATCACTGATTTCCGCACCCAGGGTGACCATCGCATACACAAAGTGACTGACTTCGCAGAGCCCCTTGTGCATGGGCTCACGGCCATCGGCCTTTTTCAGGACATAAATTCCTCTGGCGTCAACCAGTTTTGGGATCTCCTCCGCGAGCTCGTTATAAGCGGTTAAAAACTCGTCGTAGTTTGACTGCGTTTCATCAATATGCATCCGTTTGAACACAATATCCCGTTCCATGCGGATCGGAATATGATAAACCTTTTCCATTTTCACACCTCCTGCTCTCTATTATAACTCATTTTTCCGCTGCGACCAATGCCTCTTCTGTGTTTTCACGGGTAATAAAAATCACAGACAGCGTCATCAGGATTGAGCCAATCCAGGTATTCATATTGTAGGGATCGCCAAAAATCAAAATCCCCAGAATTAAGGACACTACAGCCTCAAAGGAAATAATCAACGAGGTTTTCGTCGACCCGATACATTTGATCGAGTAAGCGACTGCCCCCAGCACAAAAACCGTTACTGCCCCGATGCAGGTTCCCATTAAAAGCTGCGGAACATCAACTGCCAGAAACTGCGGCGTGCCCGCCAGAAGTCCCTGTATAAAAAAGAAAACACAGCTGAAGCCTGAGAGGTAAAAGACAATGACCAGATTATCCAGCGATTTGACGCTGCTTTTCTGTATCCCCACCAGATAGATGGCGTAGGCCAGACCCGACCCTATGGCCAGCATACTGCCCAAATTAAAAAGCTCCAGACTAAAATTCATCAGGCAAAAGATTCCGAGAATGGCCAGCGACAAAGAGACAGCCTTTACTCTAGTCAGTTTTTCTTTAAAAAGTATGGTCATGATGACCAGCACAAACAGAGGATAGGTAAAATAAAGCATGGTCGCCAGCCCCATGGGCAAAAAATTAAAGGAGGTGGCCAGCAAAAAGGTCGATCCGCCATAGCCCGCCACGGTCAGCAGCACCAGCGTCACCAGCTGTCTGAGGGTAATCCGGCAATTCTGTTTTTTTATGATAAACCATATTCCTGTAATGATAAATACGAATAAAAAACGGTAAAACAGCACCTCCACAGAGGTCATGCCTGTGTTCATCATCCATTTTGTCAGCACCAGAATCCCGCCGCAGCTAAATGCCGCGGCAATCGAGGCGATTATTCCTAAAGACATATCAATATCACTTCCATTTTTTACATAAAGCCGTAATAAGGCCTTTGGGCAACTGCATTATGAACAAAATTGATCATCGTGATAAAATCAAACACTGGCAGATTAAACTCCGCCTGAATCGCTGCGGAATAAGGCGGCATATCGCTGCATTCCAAAAGAATGGCACCCACATCTTCATTTTCATCTAAAATTTCCCGGACCAGTCCTTTGAGTTCTTCACGAACAGCAGCATTGTCAAAATTGCCTCGACGTTCCATAAAGGCCGAGAACTCTGGAAGCTTTCCTGCGGATTTAATCACACACCGCTTAAAGACTTCCTCTGAAACATTGCATTCTGCAAATAATTCTTTTGTCAGATTCTTGCCATCTGCGCATAAAACGCCGATTTTCTGGCTGCTTTTAAGCCCTGCCGCAATCCATGACGCCTGGATCACACTGGATAAGTAAACTGGAATGTCCAATGCCTCGGCCACCTTTTTCTGGAAATGCCCAAAATAGCCGCATGCGCCGCAGATGGCGCGGCAGCCTTCCAGCTCCAGCTGTCTGGCTGTCTTAATCAGCTCTGGCAGAAGGCTTTCATCACCGCTGTGCATTCTGTTCTGGTCAGCGCCCGGTACCCACGCATGGCGTACCGGATAGCTGTAGGTACTTGCGTTGACCACATTTCCGGGAAGCAGGGGATAATGAACATCCAGCAGCATGATTCCAACCGTATACCCTGCAACCCATTGTCCCTTCGTCACATAAAAATGCTGATCCAGATCTTCCTTATCGCCCAGATAACCATAATTGCGTACAATTTCATCCATTCGCTTCTTCTCCTGATTCTAAAATCTCAATGTAGCCTTCATCACCGTTTACCAATACATAATCGCCTGTTTTTACCAGCTCAAAGACATTTTCCTCCAGATCGGTTACAGTAGGTACACCGGTAACCACTGCGGCCACACCGGTGCGGGAATCAATCTTGGGAAAAACCATTCCCGCCGGCGCCTTTCCGCTCATTTTGGCAGCATGGAAATGGCAGGACCAGCCATTCGAACCTTTTCCTCCAGATATGATTAAAATCGAACCGATGATGCTTTTGCCTTCAAAGGGATGTCCAATTTCCATAATCAGGCCAGTTTCTTCATCAATGCCTGACCAGCCCTGAATCGTCTCCTCGCTTACCATGGCAAACCCTTTGGTAATTCCGCCAACAGCACCGCGCCCTTTTATTTTTCTTCCCATTCCCTGACCTCCCAGTATCCGCTGACTGCACTCTCAAGACAGTCCTCAAGACTTCCGTAAAAGACATCCGCTTCGGTGCCCGGCGCAATATAGTGCGCCTGTTTAGCCGAGTCAAACCCGATATTTCTGGCTCCTTCAGGCATTTTTCCACTGGTCAGCGGACAGCTGCTGGTCAGCATAATGGCGCCGGATTCTTCAATGATTTTTGTGTAGCCGCACCGGTCAGCTGTCTCCTTAATCGGCGGGGCCGTCCAGACATGCAGAACGGTATTGTCCGCAATTTTCCGATTTTCTAAAAGTCCTGCGATCTTGCGAAGCTCCTCGATGCTGTAGTGCGGGCATCCCAGACTGATATAGTCAATGGGTTGCTTTCCTGTTTTATACCCATTCAAAATCGCCCAGGATTCTTTCAAATCTTCGCTGGTAATTTCGATCACTGCCTGCGGTTCATTCTCGCCCAAAGCCATGTCCAGCGTTACGGCTTCCGGTGAAATTCCCACAAGATGACACATTTCAGGGCCTGCTGTGGTCGCCATAGCCGCAAAAAAGTATTTTATGTTAAAAATATTCGGACGGTCCTGAAGTCCGTTAACGACAGGAACCGCGTGTGTCGGAAGCTTTCTGCCAATGGAATAGCCCAAAAGGTCCCAATCCATGCTTGATTTTATCCGGCATTTCACATTAAAAAGATGGGTGCCTTTGCGGTTTTCCATTATATGGTTTCCCCATTTTGGCGTACGCCCACAGGCCGCCGCCCAAAATCCTGCCTCGAGGCCGTCAGAATTGCCGCAGGCGCTCCACAATGAATTCATCAGCGTTACCGCGTGGGATTCACTGCTGACATAGTGCTCTCCCCGAAGCGGGATAAAACCGCACATATACGGGACACACGTCCCAACCATGTTAACGCCGCGGTCTCTATAATAGTCCAAATATTCCTGGTTCTTTTTTCCTTCCGCACCGCTCACGCCCATTTCGGCATAACGAGTGCTGTCCATTGGTCCACAGTCGGACTGGCAGTAACACACATAATCATCCTTTGGCATCTTCTCATCCGTACAAAACTGCATCTGGGCGACGGTTTCTTCAATATCGTCACTTCCAGCAGCGTTTAAATACTCGTGCGCGCCGCAGAAAACATGGGCCATTGTCACTTCGCACAGTTCCTCCGCGCCCAGTACCCCTGCGTATTCCACGACCTTTTTCATCGCCTGCTGCTTGAGCGCTCCGTGGACACCCGAGAGCATTTCCTGTTCATATTCGGTCAGCTTGACCATTCCTTTTCCATCCCTCATTCTATGACAGAATGCCTTTCCTATTTTACTTATTAAAAAGCCCCTTGGATTGTGACCAACGATCCAAAGGGCTACTATATATTTTTAGAAGGGTATATAACGAATCAGTTTTTCTTTAAGCGGTAACCATCTGTTTAGCGGTTTCTACAGCCTGGGAAGCTTCGGCAGCATAGGTTGCACCGATTTTTTCGCTGAATACAGGGGTTAACGGAGCGCCGCCTACCAGGTAGCAGGCATCAACGCCGGCATCCTTGCAGCCGTTGATGATTTCTTCCATAACGGTCATGGTGGTGGTTAACATGGCGGACATTGCGACGATATCTGCGTTGTTTTCTTTTGCAGCAGCGATGAAATCGTCTGGTTTGGCATCGACGCCAAGGTCGACGATTTTGAAGCCAGCGCTTTCTAACATCATAACAACCAGGTTTTTGCCAATGTCATGGAGGTCGCCCTTAACGGTTCCGATAACAATGGTTCCAAGTGTCGGAAGATCGGTATCTGCGATCAGTGGTTTAACAATGGCCATACCAGCGTTCATGGCGCGTGCTGCCATTAATACTTCTGGGACAAACATTTCGCCGTTTTTGAATTTTTCGCCGACAACGTTCATGCCGCTTAATAATCCTTCGTTGATAATCGCAACTGGATCTGCTTTGTCAGCAACCATGGCGTTGACTGCTTCTACAACGCCGCTTTCGTTACCGGCTACAACCAGTTCCCCAAGATTTGCTAAAGTACTCATAATTTTCTCCTATTTTTCTTAATCAATTTCCCAATGATTTAGATTTCTTTTAATAATTTTTCGAGCTCAGCTGCTTCTTCATCTGCGATCACATAGGCGTGTTTGGAGTCGTCCGGGAATGCGCCGCTTCTGACTTCTTCGCAGTATGCTGTAAAGCCTTTTAACAATTCGCCGCCTACATCGGCGTATTTCTTAACGAATTTTGGTGTAAAGTCATCATAGTAGCCTACCATGTCTGCGTAAATCAACAGCTGGCCGTCTGTGTAGGAACCTGCGCCGATGCCCAGGACTGGAATGCTTAGTTTTTCGGTGATGGCTTTCCCAACAACTGCCGGAACACCTTCGACTAAGATAAAGGCTGCGCCTGCTTCTTCGATCTTCATTGCCTGTTTTACCAGTTCGATGGCTGCGTCTGCGCTCTTGCCCTGGGCTTTGTAGCCGCCCATCTGAGCTGCGAACTGAGGGGTCAGACCAATGTGGCCCATGACTAAAATACCCACGTCGGCAATCGCTTTGATTCTTTCACAGACGGAGTCGGTGCCGCCTTCTAATTTGATGGCGTCGACCAGTGATTCCTTGGTGAAGCGGCCGGCATTGAAAACAGCTTCTTCATCTGAAATCTGGTAGGACATGTAAGGCATATCCCCAACAATAAAGGTATTCGGCGCACCGCGTCTTACAGCTGAGCAGTGTGCGATCATGTCATCCATGGTTACGGGGTAGGTGGTTTCGTGGCCCAGGGTAACCATCCCCAGGGAGTCTCCTACCAAAATCATGTCAACGCCTGCGCGTTCTTCATATTTAGCGGTCAGATAATCATAGCCTGTCAGATAAACGATTTTTTCGCCTTCAGCGGCCATTCTTCTAAAATCGATAATACTTCTTTTCACGATAGTCTCCTTTTACTTTTTGAGTTTCACAACTTTCCCAAAGCTCTCAAAATTTTCCGGTATATAACATTTCTTTTTATTTATTTCAAAAACAAGAGGGGGCCGGACAGCCGAGGCTGTCCGGTATTCTAAATAAGGTTTATTGATGATGTAAAAATAATGCGGAAATTTATTTTTCGCCTGTTCTTAAGTAGGTGTTTAATTCTTCAACCGACATGCCGTCAATACCCAGGTATTCTAAAGTATAGCCGTTTTCTGTCAGGTCTCTGCCGTGGATTGCGTTAGCCAGGTTGATCATAGAGTCAACAACAGGTGTTTCTACGCCTAAAACATCGCCTAACTGCTGGTATACATAGCAGCCAACCGGGATATCTTCAGTGATGTAACGGTTGTTCATGTCGAAGGGGCCGGTACCGTACTGGATTGGATCCTGTTTGTCGAATGGAATTAAGTAATCCAGTCCCATGTATTCCTGGCCAAGAACATTTTCACGTGAGAAGAAGTGTTCTTTTTCGTATGGCTGGATGCCAACGCCCAGTTTTTCAGCTAAGCTGCATTCTTCTTCATAGAAGGTGTACTGTACCTGAGAAATGGATGGGCAGTATGCGTGAGAGTAGATTGAGAATTTATATTTGTCTTCACCAAAGATGGTTCCGAAGTTTTCCATTGTGGATACGCCAAGGATTGCGCCTGGGCAGTGAAGTACAGGGTTAACATTTGAGAAACCAGTATCTAATACTGTGTCGCCTGCTACTGCGCCGTCGCCATTGGTTACAGCGTCCATAGATGGTAAATACTTGGAGCTTTCGATGAAAGCTTCTGTATCGGTCGCTGGCATTGCAGCGCCACGCAGGGTGATTGCACGGTAGTATACTCTGATCTTGTGAGTGATAACACCACCCGGCATATCAACACGGCTGCCGTATGTAGAAGAAGACCAGCCGCCGATGATAACTTTTGCGGTGCAGCCAGCTTCACGCATCATTTTGCGTAAGATTAAAGAACCATAGTTATCTGGGAAGATGTGGATAACCTGTCCGTCTTCCAGACATGGGATTAATTTTTCAAAGAAAGGTTTGTGACCAAAGGTCGGTGTTGCCACAACGATGATACCTGCGCCCTTAACAGCTTCTGCTACATCGGTTGTAACCTTGTCCATTTTAGCAAAGCCTTCACGTTCGAAGCCGTACAGGTTACACTGTTCGCCGTAGAATTTGATCCCGACTTTGTCAACATTCATTAATGTTTTCTGTGCGAAGGGTTCCATGTCGCAAATTCTTACTTTTGCGCCGCCTAAAGCACAGTCCCCTGCGATTGCTTTACCAACACCGCCTGCGCCCAATACCGCGATTGGTTTGTCTTTTAAATAACTCATATCTGCCATTGTTTTCATTCTCCTTTTTGTTCCTTTGGATTTTCTTTTACTTTTTTAATTTGTGTGATGCCATTATATAACGCAATATGCGTGCCAAATTTAAAACGGCCTGAAAAGATTCTTACTTTTTTTGTAAAAAGCCTGTTTAAGCCATTTTCTGGAGTTCATTATCATCCAAAAGGATTTTTACCAAAAATTCAAACCGCAAATTTTTTTGCTCTTTTTGAGGGAATCACGCTTATTTTCTAAAAAAACCGTTATTCTATGGCGATTTTAAGCCCTTTTTAAAAATGTGTAATCGGTTTTTGCACATGCATATTTTTTTGCACCCTCTGTTATCTTTTAGAATTTGACCAAAAAACAGCGCCTTATTCTTCGATAAAAGGCACTAAAAACGGCGCTGTTTTTATTAAAAACCCCGGAGACCTCCTGTTTTTTCATTCTGTTTTATTTAATAGAGTAAAATTTAGCTCTCTTTTTGAGACCCACCTGCCCGATTCCTCAAAAAAATACTCCAAAATATGGAATGATTTGTTGTTGACAATCGAAATCATTCTCGTTAGAATTAAGGTAGAATAAATATTGGGGAACGGATTCTTTGTAGGCTGCAATCTCAAAGGTCCGAGAGAAGGAGTATCATCATTATGAAAAAACTTAAAGTAACCGATCAGTCACTCTGTATGAATTGTCTTGCCTGTGAATGGGCTTGTTCAACTGCTTTCTATAAAGACAGAGCTTATGGTCATGATTTATCCTGTATTAAAGTTGACGTAAAAGACAACGGCGACTTGAAAACCAAGGTCTGTGTGCAGTGCGGCAAATGCGCTAAAAACTGCGAAGCCGGCGCAATCTCCCAGAATCCTAAGGGCGTTTACATGATCAACAAAAAGCTTTGTACAAACTGCGGTAAATGCGTTGAAGTTTGTCCATTCGGCCTGATTGTCAAAGCAGAAGACAAGGACAGCCCATCCAAATGTATCGCCTGTGGTATCTGTGCAAAAGCATGCCCAATGGACATCCTTGAAATTGTCGAAAGCTAAGCGCTTTATCTAAAAATTCAAATTCGATCAATTAAAACGCTGTTTTCTTTTACTTGAAGCAGCGTTTTTTATATGAAGGCATCTAAAAAAAGAAGACCGCGGGGGACGGTCTTCTTTAAATACTAGCAAATTGAGGGAGTAAGCAATTTCTAGCATCATTCAGGCAAACAAGTATTTTTTAGTCGGCATTCCACTCCTGTGGAATGTATTTTTCTAATAATTTTTTCTGGAAATCGGCTAATTCAGGGAGTTTATAATTACCGATTCGTTCTTCTACCATATCAGCTGCCAGAGACTCTACACTTTTCGCGCCGTCTTTCAGCCAGTTTTGTGTCGTTTCGCGGTTCGCCAGTTTAGGAAGCATAAATTCTTCTCGATAAATCTTTGGTGTCCGTTTGTTAATGTAGCTTCCGCCTGGGCCGGCCTTGGCAATCTCTTCAACCATCATATGCTTGTCATCCACTGCAAAACCTTTAAACTGGCGCTTAACACTCAACGCGGTTTCTTCATCCAATACCAGTTTTTCAAAGCTGATGGTATTGTAGGTATCCAGGATACCGCAGGCGTGAATGATAAAATCGATGCCTGCGCCATAGGTTGCAAAGAGATTTAATGCGGTTTCCTTACCAGCCTGGTAATCGACAGCCTTGGCGTCTGTGAGCCCGCCGCCTGCCCGTACCGGCAGATGATAGTAATTGGCGATTTCCTTGGCATAGTATACAAACAACGGCGTCTCGGCGCCCCCGATTGCCATGGAGATTACCTTCAAATCGCCGCTTACGGCAGGGAGACCGTAGACAACCGGCGTTCCTGGATTCACGAGCTGTGCCAGGGTAATGCCTGCCAGTATACCGGCATTGTTGGATACCAGCGTTCCTGCTATACTCGGCGGCAGGGTAACACCCGGGAAGCCGCCTTCCGCAACCACCACAGGCTGTCCGGCTCTCGCATAGACAATTAACGCCTCACACATGGCGGTGCTGATCCCTAAGGGCGACATTACATTGATCAGGCCTGCAACCACTGGCGTCTGGTCATGGATATCATAAAAATCCTGAGCCATCCGGATACTCATCTCAGCTGCTTCTTTTCCATCAACCATGCCCATGACCGGCTTGGTATGATATTTAAGGGCGGTCGCCATCTGATAGCCGCGCCGGATTTCCCTTGGTACGGCAACCGGCTCCATGACATTGGGGTTCCCGGCGTCAAGCACTGCGCTGCTCTCGTGCAGCTTGGTTACATCCACCAAATCCTGGGGGACTATGTCCTCAATTTTTCCATTTTTCAGGCGGTAGATCGGGCCATAGCATGGAACAGACACGCTGCCCCCATCGCCAATAACAACGCTTTTCTCACGTCCTCTCCATTCGAACTGGGATGGCGCGCTTGACAAGGCTTTTTCAACCATATCGGCTTCTATAAAAACCGTGTTGCCGCTGACTCTGGCCCCATGTTCTTTAAAAATCTGAAGGGCCTCTTCTTCATGAAAATTCACACCGACGTTTTTTAAAACCTCCAGCGTCGCCTCATGAATTTTGTCGAGCTCTTCTTTTTCTGCAAAATTGAATCTTAATCTCATTTTCTCACTCCAACTTGTCAAATATTTTCTGCTTTTTCTTTCTTAGCGGCACGCTTTGCTTTTTTAGCTTCCAGCGTGCTTGCTTTTTCTTCCATAATGTATCTTCTGCTGTTAATCTTTTGTAAATCGATGGTTCCTTCCATTTCTTCCTGCTTCAGCGACTTAACCATTGAAATAATCATCAGAACCATGACAAACATGATGACAATAGAGGCGACAACCGAGGACAGCTGCAGGCTCTGAATCTGTCCTTTTCCGACAAGAATCATGGTGATCGCCAGCGCAGCGATCGAGATCGCCCAGACAGCTCTTAACGGTTTAGAAGGCATGGTTGGATTCTGGTCTTCCTTGGTTGATACCTGAGCGCAGACATATGAGAAAGAGTCTACGGTTGTTGCCAGGAACAGGAAGATTAAAATCAGGAACAGCACTGCCAAAATCTGGCCAAGCGGCAGATGCGACAGCATGGTAAATACAACAGACTGTGTGCCCATGTCATTCATGGAGGCAACCAGACCTAAGTTCTGGAACATTTCCTGGAAGATGGCTGTTCCGCCAAAGGTTGCAAACCACAGCCAGGTAGCGATTGGGGCAGCGCCCAGATGAACCAGCACGATTTCCTTTAATGTGCGCCCGCGTGAGATGTCCGCTACAAAGAGGCCGGTTGACGGTGCGGAAGCGATCCACCACGCCCAGTAGAAAATAGTCCAGCCCTGAGCAAAGCCAGTCTTATCAATGCTGTCAGTCCATAAAGCCATCGGGAAGAAGTTTCCAAGCATATCACCCAGCGAGCTGCTCATGGTATTTAAAATAAAAGCAGTCGGACCAACAATAAAGACGACTACACAAACGATAATGCAGAGCGGAATATTCAGATTACTGAGAATCTTGATTCCCTTGTCAATCCCGCTGACAGCGCTTGTGGTAAACAGCGCGGCCCATGCAACGGCGATGATAATATAGGTCAGATTGTTTTCCGGAATCCCGAAAAGCGAGAACAGCCCCGACGCCAGCTGAAGGATACCAAGCCCTGTGGCTGTGGTGACACCACCGACAACCCCGTACACCAGAAAACCGTCAAGAATACGGAATCCTTTTGATTTAACCTTATCACCAAAGATGGGTTCCAGCACACGGCTGAAAAACGGCGGCATTCCTTTTCTAAACATAAAGTAGCCCATGGTAACCCCAACAACCATGTAAATGGCCCATGGAACCCAGCCCCAGTGGAAAAACGCCTGTGCCAGCGCTCTTACAGCGGATTCTGCTGTGTAAGGCTCCATACCCATCGGCGGTGTCTGCAAGAAGCTCAACGGTTCTGCGGCTCCCCAGAAGACCAGGCCGACGCCGTAGCCGCAGGCAATGATCATGGCAAACCATGAGAAGAAAGAATGCTGTGGTTTTTCATCATCTTTCCCAATCTTTACATTCCGGTAAGGTCCAAAGGCCAGCCAGAGGCAGAAGCCCAGGAACAGCAGTCCCAGCATCAGGTAAACCCAGCCAAAACCGTCTGTTAAGAAATTAAAAATAACATTAATCGCATCGCCCATTCCTGTTGGATCAATCAATGCCCAAGCCATCAGAGCTGCCAGAATGGAAAGTGCTGGAAGGGCGACCCACCAGTCAATCTGCTTCAGCCAACTCACTTTTTTCTTTTCGTTCATTTTTTCTCTCCTCTTACAAAATTTTCATCTGCGTTACTGCTTCGTGTCCCCCCTTCAGCAGTAAACTCCAGCAAAATGAATCGCAATTCTATATAAAGCAAGATCAATGCCAAAACAAAAATGGCTTAAAACAGCCGTTTTTAAGGGTTTATTCAGACGCAACGCATAATTTTTATGCATTTCTTTTGATTTTAATATCTTAAAAGTCCCTTAATCTGTAAAGAAATCAGAGCTGCAAAATAATTTTGCCAGCATAATTATTTTGCGAATTGCTTTGATTTGGTATGAATATTGCATTAAATATAGGAAGATGATTGGAGTGATTTTATGAAAAAAAACAAAAAATTTTTTCTCGACCCGGAAACCATTAAGGTTTTTGAGTTGGTAGAAGATATTGCCATCAATATTATTGATGACGGCGGCCGCTTTGTCTGTTTTTCCCAGGGCAGCGAGCTGTTGGATGGCATGAAGCGGGAGGATGTTATCGGGAAGCATGTGCTGGAGGTCTACCAGTTTTATGATGGTGAGGTTTCTCCCGCATTGAGAGTGTTAAAAAATGGCGAACCCTTAAAAGACTTTAACATCCGTTATATGAATGCCAAGGGGATGACTGTCGATGCGATCAGCTGTGTTTACCCTATCTTCGATAAGGCCGGAAGGGAGATTATCGGCTCCATGTGCATTTACAGAGATAAATCCGATTATATCTACCTCTCCAAAAAAATTGAACAACTTGAGGCAAAACTCAAAAAGCAGGAGAAAAACAACAACGGCACCCGTTACCAGATCTCGGATATTTCCGGTGTATCGGAAAGCATCCGCGACTGCACACAGCAAGCCGAGCTGGCTGCCAAGATTTCAGCGCCAGTGCTGATTTATGGCGAAACGGGCACTGGAAAAGAGGTTTTTGCCCAGAGCATCCACAATGCCAGCAGCAGGAGCAACGCCCCTTTTGTGGCTATCAACTGTTCTGCCATCCCTGAGACGCTGCTTGAAAGCACACTCTTTGGTACCGTGAAGGGCGCTTACACGGGCGCCGGCGACACTAAGGGTCTTTTTGAAGCAGCGGAGAACGGAACTGTTTTTCTGGATGAGATTAATTCCATGGACTTAATGCTTCAGTCCAAAATTTTACGCATTCTGGAAACCGGCACCTACAGGCGCGTTGGAAGCACAAAGGAGCTCACCACCAACGCGCAGATCATCAGCGCTATGAACGAGCACCCGCATGCTGCCATTGAAAGGGGACGCATCCGCTCTGACCTGTACTACCGGCTGGCGACCCTCACCATTGCCCTGCCCCCGCTCAGAGAACGGCGCGAGGATATCATTCCGCTGGCGCTCTCTTTTCTGAGTACTGAGTCTGCCTCTATGGGAAAAAAGCTCTATGATTTTTCAGAAGAAACCAGAACACTACTCTATAATTACGACTGGCCCGGCAATGTCCGGGAGCTCAAGCACATTATTGTCCGCGCCATTCTGCTGGCTCCTTACAACAGCAATATTATCACATCTGAGCAGCTGCCGGCAGAGTTGAAGAAAAGCACCACCGGGCGCACGCTTTTGGACAATGAAACATGGTCTGCCAAAAGCCACGCTTCGCTCAAAAACCTGACGGATGATTTTGAACGGAAGGTGATCCTGCAGGTTTTAAATACCTACAATTATAATATCACCAAAAGTGCCGAGGCACTTGGCATGGTACGGCAAAGCCTTCAATACAAAATGCGGACCCTTGGCATCCAGAACAACCGCTATCACCACGCCGATCCTAAATCATAAGCATAAAAATAAAACAGCCTTTCGGCTGTTTTATTTTTGCTTTGGAAGTTTTTCGATGTATGTAATTTCCGGCGTGGTCATGTCACCGGTTATTACCAAATATAATTAGTTATTCTGAAGCAGATGCTTTGCCAAATCTTTTTTTCTTATTCTTTTTGGCCTCTGCCTCTTCTGCGGCTTCCGCCTCAGCTGCTTTAATCTGACGGTCAAGATCGGCCGCGTAGGTAATTTCATCTTGTTTGTTTTTACCAGACAGGAAATACCTCAGGAAACCGATGATCATGGCTATTTCCACAAAGAGCATCGGATAGCCCGCAATGGTCTTAACAATTTTTATGCCATTGATGCCGCCGGTAACGACGAACAGAATGGATACTGCACCGATTAAGACACCCCAGAAAACCTTGATCGGAAGCGGCGCTTCTTTAATATCAGAGGTCTGCTGTCTCAAGGACATCTGCGAAATGGTCGATGTCATGGAGTCGGCCAGCGTTATAAACGACAGGGCCACCAGAACAAGCATGATCACACGTATGATCATTGTACCTGGAACAAATTCGAATAATTTCATCATGAATGCTTCAGCACCGCTGGCATTGTAGAATTCCATTAAGTCATAAACGCCAGTTAACTGGATATTGATAGCGAATCCGCCAAAAATACCAAACCAGATAACGCCAAAAATAGATGGCAAAACAACATTAACGACGATAAACTGACGGATCGTACGGCCATAAGACATTTTTACCAAGAATAAACCAACAATCGGTCCAAAGGACAGCCAGTCAGTCATCCAGTATAAATCCCACCACTGTGGCCACATTTCAGAATCAGCGACAGCTGTTACAACTGGTTCTGTATAAGAGGTTAACGCGATGATATTGTTAATGTAGTAACCAAAGGATTCTACTGTAAGATTACAGATGTACTGTACCGGTCCACAGAAAAACATGAAAATCATCAGCGCGATAAAAATCCACGCATTTTTGTCAGACAACCACTGGATCCCTTTATCGAGACCTGTGGCGCTTGAAATCGTATAAGAAACAATAATGACAACTGCGATGGCAGTCCAGATCATTGGACCAGGTGTGATGCCGAATACAAAATCCAGACCTGCGCCGATCTGTAGCAGACCATATCCCAAAGAGCCGGCAACACCACCGACGATGGCGAATAATACGATCCCATCTAAAATATCATTAGCTTTGTCACTCAGGTCCTTACCGTTTTTCCAGTAAACAAGACCTGCGCTGGAGGCATAGCTTTTACCCATGTTCCAGTAAGCATAGCCACAGCAGATGGCTGCTACTGCATAGATGGAGTATGGCTGGAATGCCCAGTGCTGGAAACATTTTGCCAGAGACCAGATAATGGCTGCATAGCTTCCCGGTTCAACACCAGCAGATGCCGGCGGTGTAAAGGAAATGGTCAGAGGTTCAACAGCCCCCCAGAATACGATCCCGGTACCGATACCGGCACAAAGTGAGATCGCCCACCAGTTCCATGTGCTGTATTTTGGCTTGGCATTCGGTCCCCCAAACTTCGTGCTGCCAATTGGATGCACAAACAAGAAAAACAAGAATCCTAAAAATAACAGGATACCAAGAGCTACCAGCCAGCCACCGCTGTGCATGAGCTCCAAGAAAAATGCAGTCATCGTGTCTGTAAAGTTCGGATCCGTCGCACCCAGGATCAAAACAGCGCCCATTAAAACAATAGGAATACCTACAGTTATCAGTCGGACTTTCTTAAACATAATACTTCTCCCTCTTTTTTAGATTTTCGAATATGACAAGCCTTACCCTTTAACCAGCCTATTACCCATATTATTTTGATGGTAACCTTTTAAACTTCCATTGACAATCGAGTGTTTTGCACCCTATACTATGGGAATAAGCTGGTTTTGGGAAAAGCCTATCATTTAGCGAATGACTATGCAATTATATATTGCAAGGTTCGTGCCAATTCGTAAATCTATTTTTTTCTCCTATTTAAGCTAAATTAAAGGGTTTTTCGTGAAAACGGCTTCTTTCTGCAGTGCAAATTTTTATGCACCATCGTTTTGCAATGCTTTTCAAACCCTCTGTTTAAAAGAGTTTTGAACAATATTGTCATCATTTTTTGCGTGTAATCTTTTTTTGCGTTTTTGGAACCGTTTTTTTCTTCAAAAACTTTAAATTTTTCTGGAAATTTTTTATTTTTTTTATTTCTTCCTTTTAATAAGCAAGTTCTTTCGCGTAAACAGGCATAAAAATCTTTTTTAAATTCATGATGAATGCAGACAAATTTGGCACAAAGCTTGCATTAAATAACAGCAACAAGTAAACAGGCAAACATCAACATTTAAATTCAGGGAGGAATAAAAAATGCAAAGAGATTTAGCCATCAATTACATGACGACACGGAAAAATCATACCTGCTATGGTATGGGGATTGGTATTATGGTACTGGACGACGCTTATCCAGGATTCCCGGGGGATGTCCGCAACGCAAGCGCCTGGGGTTTCCCCATTCAGTATGAGATTGCCAAGGGTGTTGACAACTACACACTCGTATGGGAACAGGATAAGACCCCCTGCCGCGAACCGATTGTGCAGGCTGCCAAGAACCTGGAAAGAATGGGCTGCCGCGCTGTCGCCGCTGAATGCGGATACTTCGCATATTTCCAGCAGGATGTCGCTGCTGCGGTTGACATTCCGGTCTTTATGTCCAGCCTGCTTCAGGTGCCGTTTATCCAGCAGCTGATCGGGCCGAAAAACGCGGTTGGCATCATCTGTGCCCAGAAGCGTTTCTTAACCGATACCCACCTCGAAAAGGTCGGCATTGACTTGAACAGTAATTTCCACATCGCTGGCGCTCAGGACGAATATGGCTGTCCTCAGTTCGATACCCTCTGGGATCACGAAAAACGCCCGGCTGTTCCGGAAAGCTACTATGATGAATCCGAAAAGGACATGATCCGCATTGCCAAGGAATTCATCGCAAAACACCCGGATATTAAGGCCATTATGTTAGAATGCACGGGTATGCAGCCATTCGCAAGAGCGATCCAGCGCGAAGTAGACCTGCCGGTATTCTCCTGGGGTACGCTGCTTGACTATGCATGGTCCTGCGTTGCCCACCGCGATTACTACGGACATATTTAATTAAAATATATGTCAGCAATTAATGGTTTGTGCGGGAGTTCTCTACGGGCTCCCCACAATCTGATTAATTGCTGTCTTTACGGCCTTCTGTTAAACGGATTTAAACCATTAATTGCTATGAAAAGAGGAAAACATATGAAATCTTATGAAAAATATATTTCAAAAGATGATGTTCAGAAAATTCACGAGACTTCGTTAAAAGTACTGGCTGAAGTTGGTGTGATCTTTGAACATCCGGAAATTATTGAACTGTTTAAACGTCACGGCGCCCGTGTGGACGGCAACACCGTTTATATGGATGAAAAGCTGGTGACGGACGCCCTGTCCACCGCACCTGCATCCTTTACTGTTGAGAATTCCAAGGGCAGCCACACCTTTGGCGGCGGCGCGCGCGTGCTCATGCCGGCTGTGGGCAGCATCTACCGCCTGGAATCTGGTAAAATCCACAAGATGACCAACGATGAAACCGTTGATCTCTTTAAAATTTCCGATACCAGTGATGTCATTGACTGTAACTACTTCAATGTTTTCCTGGAAGATAAGCAGCTGTCCATGGAAGAACGGATCTACAGTCCCGTTGCCATGGTTTTAAAATATTCCCATAAAACCGGGCTTCACCTGATGCCGAACACTTTCCCAATCCAGGGCGATATCCGCGAGCCTTTCAAAAAAGGGCTTGAACTGATCAACCGCTTTGAAGGCCGCGCGGATGTTTACAATAATATCGTGCATGTCAATTCTTTGTCCCCCCTTTGTTTTGACCACGATCCACTTGTAAAATTCCTGGTTGGGGCTGAAATGAACCAGCCGCTGTGGTTCTCGCCGTGCGCGATGCCAGTGCTCACCGGACCACCGTCTGTGGCCGGACTTCTGGCAATGTCCAACGCTGAAGTCGTTGCTGGCATGGTCATGGCACAGCTGGCCCGCCCTGGCATTCCTGTGGTCTATGGACAGACCTCTGCCTCCACCAACTTAAGAGAAATCCAGCTCTCCATCGGCGCGCCGGAAACCGCTCTGATTTCCTACGCGACTGCTGGCTTGGCGGATTTCTACAATGTACCTTTCCGTACTGGCGGCGGCCTGAGTGACGCCAAGGATTTCGACGCCCAGACTGGCTACGAATCCGACATGATGATCCGTTCTACCTTAGATGCTGGCCCTGACCTGGTGCTGCATTCCTGCGGTATTCTCGGCAGCTTCAACATCACCAGCTTTGAAAAATTCTTAATGGACGAAGATGTCTACCGTATGAACAGACGTCTGCTTTCTGGCATTGAAGTCAATGAGGACACACTCTGCTTCGACACCATTAAAAAGGTTGGTCCAAGGGGCAACTACCTCCAGGGCCGTACACCAAAGATGTTCCGCAAAGAATTTTTCACACCAAAATACTTCAATAAAGAAGACCCGAACCAGTGGCAGCAGAATGGCAACAAGCCGGTTGTCGACACGCTTACACAGGCGGTTAACGAACGTCTTGAATCCTACTGCCCACCGGAAATTACCAAGGAACAGGAAGATATGCTTAACCCGTATATCCCTGAAAAATACAGAGATCACATCTAAACTTTCGTTTTACAGGAGGAGAATAAAATGGAAACCACAAAAAGAAATATTGACTTTGGCGTTTTAAATAAAGAAAAGATTGAGACCATCCATGAAAAGAGCCTGGAGCTTCTCGCAGATTTCGGTATGCGCGTCGCTGGCGACCGCACCCTGGATGCCTTAAAAGCATACGGCTGTGAAGTAGACGGCAATATGGTTAAATTCCCAAAAGCAGTGGTTGAAAAAGCACTGAACACCATTCCTAAAGAATTAACCTTATACAACCGCGACGGAAGCCCGAGCATGGTCATCAACAGCAAGAACAACGTTTATTTCGGTACACACTCTGACCAGCTTGAATACCTGGACTACAAGACCAACAAAGCCCGCACTTTCATGAAGGCTGATACCAAAACCATGTGTACGCTTGCCAGCGCGCTGGAAAACATCAGCTTTGTCCTGTCTGTTGGGATGAGCGGCGACGTTGACCCGGCGGTTCAGTCCCAGGTCACTTTCATCGAAACCGTTAAAAACTTTGACAAAACCATCAACTTCTCAACCAATGACATCGAATCCTTACAGGAAATCATTGATATCGCAGCTGTTGTCGCTGGCGGTCACAAGGAACTGGCTGAAAAACCATTTATCTTCAACTATTGTGAACCCATCCCACCCATGACCCACCCCATCGAAAGTACTGAAAAACTCTTTATCAGCGCAACCAACAAGATTCCGGTTGTCTACATGCCTTACTGCATGATGGGCGGTACTGCCCCCATCACCATCGCTGGCGCCCTGACACAGAACAATGCTGAAATCCTTGCTGGCGTTGTCATCACACAGGCTGTCAACGAAGGCGCACCGATGATTTACGGCTCCATGCCCACAGTCTTTGACATGAAAACCACGGTCGGCTCCTATGGGGCTCCGGAATTCCACCTGTCCGTCGCTGCTGCCTCCGAACTGGCAGACTACTATCAGCTGCCCTTCTTCGGCACTGCCGGCTGCTCTGACGCTAAAACCGTTGACCCACAGTCTGTCTCTGAAATCCAGATGGAACTCTTCTCTACCATCCTGAGCAAAGCCAATATCGTTCACGATATCGGTGTTCTGGATCACTGCAACAGCGTCGCGCCCGCAATGGTGGTTCTGGCCAATGAAATGATCAATCAGCTCAGCGCTTACTCGAAGGGGGTTGAAGTCAACGATGAAACACTGGCCATGGACGTCATCAAACAGGTCGGCCACGGCGGACATTACCTCAACGAAATGCACACCCTCTCAAATTTCAGAAGCGTATGGTATCCTGAATTCTATGACCGCAAGATGGTTAACCCCGATGAATCTGAAATCATGAGTCAGGTTACTGAAAAAATCGACAACATTCTGGCAACACATGAAGTACCCGCTCTGGAACCAGATGTCTTAAAACAGATCGAAGAAATCGAAAAGAAATACATCTAATCCCCTTATTAATAATATGTTTGAATTTTGGGCAGTCTCATTTTGGGCTGCCCTCTACCCATTTTTTGTAATGTGTGCTATGCTTAATACAGAACAGTTAATCGTTGGAGGTAAGCGCGTTTGAAAACTAAGAAAGACACGATTGAAGAGGCATTGGAGCGAGAGAGTCTTCCCGTAAAGGCAATCGAACGCATCGAGGATGTCTGCATCCACGTCGTTGACAATACAGGCAAAATCGTCTGCTATTCCAAGGGCTGTGAAAAGATCGAGAACATGAAGCATGAGGATGTTATCGGGAAGGACACCCATACGCTCTATAACTATGTTGAAAACGAGTCCATGCAGGATTATGTGTTAAAAACTGGAAAAAAGGTTCAGGATGTTCATGTCAAATATGAGTCTCCCTCTGGCAAGCTGGCCGATGTGATCAGCAGCACCTATCCGGTATTTTCAACCGATGGCCAGAAAAATGTGGAGGCTGCCATCTGCATTTACCGGGATATCTCGGACTATATGCACATGGCAAAAACCATCGACAAGCTGCAGAACGACTTAAAAAACCAGCAGCTTAAAGACAACGGCACCCAATTTACCTTTAAGGACGTGGTCGGCTCCAGCGTGGCGACGCTGGAATGCGTGCGGCAGGGTAAAATCGCCGCCCAGACCAACGCCCCTATCCTGCTTGCTGGTCCCACCGGCACCGGTAAGGAAGTCTTCGCGCAAAGCATTCACAATGACAGCAGCCGTGCCCACAATCCTTTTGTGGCGATCAACTGCTCTGCCATTCCTGAGAATCTGCTGGAAAGCACCCTCTTCGGGACTGTCAAGGGCTCCTTTACCGGCGCGGTGGACGCTAAGGGCCTGCTGGAAACCGCCAAGGGCGGCACGCTGTTCTTGGATGAAATCAACTCCATGAACATGACCCTTCAGTCCAAGCTGCTGCGCGTACTGGAAACGAAACGCTACCGCAAGGTCGGCGGCAACAAGGAGCTGGAGATGGACGTCCGGGTGCTCAGCGCCCTGAACCAGGACCCGCTGGAGGCCGTGGATGAAGGGAGGCTTCGCTCTGACCTTTATTACCGCCTTGCTGTTTTTTCCATCACCCTCCCCAGCCTGACCGAACGGCGCTCCGATATTATGGAGCTGGTGCAGTCCTTTCTCTCCTCCGAGGCGGTGGCCATGGGCAAGAGCCTGTACCAGGTTTCCGACGAAGCTGCCGATATGCTTCTCGGCCACGACTGGCCCGGAAACATCCGCGAGCTCAAGCATACCGTCACCCACGCCATCTACATGGCCCAGCATCAGGACACTGTGCT
This sequence comes from Eubacterium maltosivorans, assembly GCF_002441855.2. Classification (NCBI taxonomy): domain Bacteria; kingdom Bacillati; phylum Bacillota; class Clostridia; order Eubacteriales; family Eubacteriaceae; genus Eubacterium; species Eubacterium maltosivorans. The sequence continues at coordinate 3,921,169 of NZ_CP029487.1, read as the reverse complement.
GACCGCCGACCTGCTGCCGTCCTACATTAAGAAAAATCATACCGAAAAAAAGCTGCATGACAAATTTCTGGCCGACCGCGAGAATGATACCGACCTGAAGTCAACCCTCAACCGCATCGAAAAGCAGATTTTAAACGAAGTGCTGACAAACAATGACTTTAATATCAGCAAAAGCGCCAAGGAACTGGGCATTTCGAGGCAGAACCTGCAGTATAAGCTAAAAGTCTATCAGATCAAACAAAACGGCTGAAAACAGTCTTTATTCTAAAAACAGAGGTATACGTTGTTTCGGCGTATACCTCTTATTTCTTTTTCTTAGCTTTTCTTACTGCTACAGCCATGGCGGTAAGAACAACGACGCTTGTGATGGCCGCGGCCGCCAGCAGCAGTCTCTGTTCAGAGGTCAGCCCGGGCGGCGCTTGGTCTTCTGTCTCTGCCTGCGGCACACACTCAACCCGGGTTCCCCTTACGAGGAGCCTGTGGCTGTTGATGCCATAGGGGGTACAGGTGATCAGTGTACAGTAGTCCTCGCCGGGCGTCCTTTTTAAATTCTGTGTATCGCTGGGCTCGACCACCTGTATCCGATCCACCTCGTAGGCGGCAGCCCGGTCCAGCACGTGTATGAAGAACATATCTCCCACTGCCATCTCGGACAGGTCGGTAAAAATTCTGGCATGTACCAGCCCCGAATGTCCTGTCAGCACTGAATGTGTGCCCTCCCCGCCGATGGGCAGCGAGGAGCCCTCCAGATGCCCGCTGCCCTTTTGCAGCACTGCCTCTGATGTTCCGTGGTAGATAGGCAGTTCAACCCCGATTTTAGGTATTTGAATGTATCCCATGCTGTCATAGAGGTTCAGCACCTCATTGTAATTATCCTGCATGACCATACCGCTCCCCGCCACAAAGGGATCGCGCACGGGGCTTCCGGAGAGACTGTCATTATACTTTACAGCTTCCTGCCAGGCCGCCTCTATCTGGGCGCTGCCGGTCTGTTCAACAGCCTCTCTGTAGCTTTCTACAGTGTAGGAGCCGTTGACCTCAGCTAAATAGCTGGCCAGATAGGGGTAGCTGAACAGGAAGATACCCACCAAAAAGGTCAGCGCAATTCCGATTGTCATTTTCACAGTGTCATCTCCTTATCATAAAAAGGGTAAAGCACTGGCGGCTTTACCCTTTGACAACATTTTTCACTTAATTCTGTCTTGTCTTTTTACGGTATACGACTAACAGCACTACTGCCACGCCAATCAAGGCAATCCCGCCGGCTGTGAACATCAGGGTTCCCATTCCCCCTGTCTTCGGCAGCACTAATCTTGAGTTACTCGGTGTATTGACTACGGTCAGCTCGACATTGGCAAATTCCTTGCCATCTTTCAGCTCAACAGTGTTTGGAATCGGCCTGCCCTGATCGTCGATTTTATTTCCGAAGGCGGACGCGTCAATGGTAATTTTGACCGGCCCGTCTATCAGATTGTAGCCATCCGGCGCCTGGACTTCGACGGCCCAGAAGCTGTCCTGCACAAAGCCTGTAAAGTTGCCGCTCACATCAAATTCTGGCGTAAGCTCCAGGCCTTTAAACCGGACCACCCCGCTGGCGTCGGACTGTTCCCTGACCACATTGCCGTTGCGTGTAATGTAATTCCCATTCAGCGCGTTGGCTTCGCTTGTCGCGATCTGGAAATACGCGCCTTCCAGCGGCTTTTTATTCGTACTTCCTGCCGGGACCGCCTCATCCTCATCGGCCGCGACTTTCATAAATCCAACCATACCGTCGAAGATAAAGGGCTTATCCGTCGGTTCTGTCGGCGGATCTGGGTTATCCGGGTCTCCCTCAAAGGAGTAGAAGACCAGCGCGTTATTGTGAATGGACGTGTTATGGTCGTAATCGTCCGCCATACTGGATCTGAATTCGACGGACAGCACGGAATCCTGACCGGCGCCGTCGCCGTTGGCCAGCTGTTCCATCCCTTCCTTTTTAAGCTTAACCGTCATGGTATTATTGTTATCGACAGAGGGCTCGATCACCTCATAGTGATAATCTCTTGTCAATTCGCCGGATTTATCGCCTGTGACCTTTACAGAGCCGCTCTCATGCACAAAGTTGGGGTGTAACTGGTCGACGATATGGAAATATCCTTTGCCCGCATCCGCGTTCTGGGCTGCCTGGCCGATTGTATTCGGCACATGGGTGGTTATTTTCCAGGTGTTTGGGTTCTCTCCGTGTGAGAGCAGGCCGCCGTCGACGGTTTTCTTCACACTGGACAATTCGTTTTTCGGGTATACATAGACATCCTCAAGCCAGGTTGTATTATCGGTGGGGTCGATCATGGGCACAGAAACCACAAAGGGCTCAACCGCTGTCTTAACACCCTGGACGCTCGACACCTCGCGCACCAGATAGTAGCCGTTTAAGTCTGGGATATCAATCTGTCCGTTCTGGTTGGTTTGATACCGGTTGGTTCCGTTCGCGCCGGTGGTCAGCGGAGCGAGCTTTATCAGTCCCGCATTGGCGGCGTCGATTGCCTCCTGCCCGGTTTTCGGGAAGACCAGGTCGCTGTCGTCCCAGGCTTTACCATCCGCTGGCGTCATTTCGGACACCTCAAAGATAACACCGGCGAGCGGCACGGCGTTTGCCGGCAGCTGCCCGGTTTCCTGAAGCCCCTCTGTGCTCTCGCCAGCCTGGCTGGCATCGTCCATGGAATACTTTAAGATATGCAGCGTCCCTGTCATGGGCGCGGCGTTTGCAAACGGCGCAAATAAGGACGCCATCATCACTGTTACGATCGCTATGCTTGCTACAATTGAACTAAACTTCTTTTTCATGAGTTCTTGTTCCTTTCTTTTAAAATAGTCTGAATAACAGCGGGTTCCCGCTGTTATCCATCATCTGTCCTGAATCCTATTTCCTTCGGGCCATGATCAGCTGCGCGGCGGCAAGGCCGATCACGATAATTCCAGCCGCTGTAAACAATACAGCGCCAAAGCCGCCTGTGAGCGGGACGTCTCCTTTTTTATAGTTTGGCAGTTTGTAGACCGTACGCCCCTGATCATCAGATGTGAGCGCAAAGGCCGGCGGCAGGGAGTTTCCTTTTCCTTCAATCGCAAATGTGCCGTCTGCCTCCGCGGTGACCAGCCACTGCCCGTGGGGCAGCATATAGCCCTCGGCCGCCTTTGTCTCCGCCAGCAAATACTGCCCGGCGTCAAGGCTGTCGAAGCGGACGCTCCCGGTATCGGCATCGCTGACGTCCGTCAGCTTTTCCTGCCAGCAGCCGCTGGCGTCTCCTGTGGCCAGTTCTGTGTGCGTGTGGCCCGGATCCTTTTTAAATCTGCATTCATAAAGTGTAAAGCCTGCTCCGCCCAGCGGCGTTCCGCCGCTGCTGCCATCCACCTTGATAAACTCAAAGCTGAGCTGTGGCCGGGTCCACTTTCCTGTATACAGCACATTTCCCTTATCAATCGTCACCTCATCCTGATCCCAGCCGCCAAAGACCCAAACTTCGCCGTTTTCAGCGGCCACCTGTTTTTCGGCAACTGCCTGGGGAGACACTGACGCGCCATCCCGGCAGCCCCCTTCTGTCGGCGGCAGCAGGGACATGACTTCCTCCGGAAGCTGTGCCTGCGGGTCGTCGCCATTGATAAAGCGATAGTTGACCAGATAACGCTCCAGCTCTGGCTGGGCATCTGTTACAATCCCACCCGCTGCTCCCAGGCTTTTGTTGGTGGGCAGTACGCCTGACTTATCCATCTCGGTTCCGTCAGCCAGCCTGACCTTCAGCGTCAGAGTGTGTACGGCGCCTGTACTGCACCCGCTCAAATTCCAGACCGCCTGGTCTGATAAAACGGCCGCACTTCCGCCTCCTTCGGACACGAGTGCGTCGGTATCGGCGCCTGTCTGGAAAACAAAATGCTCAGAGAGCACGTCCACAAGCCCGGTATTGGCGATAACTGCATTTTCCGCGGCCTCTAACAGGGCCTGACTGACTGCTTCCTCAAATTTGGCGGTGTCCGCGGCCTCGTAGACGACGCCGCTGCTGGACAGTGCCTGCAGGTATCTGTTTTGGGATGTGTACATGGCGATGGGTAAAATCTCAACACCCATTCCCTTCAGCTGATTGGCCTCGGCAGCGCCATTGGCGCTTTCCGGCAGAGGCATTCCGTCACTCAAAAAGAATATAACGGTCTTTCTGTTCTTATACTCTGATCCGGCCTGCTGCTCTCTCTCCTCAATCAGTTGGGCAGCCCCCTTCATTCCCGCGGTGTAATCTGTGACATTGTCGTCGATGAGAGGATGGGCTGTCAGGGCACTGTCGATGTCCTGAAGGCTATGGGTAAAACCCGTGGTCCACAGAAGGGAACCCATGTCATGGGCCCCGCCGTTCACCCCGCCAAAGGCCACCAGCCCGACCCGGTTGCTGCCCTTAGTTTCTGTATCTCCCAGAATCGCCCTTGCCGTATCCCGCACCAGGTCTTCCATATAAAAAGATCTCGGGTAGGAATACGGCTGCCCGTCGCTGATTCCTGTGGCTGCTGCCGGCGTGAGCATGGAAGTGCTGTAGTCCATCACAAAGATAAAGTCAAGATTTGAGACCATCTGCTCATTTTCACCATATTCGATGAGAATCTCGGCCTCTGTCAGGTGCGCATCGGTCCATTTTGCAGATTTCCGCAGCGCGATATTTCCCTCACTGCTGTCCACGATGCTTTCATAGCCCTCCTCTCTCAACGCCGCCTCGTCCCTCAGCTCCGGGCGCGCGCCTGCGAGAGACGGAAAACTGATCCCATCCTGCAGGCCCGCAACCTTTTTATGGGTCAGGCTGCTAAAGCTGGCGCCCCGGTAAGCCTCCATACCAATGGTTTTAACGGAATGGGGCACATCCAGCGCTCCTGTATAGTTCTTGCGCCCATAAAAAGCGGAAGCGCCGATGGTTTCCAATAAATTCTTTTTACCTTCAAAGACAAAGCCTGTGATTTTCTGATTGGCCGCGTTATTATCTGAAAAAGCATTGCCGGCAATCTCGGTGACACTGTAGGTGTCTCCCCCGTAATTCACCTCCTCCGGAATGGTTATAACGCCTTCAAGGCTTATATTTCCAAGAAGAACGGCCTTATGAGCGCCGCTGTCCAGCCGGTACATCAGCCCGCCGATGCCAACCTCTGTGCCTGATGCAGCCGGAGATGCAGTATCCTGAAACGTATTTTGGGGATTCAGAGGACTTTCAGCGCGGGCTGCCTTGGAAAAGGACATCGTCTGTGCAATCAGAAAGGCCAGCAGGATCAGAACCGTGAGGAGCGCGATACGGCCAGCCGCTCTGTCCCCATTCTTCTTCCGTCCATCTGGTATTTTTCGGGAATTCCCCATACTTTATCACCTCCTTCAAAAGTTTAACAACGATCCGCCAATGCTTTTTGATATTTTTTATCACAATATCAGTATCTTTTTATGCTAAATCATTGTCGTAAGACTTTATTGTAATCATTATTATACAGATATTGTTTCTTTCGAAAAAGTACTCTAAGTTCATTTTCACGGACAAAATGTGACACAAATGTGTCTTATATTCCGATCAAAAAAGCCCCTGCCTTTATAAAAAAGACAGGGGCTGGGCCTGTTGGGCCATGCGCACAGCATAAATATTTTGTTTTAAATTTATTTCGCGAAATCGACCACCGCGCAGTTTACAGTCTCGAATCCTGCATTGGTGGGCAGGTGGGCGCTTTCCGGTATCTGGATGAAGGTGACGTTATCCTTTTGGGCGGCCAGATGTCTGAAAAAATCCGCTGGACCGTAGATATCGCCCTCGGCCTGCAAAATCAACATGGGTACCTCCAGGTTTTCCATGGCCTGCTTTTCATCGGCCTCGTAGATCTGCTGTCGGAGCGTTGTGAAGCGGGAGCCCCCGAAGATGGACGCGTAATAAGCGTGGTAGATATCTGCCAGGCTGAAATCCGGGCTGTAGAACACGCGTACAAAGTAGCCCATGAGCCGTGTGTTGGCAGACAGATCCTTCCAGTAAAACATCCGGCTGGTTTTGAGGGTCACCATCTCCTCAAGCTTTGAAAAGCCCTCGAGATCGTTGCGTTCATAGCTCTCCTCGAGCACTCTTCTGTCCCAATAAGACATATCCTCTGTTTTTAGCGCCTGAAAAGCCATCTCCTGCGCGTCCTTCAGACTGGTGATGGGCCCAAGATTAATGATTCCCGCCAGGTCGCCGCCTACGGTCTGGGCGGCAGAAACCGTCAAAATCGTTCCGTTGGAGTAGCCGAACAGATAAATTTTGCGGCCGGGATACTGTGCTTTCATGGCCCTCACCAGGTCGCAGGTCATGGCGACCTGGCGCTCAAGTGTCACCGACTCTGTATCGTCTGTAAAATTTTTCCCGCAGCCCCAGCAGTCCCAGTACACGACCAGAAAGTGCTCTGTGAGCTCTGGTGTGTCGCCCCGGTAGCCAGTGCCGTAAATAATGGGGGACTGAGGACCGCCGTGCAGCATGATGAGTACCGGCAGGTCCTCCCTTTTTCCCTCGACGAGCACGCTCTGCTCTTCACCGTCCAGTTCCAGTGTCTCTAGCCGGCTGACCGCGTTGTTCTTAACCGCACGGTCATAAACCGCCCGCATGGCGATCGCGCGGCTGATCAAAAGCACTGTGGCCAGCAGGGCAAGCGCCACCGCTGTAAACTGGACAATTTTTAAAATTTTACGCTTTTTTTCCATTTTCTGCAAAACACCCTTCTCACAGGTCATATTCCTTTAAAAAGCTGCGTATCTGCCGGATGTAGCTGTCCGTTTTCTTAAACAGCGAACGGTGGTGCGCGCCCTCAAAAAGCACCAGACTGGCGCCGGGAATCCACGCTGCCATCTGCTGGGTATGGCCGGTGCGGATAAGGTCCTTTGTTCCCGCCAGCAGAAGCACAGGGCTGTCGATCCGGCTCAGCTCCTCCTCAGAAAGCCGCGGTGACCAGCCCATGAGTCCGTACCGCTGCGTGCGGCTCCCCACCGGGATGCCCAGCTTTTCAAGGAAGCTCCAGAGTCGGTACTGAAGCCTGATGAACAGGTAAGGCAGGGCGCGCATTCCCCTTGGATGGACATTTCCGCTGACTGCAATGACAGCCCGCACCCGGTGCGGCGACTGGACAGCCAGCTCCAGAGCGATATTGGCACCGTCGCTGAAGCCGAGGACAACGGCAGAGGGCAGGCACAGCCGATCCATCACAGCCAGCACATCCTCTGCCATCAGGCCCGTGGTCAGCCTTAAGGGGCCGGTGTCGGAACGGCCGTGGCCCCGGCTGTCGATCAGAACGATCTGATAACGTGGCAGAAAATAGTCAATCAATCCTCTGAAATCCTCCTTGTCGCCGCCGTTGCCGTGGAGCATGATAAGCGGCATCCCGTCCCCCACGGTCTCGTAATGGATGCCTGCGCCCCGGTTCCACACCTGGCCTCTGTTATCCTTCATTTGGCTTATCTTTTTTCATCTTTCCCTGGACAAAGGACCGGGCATAGTCGATAACGCCCTGGGGATTCTGGATTTTTATGATGGCGTAGGCCATCTTAGGCGTCATGATTCTGGGCATAAAGGCAAAATAGCCTGGCACCCAGAAGGGATTGTACTTGACCTTTGCCCGGTAAAGCTCCTTGAATCCATAGACCTCGTTGAGGTTTTCGTAGACAAATTCCAGCAGCCTGGTGGTGGTGCTGTCTGGCTTTCCCTCCTCGGACAGGTTGGCCAGGGGCGCCAGGCCCATGGTCGCCCAGTGAATTCCCTCGTCCTTAAATTTCTGAAAGGCCTCGACCATAATGATCTCATTGACGCCCCGGGGCGCGTCCTCTGTCCTTCTCGTGACGTCTGCGTAATAGCCGTCCATGCCCGCAAAGGGTACAAAAACGATAAAGCCGACCAGCTTTCCCTCGGCATTCTCGGCGTAAAAATAGCGCTTGTCCATGGGGTTATCCAGGCCCACGCCGCCCAGAGTAAAGGACAGCTCCCCGCTGTTTTTGCCTTTGAGCCAGTCATTCGAAACAGCGTCGATGGCCTGCTCGATGGCCTCGTCCCTTTTTTCGAGGGGCCTGTACTCGTGCACGGTCACGCCTGCCTTGGTGGCCTTGTTCACATTGGCCCGCACCTTGGCAATTTTTCCGCCCTGCATGGTAAATTCGGTCAGGTCGAACCGAGCCTCCTCACCGCATTTGATGGCACCGAAGCCGAGCCTTTTATAGTCCTCAAGATAGCAGTCGGTGATGCCCATAAAAACCAGGCTGAAAGCACTGTTTTTACAGAAGTCTCTGAACTCCTCAAGCAGCGCAGGAAAGTCGGCGTCGGCACAGATGGGGTCGCCGCCCACGACCACCACATCGTCCACAACGCCGTAGGCCACAACACCGTCTACATTCTTCCCGAAATACAGGGTCTTGTCATCCTCCAGCGTCAGGTATGAAAGCGGATTCTGTCCATACTTCTGAACCAGCCGTCTGGCGTGCTCAAGCCCACTGCTGGTAGTTCCTCTTTTTTCCAGAAAGGGCTTAACCGCAAAGCCAAGCGCGACAATGATACACACCCAGCTGAACCAGAAAACAAAAGTGTTAAATTCCGGGTGCGTAGCCACACCGGCGTCCTTCACGCTGCCTGCAACAAAGATTACCTGAAAGGTCTGGAGCAGGCACTGTCCAAAGCTCAGGCCGCCTGACGGGTCAAAGATATTGGTATCGTCAAAATAGATGGAGGACGCGCTTAAAAAGATAGCGTACAGCCCCATAAGAACGAAAATAATGCCAACCCCCAGCGCCTTTTTGTCCGACGCCCGGTTAAAATCTCTGGCAAAAATCAGCAGCACCACCAGCACCAGCGCCTCAAGGAAAATGATGAGAACCCCCACCGCATGGTGTGCCCGGAAAAGGTGGCCTGCCATGTTAATGCCGAGCAGGGCAACAGTCACGATCCATGCCACCCGCTTTCTCTTGTACAGGTTGTAGGTGGTTACCAGAAGCACCACAGCCAGGACTCTCTGGACCAGCTTGCGGCTGTTGATCACATTGCTGACAACCTGCTCGAGGGCCGGGTTCGGGATAAAACTGAATACCAGCAGCACCAGTGACAGAGCAAAGGTAATACCCACAGCGACATTGATCATCTGGTTCCGGTTATTAAAGGTCATGCTCATGCCCGTGTTTCTCCTTCCTGGATCGTCTCCTTCTCATTTAAGACAACACTGATCGTATAAAGCACCGGAAGAGCAGCCACCACAAAATCAGAGGCGTCCAAGGTATCCACCACAAATAAAAAGGCGTAATACATGACCAGCACTACAAGGATTCCAAACCCGATCCTCCCGCAGCGTCTCAACTTCTCCTTCCCAAGGGCCGCATTTCGAAAGCCCATGATACCGGCAACAATACTGGCAACAGCCAGAACAAGGCTGAAAACCCCCATGGTCGCCAGAAGCTCAGAAATCTGACGCGCGCCAAGCTCCACATCGTTCACTGCCATCCGCATGATGGTAAACCCGCCAAACTCAAGAAAAGCTGCCAGAACCATCACGACGCCAAACAGGATCACCAGCACTGAGCTAACCTTCTGAAAGTTGATTCTTCTCTGTTTTGTCATTTTCCAACTCCTGTTAAATAAAATTTCTGCTGCGCTTATACTTATACCCATTTTTCTACGAAAAAGAGGTATACGCTAAAACGACGTACACCTCTATATATTGTGTTTTTTTACTGACTATATTTTATTTTCCCTATATCTTGCAATCACTGGCTGACAGCCTTTTCCATGAGGGATTCAGCCTTTTCAAAGTCGACCTTCAGTCCCGCATGCCCCTGAAGATAGAGATCGCCCAACAGCTCAAGGGCGTCCGGAACGCCAAAATGCGCCGCGGCCTTCACCCAGTCCACCACGGTCTTTACATTATTGGTGGCAAAACGATCCTCGGGCGCCTGGCAGATTTCGTACTGGCAGTAAACACTGCCCAGCTCAATGCCCTTATTTAACCATTTTTTGGCGCGGAACATACCTGTTTTTCCGCTGACATAACGGCCGTAATAACGGTAAAGCGCATAGGCGGCCTCGGTAAACCCAGCATTCATGGCTTCGTGGTAAAGCTCGCAGGACTCGGCGTTGAGGTTGACGCCGGTTTCCGAACAGGTCATATACTCATGGGCCATGCCGGCATAAAAGAACGCCGCGCCGTTTCCAGATTCCGTCGCCTTTTTGAACCAATACAGGCCTTCTTCTGCACCCACCTTTGTGCCCCAGCCCAGAAAGTACATTTTTCCAAGCAGCACCTGGGCAGAGATATCGCCGCTCGCGGCCAAATCCGATACATTTTTAAACACCTTTGCGCCATGGCTGAAAAGCAGCTTCTCAAAGCCCTCCCGGTCTTTGGGGTCCGGCAGGGTATTATAGTGAATGGCTTCTGCATTTAGTTCATTCTGAAAGCTTGCTCTGAGCACATCGACATAACGATCCTTAAAGATAACGCAGAGTGTCTTGTAGTCATTTTCCAAGGTCTCCAGAATTTTTTCATTGTCCCACTGGCATCCAATCATCTCATCCAGGTTATGGCCGATGACCTGACCATCAAGATAGTAGGCAGAATTGACTAACCGCCAGAAATAGCTGTAGCTTTTACTTTCCGGATCATAGACCACACAGGCATAATCCAGTAATCTTTTATATAATCCTATGACTGCTTCACTGTAGATTTCGACCCATTCATCCATCGTATAAGTGACCAGTGCATCCTTTTTTTCTTCAGCCGCCATTTGCAAACTCCTTAATTTATCCATACTGTACGCATTATTTTATATTATATCAATTTTTCTGAAAAACGGATACTGTTTTCAGGAAACTTAATAAAAATTAATGAATTAGCAGCCCTTTATTCTTCCTCGGAACGATCCTTAAATATTTCCGAATAAGAAATAAAATAATCCTTATAAACGGTCACCTTAATCCGCTGAGGGCTGTCATAGATGACCGGAATCCACGGGTTTTTCACAAAATTATAGGAAAGGATCACCTGCTTAACCGGGTCGATCACCCAGTATTCTTTTACACCGGCAGCCATATAAATGTTCATTTTTTCAAGATAAGCGACTTCCATGTTTTCTTTGGACGCGATCTCTACCACCCAAGCTGGAAAGCTCTCATCCTTAATCTGCATGGCGATCTCCGGCCTTAAAATAGTGTTCGGCAGCACTTCCGCGTCGATCACGAGCGGGTCGTGGGGCATAGCCAGCTTGTCCAGCGGCCTGTGGGTCAGCACATACCTGCTGGAAGCGGCGTGCAGATAGCGTACGATATCCTTATGCGCTTCATCAAGCTCTGGTTTTTCATAGGCCACGCCGTTAATGATCTCAGAGTTTTCACCCTTCAGGGCATCCTCATTACCTTTTTCCAATCTTAATAGTCTTGTCATATTGATTCGCTCCTTAGTATTGATACCTTGCTGAATTATTATCATTTCGGTTTATTCATTATAGCATTTTCTATCAAACTATTATACCAAATTATGGATGGTTTTAACATTAAATGCTACAGATCTGCTGATTGTCTCTGACAATCAGGTGGAAGACAAATGTTATCGTGAAGGGACAAAGCGTTAAGAAGAGGCCTGTTAAGTTGAAAGTTGATAGTGCATAGTGGATAGTTATGGTACAAATCTGCCACTGGCAGATTTGATTTCTAATCGCTTTTACGTTAGCAAAAGCGTTCATAAACTATCAACTGTCAACTATCAATTATAAACTATTTTTCAGGCTTCCTCCTTAATCCGGCTGATTTCGGATTCCAGTTCTTTTTTCAACAGGATGAGCTGGATCAGATCTTCCTGCTCGGAGAGCTCCTCGAAATCGCGCTCATAGGCAACGGCCTTGTCGGCCTGGTCGAGTTTGTATAAATTGTCGATATTGTCGAGAATGCTGTTAACTGTGCTTGACTTCATCTTGAACAGCTTCTGGGCCTGCTGAATCTCGTCGCGGATAGCAGACATCTCCTGATCCAGCCCGATGACAGAATCAGCAGTATTGTGAAGCCGGGTCTTCAGGGCTTCCGGCAGTTTTTCCTTGTACTTATAGCTGAGGGAGTGCTCGATGATGGACCAGAAATTCATGGCCAGAGTGCGAACCTGAATCTCAGCATAGATTTCTCTGTAACCCAGGGCACAGAAAACCGGATAGCGGATGATCAGGTGATAGCTCTGGTAGCCGCTCTCCTTGGGCGTTCCCCTGCCCGATTTCAGACTGGACTGGTCCTCACCCTCCATATAGTTTTTGACATCCACAATGTGCATATCCTTCCCGTCGCGCTCATGGATAATATCGACCACCTCATAAATGTCCTCCACAAACTGGCAGATAATGCGGATGCCGGCAATATCTTTAATATTTGTCTCGAGATCTTCGACGTCAAAGCCGTATTTATTGATTTTTTCAAGAATACTTGAAACGGTTTTCACCCTACCTCGAACCGACTCAATGGGTGAATTCTCTCCCAGCGTCATCGATTGGTTTTTCAGGCTGTTAAATTTCAGGACCAGCTCATCCACCGCCTGCCGGTAGGGAATGAGAAACTCCTGCCAGTATTGTGTACTCAATACAATCACCTCTGGTTTCACTACTTCATAACAGACTGCCGGAAAAACGGATTTCCCGGCAGTCTGTTATCTAATCTATTTTACAATAACGGGCGCCATTTTGCACGTATTATTTCCTGTTTTTCATGAAAATTTTTACCCTGCCACACGCCCTCACAGCGCATACGCTCCTCCAGACTTTCTTTGATCTTCCACCAGCTGGTGTTCCAGTTGGTGATGATGCTGTCCGCCTCCGGCGCCCGGCCAATAATGCGCTGAACGACCATATCCGGGTTTAAATGCGTCAGAAATAAAATACAGCGCTCAATGTATTCTTCCTTGGGAAAAAGGCTGATTTCGCCTTTTAAATACATGTCCGCAAGGGCCGTGCTCCGCTCCACATACAGGGCGTGGCATTTGACAAAATCCGACCCCGCCGCCGAGACCACGCCGGCGGTTTCCACCACGTCGTCCCGGTCGTCCCATGGCAGGTCGAGGATCACATGGGTACAGAGCTGAAGCCCATGGCCCTTGACCGCCGCGGCCGCCTCGATATAGTCGGCCAGGCTGTGCCTGCGGTTCAATATTTTAAGGGTCTTGTAGTTGGCGGTCTGCAGGCCCAGCTCAATGGACACGTCCAGCTGTTTTTCCTGCTGGAAGCGGCTTAAAAAATCCAGCTGCTCATCGCTTATGCAGTCCGGTCTGGTGGAGATGGCCACACCGGCAATGCCCTCGCCGCTGCCCACTGCCTCACGCACCCAGCGTTCAAGCTGCGGTGCGCTGCAGTAGGTGTTGGTAAAGCTTTGAAAGTAGGGAATGAATAATTTTGCCTTATAGCGTTTTGCAATGTAGGCCCGGTTTTTTTTCACCTGTTCGGCTACGCTCAAAGCGTCGGACAGGGTCTCGTTGCCGCCGCCCTTGGCGCCGCAGTAGATACAGCCGCCCTCTCCCGCGGCGCCGTCGCGGTTCGGGCAGGAAACCGGCACGTTAACCGGAAGCTTATAAACCTTACTGCCGTAACGCTCTTTGAGCCATTGTGAATAAACCCTGTAAAGCGGGTGCTCTTCCATGATCGTTCCTCCAATTTTTGACAAAATAAAAAAAAGACGCCCGCAGTCTTACCAGCAAATTCTGGGAGCGCCTCTTCATTTCTTACAGATAATTTTTCACGCAATCTGGAACTGTGCTCTCTTCGCAGCTCAGGCTGAGCACAAATTTGATATCCTGTTTTTTCTGGATTTTATCCAGTTTTTCAAGGATTCCGGAAATGTCTTCCGGACCATCTGCATCAAGAATTCTCAGTAAATTATCGATATAAACAACATCGACGTCATAATTTCCGGCGATTACTCCACTGATAAAACCGTAAAGCTCATCTTCCCCTTTAATTTCAAAATCCTCGGAATTAATAAAACGAATTTTGGTATCAACAGTCACTCTGTATTTGTCTCTGTCGTTGATGAACAGGATATCGCCCTTTGCAGAACCAACCTCTGCGTTGGCCATATCGATCATTTTTTTAGTCTTTCCGCTTCCCTTTGCTCCATATACAAATTCAATCATTTAAGACACCTACTTTCTATGTTGTTATTAACATTATACAGGTGAAAACGATAAAATACAATCCCTTTTCGCCATATTTTAATTATATTATTTTCACAAATAAGAGAAAATATTTTACCACATCTCCACTTTAATTTTCTCACATTAATCTTAATCTGAGCTTGCAAATGTTTATAATACCGAAAACTTTTTCTTCTGTCAAGCCTTATATTTAAAATGCCCTGCAAAATTCGAAGACTCTGCAGGGCCTCGGCTTTTTATAAAGCCGTTTTTAATTCACGCGTTTTCTGTAAACTGCGCAGCCGCCAATAATCAGGGCCAGAAGCGCCAGGCTCAAAAGCGCGGCGTACTGCGGCTGGACGATGACGCCTGTGTTCACGCTGCCCGCCTTGGCCGTCGTACTGCTTTCGTCCGCTGGCGGTGTGATGACACTGCCGCCGGTTTTATCGCCGGGCTGATCCAGGGTGTCTGCCGCTGTGGCGGCAAACACGCGGTGCGCCTCATTTGTGTTGGAGCCAGCCAGCACATAGAAGTGGCCGCGGTAGGCCGTGGAAGCCGGCGTAATCAGAGCGCTGTCGGCCGCCCGTTTACCGTAAACCTCGAGAGTGTTGCCGCCAGAGGCCAGGGTGTAGGTGTCGGCATTGTTCAGTGTATTGACGCCGCCTGCCAGCTGGTATCCTCCCTTAACCGCAGCGCCGGTAAAGCCATACTGCTGTTCCTGGGTGACGCCTGGCTGCTCGATGATATGGGTGCTGCCGTCTTCTGTCACCAGCTCAACATCCTGCACTGCGCCCAAGTTCCAGCCCAAGGCAAAGCCGCCGCTGACCAGGTACTCACCGTTCTGGTAAGCTACCTGAGGGCTGATCCGCCCTGTTTTCAGCGTGATTCCGGTTTCGCTCAGCGCGCCGGTTTCCACGTTAAATTCGTAAACGGAGGTAGCGTCACTCCCATCATATCCGCCGAACAGCAGCACGCGGCTGCCGTCGTTAATTATGCCGGGAAGCAAAACCTTACTCAGCGCAGCGGTCTGATCTTCACCATATTCCAGCATCTGCCAGTTGCTGCCGTCGTAGAGTGCAAAGTAAATTTTGTTGCTGGTCAAATCCGTCCCATACACCAGCAGCCTGCCGTTCCAGGTGGTTCCGACCATGTTGGTGACAGGGGCGGGCAGCGCCACCGTGCTCCAGCTCTGCTTTTCAGGATCATACCGCCAGATCACATCGGTTGTGGTATTGCTTATGACATTGCTGGCAGGCAGGTAGTACAGGCTGCCGTCATAGCCCACCAGCTGGCCGCCGTCCATATTGTAGAAGGCTTCGTCCTGGGGCAGGGGCAGGTTTGTCTGGTCGTAGTAGACACGATCGGTCCGTGCGCCCAGCTCAAAGGAACCCTGTCCGGTTTTATCGCCGTTTTTGACCACGATCTGGGTCATACCGCCCGCAAAGCCCTCAGGCTTTTCGACCGTCAGAGTGGTCTTGTTGTCGGCTGTCGTCTTTGTCTCCTTAACTACCGCATCGCTGCCGCCCAGGGTTACCGCAGGCGTACCGCCAAAGAAGTAGCCCTCAACGGTGACCGCGTTGCCGTCCTCGATGGCGCGGTTGATGACCGGGTAGGGATCGCCGGCCTTGGACAGATCTACCTGTCCGCCGGAAACGCAGAGCGCTGTAAAGGCGTCGTCCCGTTTTACGCTGCCCACAAGGCGGGCCGCCAGGTTTGCGGCGTTCTGATCCGGATATTGGCTGGCCATGACTGCGGCCGCTCCGGCGGCTGCCGGACAGGCCATGGAGGTGCCGTCCATATAAGTGTAAGGCTGGGCGTCGCTCCCGATGCCAAAGCTGTCCAGAACCACGGTGCCCGCGGCAAGGGTGAGCTGCATAGAACCGTGATGGGCGTTGACCTTACCTGTTTTCAGGCCAATTTCAACCGTAAAATGGTCGTAATCTGTATTGGCGGGCAGCTCTCCGGAAAAAGCGGCCCATCCGCCGTTAACGCCAGACGCCTGATCACCGATGGCGGTCATCTGTACGGTTCCGTCCTCCCCGATGGTGCGGACTTTGACCGCCATTGCCACTATATCCACATCTTCATTGTCGAGCACTGCCGCCCGGGCGCTGAAATAGCGCTGCCCGGACGCATCGGCCTTCACCAATTGGGAGAGATCCAGCGGCTCGCTCGAAATCCACTTGGTTTCCATCGTCACATCGGTTTTCAGGACGCCCTGCCCGTCGTAATAGCTGCCGGAGTTGCCGACAAGCTGTGCGCCGTCAAACTGCCAGTAATTAGCCTTGTCTTCAAAGTTTTCATAGTAAAGACGGTTGGCGTCAAACTCGGCATAATACTGTTCGGCGCTCACCTTGCCTGTTTCGGTACTCTGGTTCTGGTGAAAGGTGGAGAGAATCCGGGAACCGGGGGCCATGACGTCGGTCACGCGCTGCCCGTAGCAGCTGAAGCCTGAGCGGCGTCCCTGATAATCGGTGGCGTTCACGGTCACCGCGTAGGGGTTGTCCTTGAGGGCGGCGGCCATAAAGCTGGTGTTGTCAATGTCCAGATCACTGTTGCCCGAAGCAAAAACCGAGATGGCGCCTGCTGTGCCCAGGGTTTCCACGGCCCGGCTCAGAGACTGTGACTGTCCGGCAATGCCCCAGGAATTGCTGACAACGCGCAGGTTTACGCCCGCGCCGCAGGCCTGTACCATATAGTCGTAGCCCTTTAAAATGCCCGCCGTGTCATTAGGACGCTTGACGGCCATGATCTGGGTGTCTCTGCCAATGCCGGACACGCCGATATCGTTCCACTCGGCGCCGATAATGCCCGCGCAGTGGGTGCCGTGGCCGTTGTCATCGTCGTTGATATCACCGTTGTCCTCTGCCGGGTTGTAGCCGTGAGGGCCGCCGGGCAGATTTACGTCTGCGGGCTTGGTCCACATTTTGCCTGCCAGGTCTGGGTTTTCGGCGTCCACGCCGCTGTCAAACACGGCCACTACTACAGGATCGGTACCGGAGGCGGCGGTGTTCTGGGCCTTCCAGGCGTCATAGTTCATGTCAAAGTCTTTCTTGCCGCCAAACTGGCCGCTGTTGTCAAAGCCCCACTGGTAGTCTGTCATTTTAGAGACGTCTTTGCTTACCATATCTTTCGTGATCACCTTAGCCGGTGCTTCGGCTGCGGCTTCATCTACTTTGGCTTCGGCTGTATTCTCATCGGCTGCGGGCTTTTGAGGCTCGTCCGCCGTCTGGGCGGCGTCCTCAGCCTTCTGGCTCTGGTCTGCCACGGCGGCTTCCGGAGCTTTCTCCAGCGCAGTGTTTTCATCCATGGCCGAAAAAGCCTCTTCGAGACCCTCTGTCAGGGCCGCGTCGTCGGTGTATTCCTCCACCCGGTAATTGGGCTCGGCAAAGACGACCTGATCGTAGTTCTCAAGCTCGGCGATCAGCTCGGCCGTGGTTCTGCCTTCCCCTTTAACCAGGGCCAGCACCTGACTCTGGGAGGAGGCGC
The DNA here is from genome assembly GCF_002441855.2 of Eubacterium maltosivorans. NCBI lineage: Bacteria > Bacillati > Bacillota > Clostridia > Eubacteriales > Eubacteriaceae > Eubacterium > Eubacterium maltosivorans. The sequence goes on along the minus strand of NZ_CP029487.1, from coordinate 3,903,547 downwards.
TGCGCAGGCCAAAGGTCTGCGGCTGGGCTTCGTCTGTGTCGCCGCTGTCCACGGTCATCAGTACTTCGGCGTTTGCCAGAAGCTCCGGAACGGCGCTCCGGCTCCGCATGCCGGCCGCAGACGTTTCCATACACACGATGGCTTCGCCCTCAATATAGTCTCCCGAGAGAGGCTCCGCAGTGCCGCTGTTTTCTGCCAGCGCCGCGGACGGCAGGGCGGTGAAAACCAAAAGGCAGCACAGTAAAAGTGCAGATAGCTTTTTCATTTTTTACTCCTCATATTTTTATTTTAAAAATCTAGCTCTATTATACCACACCGGCCGCCCCAATCTATAACCGTTCGTCACGGATTTTGACCGTTCGTCACTTTTTTTAAAAAATATTCTGAATATTGAATGGCTGCCTGTCGATTATAAATTTTGATTTCTAAAAATCTGAAATTCTGTTTTGCAAAGGATATTTATCGTTAATTTTGTTTTAAAGGTTCATAAAGTATGCTATAATCCATCTAGAAGTATAAAAAGTGAGGTCAGAAATTTGGAATCCATTAAAGAGTACAGTGAACTAGTGAGCCTTTTCGATAAACAACTGCAATTTGCCCAGAACATCCAAAAGAAAATTATCCCGCAGCCCAGCGAATTTGTATCGGATACGTATCACCTTTACGCGATGCTCAAGCCCTTCCGCAAAGTCGGCGGCGATTTTTACGATTTCCATAATCTGGATGATGACAAGATCAGCCTGATTCTGGCCGACGCTACCGGACACGGCATCGACGCGGCCATGATTACCAGCATGGTCAAGCTGATTTATTCCTACGCTATGGAAAACGAGCTGGTGCGCGAGCACCCCAGCATGCTCCTGGAACGCATGGAGCGCGACATTGAAAAGCAGCTGACATCCACCTATTTCAGCGCCTTCGCGCTGGTTCTGGACCCCGGCGCAGGCACGCTGCGGTACGCAAATGCCGGCCATCCCTCGGCTATTCTGGCAGGCGACGGCATCACACTGCTCAAGCCAAGCCTGCCCCTTGTGGGGCTGCACCAGCTCATGTCGAGCATTAACTATCAGGACATTACGGTTCCATTTAAAAACGGTGATAAGTTTATCATCTTTACCGATGGCCTCATCGACGCGCAGAATACCAGCAACGAGCTTTTCTCCATGGAGCGTCTGACTGGCATTGTAGAAAAACACAGAACCCAGCCCATCAACACCATCTGCCAGGAAATCCTGAGGGAGTACAACCTGTTTACCGAGGGCACCGACGATATGGACGATGTCTGCCTGCTGGGCATCGAGTATGACGACTGAGCATTTATGACAAAATTCTGAACAAATATTAACAATTTATGACGATTCGCTGTTTCTAATGGAACTCTAATAAAAGCCAGCTAGAATAGACTTAACCGAAACGTAAGACTATGAAGAAGGAGGCGGAATCAGATGAATCGAAGCAAAAAAGTTTTAATCCTGACCTGTTCCCACGGATCAGGCCACAAGATGGTGTCCGCAGCCCTGAAGGATGCCTTTGAACAGAAAGGCTACACTGCTGTTGTTCGTGATCTGTTCAATGAGACCAACCGACTTGTCAATACCATTATCGAAAAATCCTATCTTCTTTCCTATAATATTGGCAGCAGCTTCTATAAGAAAATGTACTACGATATGGAAAAGGACGCCCACAGCAAATTTATATACAGACTCTGGACACTGACCGAAAAAACCCTGTTGGACATGGTGGACGAGATCCATCCTGACTGCATTGTTAACACCTACCCTTATACGGTATCCTCCATCCTGAAGCAGGCCCATTATCCGGACATCCCGGTTTACACAGTGGTTACAGACTTCTGCATACCGGCTGCCTGGCAGCATGAGGACACCGATAAATTTTATGTTGCCTGCCAGAATGTGGAAAACCATCTGATGGCCTACGGCATTCCCCCAGAGCGCATTCTGAAGACCGGGATTCCGATCCGGGAGGCCTTTTACGGCCACTACGACCGTCACCACCTCCAGGAAAAATATCATCTGGACCCAGACAAACGCACCCTGATCATCTGCGCCGGCACCTACGGTGTGGTCAAAAACCTGAAAACCATCTGCGAAAAGGCAGACAGCCTGCATAACCTTCAGACCATTGTGGTCTGCGGCAAAAACAAATCGCTTTACAGGGAGTTGTCCGCAGTGTCCTTTAAAAATACACAGATTTTTGGCTTTGTCTCGGACATCCACGAGCTCTACTGCTGCGGCGATTTTATGATGACCAAGCCTGGCGGCATCACCCTGAGCGAAGCGGTGACCACCCGCATGCCGCTGATCCTGCACAACCCGGTGCCGGGCCAGGAAGGCGAAAACGCCGAATGGTTTAAAAAATGCGGTGCGGCCATCATTACCCACACCACCACCGAGCTGCTGGTGGCCATCGAGGCCCTGAAGGACAATGAGGTCAAGCAGTACGCCATGAAGAGCGCCCTGCGCAAAATGTATTACGGCCACTCAGCCGAGCGCATTGTCAGTGATATTCTGGAGCAGCTGCCGTTCTCCGAACCGGTGCTGCCCTTTGAGGAAACCTCGCTTTTCCTTTTAAAAGAAAACTAAAAACGGAAGGTCTGGAGCGTGCTCCAGCCTTCCGTTTTTTTATGAAAATCTTTTGAGCTCCTCAAAAAGCTTGCTGATGTCAATGGGCTTGACCAGATAGCTGTTCATACCGGCGTTTATGGCCTGGCGACGGTCCTCCTCAAAGGCGTTGGCCGTCATGGCGATAACCGGTATGGTTTTGGCGTCGCTCCGGTCCAGCTCCCGGATAGCCCTGGTGGCCTCCAGCCCGTCCATTACCGGCATCCGAATATCCATTAAAACAGCATAATAATAATTAATCGGCCGGCTTGTAAATTTATCGACTGCCTCCCGGCCGTTCTCCGCAGTATCCACACACATCCCCTGCATTTCCATCAGGGTTTTGGCGATTTCAAGGTTCAGCTCATTATCCTCCACCAGAAGCACCTGAAGACCTTCCAGGCTGGAAACCGCCTGTCTTTGCTGCCTGCGCTCATAGGGCTCGATATTGAGGTGCATCAGAGTCTCGTAGATCACCGACTGGAACAGGGGTTTGGAGATAAAATTATTGGCGCCTGCCCGGCGCGCTTCCTCCTCAATATCACTCCAGTCATAGGCCGAGATGATGATAATGGTCGTATCCGGCCCCACGATCTTCCGAATCTGTCGGGTGGTTTCAACGCCGTCCATATCTGGCATCAGCCAATCGATGAGCGCCACGTCGTAGGTGAAGCCAGCCGTTTTCATTTTCTGCACCTCCTCGAGGGCACGGGCGCCGGAATCGACCCAGACCGGCGAGATGCCGATGTTCGACATGATGGCTGCTGTCTGCTCGCCGATCATGGCGTCGTCGTCCACGACCAGCACGCGGATATCCTTTAGCGCGTCCTCGGTCATGCGCCGCCTTTTTTCCTCCTCGGTGTCGTAAACTGGCTCCAGGGGCAGGCTCAGTTCAAAGGTAGTGCCCCGGTTTTTTTCGCTGGTTACCGCGATGGCGCCGCCCATGAGCTGGACAATATTGTAGACAATGGACAGCCCCAGGCCAGTGCCGATCTGGTTGCGGGCTGTTCCGGGGTTCTCCTGCTCAAAGGGCTGGTAAATCTTTTTCATAAATTCCTCAGACATTCCAACCCCTGTATCGCTGACACGAATACTCAGGTAAGCCAGCCCGTTCTCACGCTTCTGTTCCTGTAAATCCACTGTGATTCTGCCGCCGGGCGGCGTGAACTTCACTGCGTTGGAGAGCAGGTTCATCATGATCTGGTTCAGGCGGAGCTCGTCGCCGATGTAAAAGCGCTCCATAGGCTCGCGGTGGTGAACCACAAAATCGATGTCCCGTTCTCTGGTCTGGGGATAGATGATGGTGTTAATCTCATTGATAAACTCTGTGAAATCAAACTTCCGCTTTGCCAGAACAATCTTTCCGCTCTCGATCTTCGACATATCCAGAATATCATTGATCAGGGTCAGGAGGTAGCGTGAGGAGGAATCAATCTTTTCAAAGCAATCCCGCACACGGCCTGGCGTACCAGCCTTGAGCTGACCAATGGTGCTCATACCAATGATGGCGTTCATGGGGGTACGGATATCGTGGCTCATGCGGGATAAAAACTCTGATTTGGCCTTGTTGGCCGCTTCGGCCGAGGCCAGCGCGTCCCTCAGCAGCTTTTCCTGCCTTGCCTTTTCGGCCCGCTGCTCATCCAGCACTTTCATAAGGCCGATGGCAAGCATATCATCGCTGTAAGGATTATCAACCCGGATCACATAGAGTGAAATCCAGTGGTATCCACCATCGTCCCCCAGCATCTGTATTTCCATATAAAGCTCGCGCTCACCCTCCTCGTACCGCTGCATCAGCGCTTTTCTTGAGAACTGCCGGCCAAAATCCTCCTGGTAGGAGGGGTACGCTCTGCGCATGGTGAGCTCCATCATCTCGTCGTAACGGCCCTTTTCGTCATATTTGACAATGTTTTTTTCCTGAATAAAGCATTCGTAACTGTTCTGCGACAGGTTAATGCTCATAATTAAGGGATAAGCGGTGCAAATCGCTGCCCGCAGCGAACGGTTCTCAATAAGCTGTTCCTGCTCCCGCTCCATCTGGAGCACGCGTGTCTCGGTAATGTCGTTGAAAACTGCCTGGATGACCTCGTCACCGTCGGAGTTGTTCAGCCGCTCCATGGACACGCTCACAAAGCACTGCTCGCCGTTTTTACGCCGTCCCTCACGCTCGTAGGAGACCCTGCCGCCGTACTGTGAAATGCTGCTGACAATCTGCCGGAACTTATCCTGCTCCCTGGCGAGCACAGCGGTAAAGGGGTCTCTCACCTGTTTCCAGTATTCCTCCTCACTGTAGCCGTAGATCTCCCATGCCCGGCGGTTGGCGTTGATAATTCTATGCTCAGGGCTGGTGGTGAACTGGATGATGCCGCAGGGCACTGTATTGTACAGCTGGGTCAGAAAATCGGTCTGGCGTTTATTTTCAATGCTGGCCTGCTGGATCAGCATATCCTGTTTTTTGCGATGTGTGATATCTGTCACCAGACAGTAGATTACCTTTTCGCCGTCACGGTCGATCACACCCTTTCCAATATCCAGCACCCAGATAACGCTGCCATCCGGACGACTGATCGGGTACTCGACCGAATAGGTCTCATTCTGGTCGACACAGCTCTTAATATCATCATAGACACGCCTGTACTCAGCGGCGTCAACCGGAGCCATCGTCTTTCCGCCGATGGCTTCAATCATCTCCGTTTCGCTTTCATAGCCATAGAGCTCACACAGTCCCTCGCTGATCCACTTGATACTGTAGCCCTCGTTCAGATGGCAGATGGCCATGCCGCCCGGCAGTTGGGACATCATGAGCTCAATCTGCTGGTTCTTTTCCTGCAAAAGCTCCTGTAAATTTTCATAGGCCTCTCTGGCGGCCCTGACCGGGAACAGCTCATCATCCTCTATGGCCGAGAACGGTATAGAGTTGTGGATATGCATACACTTCAGCTCGCCATCTATACGCTTGAACACAAAGGTACAGCGCTGCTGCTCCCGCATGCTGGTCTCTGAGCCCTCCACAGTCTCGATCCGGCTGACGCCCTCGCAGATGTAGCAGTCCTCTGAGATCTGTTCCACCACATATTCCTCTTCTGTCATGGTGCAGGGGATCAGGTCACCCTGCCCCTCCCTGAAGCAGGCGGCCACAGCCTCAGCCCCCTCTGCCTTCTGCATCTCACCGCCGCCCAGCCATACGATATTGGGCGCAAAGGTGGATATTAAAAACTCAACGTCACACTCACAGAAATAACGCCTGAGTATTTTATCGGCAAAGGCGGTAATTTCTCTTTTTTCTTCTGTTGTCACAGGGTTCCCTCTCCTTACGGCAGACCGCTCATACCGGCAGACTGCCCGTTTTTCCTGATTCCTCAATCCATTTTATCGATTAATTCTGAGATCCAAAAAGCTCCTCAAAAATATGCTCCACAGCCTCCCGGCTCCGGCGTTCGAGCTCCTGATACTTTGCCAGAAGCGTTTCGCCCTCTGGCGTCAGGCAAGCGCTGCCGCCGTTTCTTCCACCCTGCTGGCGTTTTGTCACCTTGTAGCCGAGTTCCTCCTCCATGGTGTTGATCATTTTCCAGCCCTTACTGTAGGAGATGCCCATCTGCTCGCAGGCCATCCTGACCGAATCTGTCCGCCTGATCTGCACGAGCAGCTCTGCCGGCCCCGGCCCAAAGAAAATCCGTTCTCTGGCCAGCCTGAGCTTAAGCGCCGGATGCAGCGCGGCGTCAAACTCCTGCGCCTCCCAACCCGCTGATTGTACTTCCCGATTCATTCCTTATCCTCCAATGATAAAAAGGTTTATTCTTTTATTATATCATGATTTTGTGCATTTTTGTCAAAAGCTTGGGATTTATCACAAAAAAAGACACACTGAAATTTTCAGTGTGTCAGAAGCTTTATGTTTTATTCCACGTCCACTTCCTTCAAATCTGTCTCTACCCGCATTTCGCCGGCGCCCGAATCCAGATTTTTCTGATCCTGATTAAGGATGAGAACCGACGCGATGATGATCACGCCGCCGAGGATCACCAGGTTCATGACAACCTCCGGGTTTATCAGGTCACCCAGAGCTACCGGATACAGGAACAGGAAGGGCAGGGTCGTTACCGCGCCCACCATGGCCTGATAGTTCAGGACAACGGTTTTCTCATAGCCGATGTCGTGCGGATCGCCTTCTACAGTACCGATGACAATCTTGCCCAGAGTGGCCACATCACCGGCCTGGAGCTGCGGCTTCAGGTGCTTTAAGCCAAGCTGCATGGTCTCGGCGCAGAGCAGCGCCTCCTGGCAGGCCTGCTGGTAGGAGGCCATGCACGCCTCGCCGCTGCAGGACCGCACATATTCGCAGAATTCGCACTCCCTGCCTTGTAATCGTTATGCCTATTATACCAGAAATTCCATAAAAAACCGGGGACGCAGTATTTTGCATCCCCGGCGCTTTATTCCACCAGCTCCACGTGCACGTAGCCACTGCTGTAGTAGGGCAGCACGTTAAGCCCCACTCCCTTGGCCAGGGCGGCCAGATCGCCGACACCCACACCGGGACAGTAAAGGTCCGCGGCCCGGCCGCGCTTGTGAAAGGACCATGAAACCCCGCCGACCTCCTCATTCCTGGGCCCGCAGCGCACCCCCGAGGTCAGGATCACCGGCCGCCCACAGGCGCAGCGCAGGGCCTCCACCCGGACGGTAAGCTCAGGATCAGGCATCACCGGAAAGCCGGAACAGTAGCCCGCGCAGTCGCAGGCATACTCCCACAGTCCAAAGTGCTCTGAGGCCATGGGCGTCTCTGGCTCCGCCGTTACAGCCTCCTCCTGGAGCGTCTCCTCTGGCTCTGGTACTGCCGGCTCACCGGTCAGTGCTGGCTTTGCCACCCTCGCTTCGGTCTCCTCCCGGGCGTCTGCCGCAGGCCCCTCCAGACAGCGCACCTGAACCGCGGCAGCCCCGACGAGCAGGCATGCGGTCAGCCCCATAACAATCAAAATCCGCCTGTAAAATTTCTGCATTCTGTAAACCTCCTTTTATGACTCACTACGTCTTTATAGTGGCACGAAGAGCGTTTTCTTACGGTTTGGGATTGACAAAAGCGCGGGCCGCCGATACAATGGTCAGAACGACCCGTTAATTTCCTGCCAGATACCAGAGGAGGCCCCATGAACAAACAAAAGCTGCTCTTTGCCCTGGCCATGCTTATTTTTGGGAGCATCGGCCTCTTTGTCCGCACCCTGCCCTTTACCTCAAGCCAGATCGCCCTGGCCCGGGGGCTTATCGGGAGCGCTTTTCTTTTTGTGTCCAGCTTCATCCTTAAAAAGGGGCTCTCGCTCAGGCGTATCCGAAACAACCTGAAGGTTCTGCTCCCGCTGGGGATCATGCTCGGCTTCAACTGGATCCTGCTCTTCCAGGCCTACCGATACACCAGCATCGCCAACGCTACGGTCAGCTATTACTGTGCGCCGGTCATTGTCATGCTGCTGACGCCCGTGGTTTTTAAGGAACCCCTGACCCGTACCAACGTCCTCTGTATCTTCGCAGCTATGGCCGGTATGGTCTGCATATCCGGCGCGGGCGGCGCACTCGACCGCCAGAACCTGATCGGCATCGCCTATGGCTTTGGCGGTGCTGTCTTTTACGCGGCCATTGTCCTGACCAACAAGTTTTTAAAGGATATATCCGATTTTGAAAGCGCCTTTACTCAGCTGTTTGTCGCAGCTCTGGCCCTTCTGCCCTATGTTCTGCTGACAGATGGCGTCTCCCTCGCCGGGGCTTCGGCAGGCGGCGTCCTGCTGCTGTTTCTGGTGGGCGTGGTGCACACAGGCTTCAGCTACCTTCTGTACTTTTCCTCCCTGCCCCGGCTGGATAACCGCACCATCGCTACCTTTAGCTATATCGACCCCATCTCCGCCATTTTGCTGTCAAGCCTCTTCCTCGCCGAGCCCATGACCCTGGTGCAGTCCGCAGGGGCTGTGCTCATATTGGGCGCAACCCTGATAAACGAGCTGGTGGGCATGCGTAATGCGAAGTATTAAGGAAGAAGTGAAAAAAGGTGCTGAGGGAAACGATTTTTTCGAGGTTGCCAAACTGCTGAGAGACAGCATCCATAGGCCGAATCCAATCAAATCTGCCTGTGGCAGATTTGCACCTGAGCTTTCCACCTTCCACTATTTTCAACTTAAAAAGCATCTTTTTAACGCTTTACCGCTTACTGTCAAGTTTTCCGACAACCAAAAAAGAGCGGTTTCCCGCTCTTTTCTTTTTTTCTAAGCTCCCTCGATGGCGACATCGGTGGTTTTGGTCTCGACCTTTTTGGCGCTGGTCACTGCCGCCAGGCCGATGCCCTCCGGCGCAAAGGCATCCTGCGCCAGAATCGCCTTGGCGCCGGTGTTGATTTCGGCGTCGGTGATGCCCTCTCTCAAATCCGGAATGGTGAGATTAAAATTCTTGCCGTCTGTGCGTTCATAGCTTACTACTAATTCTTTACTGGTTTTTTCTGCCATTTTCTACTCCTCCTTATTCCTGTGTGCGTGTCAGCTCTTCGGCGACAACTTTTTCCTTTTTCTCCATGATGGGCTCCTGCAGCTTGGCGATGGCCTCCGCGGTTGACACAAAGGCCTCGTCGGTGACGTCTGTCCTCAGATCACCATAGGTCTTGGTTTTCTTCACAATTTTTCCGCCTTCCTCTCCAAAGTTCAGGATGGTTTTCATATCCACCGCCCGTACTGTTTTTTCAATTGCCATATTCGCTGGCCTCCTTTATTTTTTTGACCGCTCTCTGCGGCTCATGGTTGTATAATGGCAGCCTGCGCGAAATCTTACGGCGGTTTTGGCGTTTTTTTAAATTTCCTTTATAAGGCTGGCCAGACGCCGAAGCCCGCGGTGAATCAGCTGGCTCACGGCGTTCTCGCTCATCTCCCATTCTGCCGCCATATCCCTGACCCGGCGGCCCTCAAGGTAGTGGGCGCGGATGGCAGCCTGCTGGCGTGGCGCCAGCTTTTTAACCATTTGTCCGAGACCGGCGGCCTGGCGGGCGCGGGTGTCCGCGGCTTCCCGGCGCTCGATCACTTCCTCCACCGCGCTTTCTGGCGCTGCCAGCAGCTCACCCAGGGGCAAAGCCTCGCCGCCGGCCTCCTCGTCCAGCCGCAGGGCGTTTCGCTCGGGCTGCTTTTCGACCATTTTGGGCTTCTGCACAAAATGGTAAAAGAGCTGGCGCTTTATATAGGCCGAAAAGTAAACGCCTCTTTCCGGCGCGTAGTCGCGGATGGCGGTCAAAAGCACCAGAAACCCCTCCTGCAGGGCGTCCTCATAGCTGCCGGTATCGTAGACATAACGCTTCACCATGCTCTTGACTAACGGCGTATAGGCGATGAGCAGCTGGGTCTGGGCCTCGGCGACACCCGCCCTGGCCGACAGCACCAGAGCATTGATGAGGGCGTACTGCCCGTCGCTTTCATTCACATCCACACCTCTCGTATGCCCCTGCAGTCCACAGCGATCTCCGGAAAGCATTCCAGAACGCTTTTAAAATGATCGTTAAAGTAATCTTCTGCCTCCTCGCGGCTGCCTGCCCAGACCTCTGCCTCAAAATCACAGGTTCCCTCGAGAATGTAGCGCATTTTTCGTCGGCGCACAGGCCGTCCCGTACCATATCGATTTTGCATTGATGTGTCCTCCTGATTTATAAAAGAATAATATAGGTATTGTTAATAAAGTATTTATGGTGGACATCTGTGACAGCCAGGGCGCACCCATTTTAGCCTTTTTGGCGTTTTAGGTGTCTGCCCTGTCCGGCACGAAAAATTATCCACAGTTATCCACATTATCCACAGCCATTATCCACAACCCTGTCGACAATCACATAGACCTCCAGAGACTGGCCCGCCACCGTGGTGCGGACTGCCGGAGCCACGTTGTCTGCAAAGGGGATGAGGGTGTAAAGCCCCTGGGACTTGCCCTTTACAGCTTTCTGATAGCGGATAAGGCCCGCGTCCTCCAGCTCCCTGCGGTGGCGGGCGATGTTGCGGTAGGTGTTGTCCAGCTGTCTTTCCAAAAGCTCTGGCCGCACAAAAAACTGGACGCGCCAGAGCCACTCGCCGTTGGCGGCCAGATAGGCGCAGCGGCTGCACCGGTACAGCAGAAACTGCCACAGGTTCCTTGCCCCCTGGCTTAGCCTGTGATCCATGAGCCACTCGAGCCAGGCGTCCAGCTCCTTAAAGTAATCCACTGGCCCGCCTACCGGATTTCTTCAAGACCTTTTTCTGCAAAGAGGCGGACAAAATACGCCTGGCCCTTTGGCGTCACATAGGTGGTGTGGTCTAAAAACACCTGCCCCGGCCCGGCCTCAAAGCTGCTCTCCCGCACCTCGAACAGGCCCATCTCCATGGCCCGCTGGGTGGGGATATTGCTCTCCCGGTCGCTGTAGCACAGGTAGCCGTTTTTCCGCAGCCAGCCCATGAGCCGGTTCCGCCCTGTCCTAATCTTTTTTCCGTCCTTCAGACTTATATTCTGGACCAGTGTGGTAAGCTTTTTCATGGAGATGCTGTCCCCGGACACCATGATGCCCTGGGCGAACCGGGCCAGATCGTTCTGCCCGTCCAGGGTTTTCTGCAGCGCGACGAAGTTCTGGGTCTGGAGTATGAGGGCCTCGATCAGCCGGTTTTCACGCAGCTGTCCGGCGCTGTTCACGCGCACGGCGGGCAGCAGCTCGTCGTAGATCCAGGCCTCGAAGCGTCTGGCGGCTGGAAGCTTGCTGGACGCCACCAGGCGGTAGAGATCGCCCTCGGGAATAAAGAGCATTTCCAGCAGCCGGTTGGGACTCTGGGGGTGGACGACCAGCCGCTTGTGGGCGTGGCGGCAGTGGCGGCGCACCGCCTCGGCGGGCCGGGCATAGCCCAGAGCGCTGGCCGCGTCGCTGCCGCTTACGAGCACGCGCCCCTTCTCGTCGATCAGGCGGATCATGCCAAATTCATCACTCATAAATTCCTGTAATTGTGTATTCATTGTTTCCTCCAAAAATAAATTTCGAAGCGCGCTTCTGTACTTAAGTGATTCCTAGTATAGAGCATCTTACGCTCTTTTGCAGACGCAAAAATGGCGTTTTACTGCCTTTAAGCCCGTGGCTGCGCCCGGTTTTCACGCTTTTTTATCGTGATTTCCTGTAAAAACAGGACTTTTAAAAGTTTTTCCGCCATTCTTACCTGAGATTTTAAAAACCCTTTCAGCATCAAAAGCGGTATACGCTGTTTTGGCGTATACCGCTATGGTGTGTTGATAAAATCGGTCGAGGGATGCAAAGAAAAAGCTTGAAGCCGTTTGAGTTGAAAATTGATAGTTGATAGTGGATAGTGGATAGTTATGGAACGTTTTCGCTGACGCAAAAACGACTGGAACAGCGGCCGCAGGCCGCATTCAATCAAATCGGCCAAGGGCTGATTTGCTCCTGAACTTTCAACTTTCAACTTTCAACTCTCAACTTAAAAATCCTCTTTTTAACCCTTCATCTCTTGCTGGCATTCTTTATCTACCGCTCAGGCGGTATACGCTGTTTTGGCGTATACCGCTATATCTTGTATTTTTATCTTTCATTTAATCCTTTTTATACCAGAAATGTGCTTTCGCCTTTTCGAAAAGCTTTTTACTGAGACTCATGAGCTTTTTAAAGCGCTCGGGGTGGCTGTCCCGCTTTTTGGGGAAGAAAAAGCCGCAGTACTCCAGTCCCTCGTCATTCTGCACGCCGCTGCACTTCTCGTACAGGGTAGCGTTGTAGCAGCCGTAGGCGGTGTCCCGGCCCACCTTATCGGTCCGGCATTTGGTCTCGACCATCACATCCTCTGTTGCCTGGACATAAAAGGGAAGGTGCCCGCCCTTCTCAAGGCACAAAAGCTTTTTTGTCTTTTCCACAGCCAGCTCCCGGGTCATGCAGAAATGGGCCAGATAGGCCGGAAGCACCACATCCCGGTAGGAAGCGGGCACCATGGCGGGGTCGCGCCCTAAAAAGGCCACTGCCGTCACATCACCGTACTCCTCCTGATAAAGGGGATTCATAAAAGACACCACATAATCGGTCAGCGCCCTGTCAAAAGCCTCTAAATCCATCACCTCAGCGCGCTCTTCTTCGATGAGCGCCATAAACTTTTTCATCTTACTACTCCTTCTAAAAAAATTTACACAAAAAAGAACAGCAGGGCAGAAAATAGCCCTACTGTTCTTCAGGTGTCAGTGCAATTAATCCTGTCGGGGGACACAGGCCCCTCTATTCAGCTGTCTCTTCCATAAAAAGCTCGATGCGGGCCGATTTTCGGACAGGGTCTGAAAACCGGCTTTCTTTTATCTGCGCCTCGTGCTCATACAATTTATTTTTGACGGCCTGCACGCTCTCCAGCGCCTCGATCAGCTCCTCGACAGCCGCGTCCTCTTTATAAATGACTTTTTTTCTCATGTTCAAGCTCCTGTAGCCCAGACCGCTCGTAAAAGCCTCTGGCCCTGGCTACTTCCTCCTCAGAGGTGTTTTGCACTGCCCGCACACGGTGCAGGGTGCGCTTTGGCCTTTTGACCATGGCGCGCACGCCCCGCATCACCCAGGCGGCTGGCAGCAGCGCAGGCCTGCCTTCCACCCAGGGAAAGACCTGGCGCATGTGGTCCATGGCCGGGAACAGCGTGCGCCACAGATAGCGGCGCTGGACAGAGGTGAAATCCTCCTGGGCGTCGTAGACCTTTGAAAAGGCGGAAAGCTCCATATTCTGCGTGGTGCCATAGGTGCCGTTGCCCAGAATAAAGCGGCCCATCTCATCGGTGAGCTCATCGCCCGGCCGCCCGTCAAACCAGACCCCGGCCAGGCGCATGAGGTTATCCCCAAAGGCCTTCAGGCCCATGGCCTCAAGCCCCGCGCCGATGGCCGCCCAGTCCGCTGTGTCCTGGTAAAAGCGCCGGAACACCCACAGGTCCATGATGGAGCGGATACCAGTGCCGCCCTGGGCATAGTGCTTGGTCAGGTGCGCCACCATGTAGAGGTAGAAATCCTCCGGAGTCATGGCATAAATACACTGGGTTCCCTCCTTTAAAACCGCCCGGTCAAAGATATGGTCAAAATAGCCCCCGAAGGCGTATTGCTCCGGCAGGATATTACGGTGTATCTCAAGATTCATGTAGGGCCTGCGGTGGTAGACGTCGTGATTGCCACCCGTGTGCTCGCAGGAAAAGCCCCTGTCTGTCAGAATTTTCCCCACCGCCCTTGTGTTCGCGTCGTCCACCAGAATATCCACATCGGCCATGAGCCGCATATCCGGCCGCGGATAGGCGTATTTGAGCACAAAGCCCTTCAAGGGCAGGGCGCGGATGCCCCGCCCGTCAAGGGTTTTCAACAGCTCAGTCACGGTAACGTGCTGGGTGGCCTCCTTGGCGATGCCCGTAAGCCTGGCCTGTCTGAAGGCCTGTCTTACTTCCTGGGGAGGCTGCTCCTCCTCCGCAAGCCTTTCCAACCCGTAGTCGGCCATCCCCGCCACCGAATGCCGCCGGGCTGTTTTGTACACCGCGCCCCAGTCGCAGCCGGGCGCTGGCGGCTCGGGCCGCTGGTCCTTTAAGACGGCTGCCAGCAGCTCCACCACATAATCTTTTTCGTCTTTTATCATTTTGCTTCTCTCAATCTTTTTTCTATGAGTATTTTTCCATCCACAATCCGCAGCACCACATCGCAGACCGTAAGAGCAGCCGCCTTGTGGGTAACGATGAGACAGGTGCGGTTTCTGAGGCCCTGGATGTTCTCAAGCACCCGCTTTTCGGTCTGGGCGTCCAGGGCCGAGGTCACCTCGTCCAGCAGCAGCACCGGCGCGCCGCCCAGCACCGCCCGGGCAATGGCCAGACGCTGAACCTGCCCCTCGGACAGGCCCATCCCCTTTTCGCCAATAAGGGTATCCATGCCCATTGGCAGAGCGTCGATAAAATCCATGGCGCAGCTGAGCTCAGCCGCCTGCGTGATCTCTTCCTCCGTGGCTTCCGGCCGGATAAAGGCAATGTTCTCCCGGATGGTGCCCGAGAGCAGAAAATTGCCCTGGGGCACATAGGCAAAAAGCCCCCGGGTCTGCCGGTCCGCCGCGATGCGGAATCCGTCGTCCATTCTCAGCCCGATATGCCCTGAATCCGGCGTGAAAACACCCAGCAGCAGCTTGAGCAGGGTGCTCTTGCCAATGCCCGACAATCCCGAAATCACCGCAAAGCTGCCCTTTTCAAGGTACAGATCCGCCTGGTTAAGCACCGGGTCCCGGTCATAGTGAAAGCTCACCTGTCGCAGCTCAATGCCCAGCATATGGGCGTACAGCGCGCCGGCGTCATGGGGCGTGCCGTCCACTGCCGGCTCGTCGGGAAGAGCCTCGATATCCATCATCCGCTCAGCCGAGGCCAGGACGCCATAGTATTGGGGCAGCATGCCCGACAGGCCGACAAAGGGCGCCTGCACCTGATTGACCAGCTGCAGCACCGCCGTCAGCGTCCCGAAGCTCACCGTGCCCGCGATCAGCCCGCGGCAGCTCCACACCAGGGCGTACAGGTAGCCCAGGTTAAAAATAAAGCTGATGCCCGTGTTGGCCGCCACGCTGATGGTGTTCTTGCGGATTTTCTCTCTGTAATTGTCCTGCTGAAGCCGCCTGCCCTTGTCCTCCATGGCCCCCTCCACCTGAAAGGTGCGGATGACCAGAAAGCTTGCGAGCAGCTCCTGCAAAAAGGCGCGCACCCGCCCGTCCGTCTCCTGAACCCGCTTGTGCAGAGCCTTGAGCCGCTTTCTGAAAAAGCGGGCGACCACAAACATGGCCGCCCCGGCCAGGGCAAAGATGAGCGAGAATCGCCAGTCCAGCACGCAGAGCACCCAGAAGGCCGAAACGATCTTGGTGACAAGCCCGGAAAAGGTGGGCAGCAGCGAGGTGACGCCAGTGGCGATTGCCTGCACGTCGCTGGTGAGGCGGTTGAGCAGGTCGCCGCTGTGGTAGGCCATGACGGCCTGGTAATCTTTTTTTAAAACAGCCGACAGAAAACGGGATTTAAAGCCCATTTCCAGCCGGCCCTGTATGCTGGCCTGGGCATGGCGGCAGGTGGCCTGCAGAAGCGCCTGAAGCGCGATAATGCCTAAAAAAACCGCGCTGCGCCAGACAAGCGCCTCCATGCCCCCTGCCGTGGCCCCGTCGATGACGCTCTTAGACGCCAGCGCGAAGGCCACCCCCATGCAGGCCAGCCCAATATTGGCAAAAACCAGCAGCACACAGGCCAGAATCTGCCCTCTGGCATTCTGGTAGAGCCAGGAAAAAACTTCTTTATCGGTGTAGGTACGCCTGGGCTGCGCCGGTGCTCCTTTTGTTGACATGGTAAACCCTTTCGTAAATTTAATTGCAAATGGAAAATTGAGAATGGAGAATTAGAAGAACAAAACGCAGACGCGTATTGAAAGGAATCGTCGCTTGAGCCCGGCGAAAGCGTTCCGACATTCTCCATTTATTTGCCTCAATCCTTCCCTTTCACATCCCACGAACGACCTTGACGAACCCATTTAAGCCCCAATCCTGTACACCCTCGCCATCCCTGAAAGAACGGAATCATCAGGATCGGGACGGTGTGGGCGCACAGGGCCGGGGCTGTTAATGAAAGGCGCGCAGCAGCCGGGAAACCGCCCCGCGCCCCCGCAGCACCACGTACCGCGCCGGGTACAAAAGCCACCAGACCCGGCAGTACAGACGGTACAGCGGGCTATCGCAGGAGATGTAGCGGCCGCCGCGCCAGAAGCCTTTGACGATGCCGATGATCTGGTCGGGGCGGATGCCGCGCTCGTTCACAAACTGATGATCTCCCCTCAGAGTATAGGTGCCGTCTGAATTTACTTTTACAATCCGGTGCAGCACATATTGGCCGCTGTCTCTCTGGTAAAAGGGCAGGTCATGCTTTTTCAGCCGCGCGGGCGGCGCCACAATGCAGACCTGATCCCTGCGGTCACGCAGTGTGGGCAGCATGCTGGTACCGGCGGAGGTGAAGATGACTTCGCCCCCAGCAGTTAGTTTTTCGGTGATGAGGGGGTGCATCTGTTCCAGATCAACCCGACGACTGCCTATATCAGCCATCAATCAGGCCAGCATCGCCTGCCAGCTTGAGAAACTCTTCCACATCCTTTTCGGCTGTTTCGGCGTCAACCTCATACTCCTCTAAAAGCGCTTGAACCAAATCTTTCTGCTCACAACCTTGTTCCAGCTGTTTCCACAAAAGAGCGCCGGTTTCGTTGAGGGAGATGATGCCCTGAAAATTGAGGGAAACTTCACCCGAAGGTACGACAACAGCCTCTCCGGCAACTTCTCGCAATATATATCCATTTTTTATTTTCATAAAAGATTCTCCTATCCTATTTGCCAAGTATTGTTGTATTATATGAGAGCTCTACGGCTTCCTCGCTGATGGTACATCCCATTTTATAGATGGGTATCTGGCATACTATTTTATCCAAAAGATTAAGTAAGTTACTTGTTTTTTCTTCACTTCGAGGGCCTGTCGGTCGCAAGCTCTGATAATATAGCCATCTGACGGCCTCTTTATTATTCAACCGTTCGATACGGTTTTCTGGTGCCTGCTCCAAAAACACAATGGCCTGCAACGGCACTTTAACATTGGTGTTTAAGTCCGATTTACCACTCCACGGCGTACCATACACATAAAAGGTATCGCCCATCAAGCGGATAGCCGGCTTATCGTCATTGATGATGATGGCTTTATCTTCCCCAAAGTACTTTCGCCACAATCCGGTATGGGTTGATTTTCCAGTACCGCAGGGCGCAGAAAATAAAACGGCTTTATTATCCAACGCTACCGCTGAGGAGTGGAGACAAAAGCCGTTGTAATCGAGCAGTGCTCTTGAGAAGGCAAAGCCGGTTTCGATGTATTCGTAGTTGTCGAGACTGGGAAGTGGATATTTTTTTAAAGGTTCCTGGTAATAGAATTCAGCATTATTATTGTTTTTAAAATAGATTTTTTCTGTTTTCAGGATACTGTCCTCTTTGCGATAAAATATCCATTTATCAATGGTTTCTGAGATAATTTTTTCTTTAGTTTTTTGAATAATATTTCCTTCGATCCGTATGTTATCTTGATCACTTCTAAATTCAAACTTATATTTCTCTGGACTAATCAATGATTGATATGCTCTGGACTGATCTTTCAGTATTTTTCCAAAAATTGCCATTTTGATATTAAGTTCAGCTATTATGTATCTATTCATTATTTTACTTACCTTAAATATTGACATAGGAAACTCTATTCTACGATAAAGTTTCCTATTCAAATTTACTTGTTGCTCAGTGAAGAATCCATATAGTATTCACTAGGTTGTTAAATCTTCCTCACCACTGCTATCCAACATAATATCTTCTACTTCAAATTCCTGAATATCGAATCCCGGTTTTAGATAGTCTTTCAAATTTTTCACCTCCACTTAAGTTTTTTATAGCAGAGTATGAAGCCCTCTGCCATGGCGTTCATGTTTTAATTCGCTACTACAGTTCCCTTGACCATGTCGGTGTAGATAGTATATGTTTCACCATTTTTCATATAAGTCAGGTATCCTCTCGCGGAAACAGTCGTACTAACCGCCAAATTTCCCAAGTTTACTGTGTAGGTATATTGATTTCCGATATTTGTTTTTCCACCTGTGATTACATCAGCTGCACCTAAGGCTAATTCTTCTGGGTTTGTTACATCTGCTTTTTTTGCCACAATCCCACATTTAATCGGCGTATAACCACCATCATCTGGAACTTCTGACCTTACAATAAAGCGTAGCTTATACAGGCCTTCACTCTGATCAATTTGAACAGGATTCGGATCAATAGAAACAGTCGGCTGTTTTTCTACCGGAAGTTCTGAATATGTCGCTTCGATTGATGTATCTGCTTTTAACGTAAAAGTATAGGTTGCGTCGTAACTGATAATGGAATCACCATTTGTGTATTTCCATCCTGCAAATTGTTTGCCTTGTTCCGGCGTATTTGCAATAACAGTTACGCGGCTGTTAGCATCTTTTTTCACGCTTGTTTCTGTTTCACCATCGATATTTCCATTGATAACTGTTACAGTATACTGTATTTTTTTCTGTGTATAACGGGCTTCATAGGTTGTGTCTTTCTTTATATTTTGAATCTTGCCATCAACAATGCTTGCTTTTACATTACCGTCATACCAACCGTCAAATTCTCTATCCAAATAAACTGGTGCTTCTGGTACAGTCACTTCACCATTTTTATCAATGGTCTGGGGCTGTCCAATGATCGTGCCGGTTACAGAATTTTTAAAACTTACAGTTACTTTATCAGCCTGAATTTCTTCAAAATGGGCAAGATACTGTAAATTGCTGGTTCCGGTATAAATCGTGAACGTATCTTCCACTGAAACCGCAGTGTTCATGTCCTGGAGAGTCGTCCATTTAACAAATTTATAGCCAGCTTTTGGTGTTGCCTTTAATATTGCCATAGTACCAACATTGATCTCAGCATTCACAGCATTTGAATTTTCGGTGCCATTTACGCTAATACTGCCTGCACTTGCATTGAAATTCAATGCACTTACTGTAATTGTTGGTTTACGCGTAAAGTTTGCTGTTATTGTCCCAACATCATCTTTTGTGCGCACCGTATAATCACAGGTCCTATTTGTTCCAATAATTTCGCCGCTTGCATTTGTCCAAGACAAGAAATCATAATCTGAATTTGTGATTTCAGCTTTTAAGGTTATTGTATCTTTTGCGTAGATTCCATCGTCTGGTTGTACGATTGATACTTTTCCAATACTTGCATCACAATTAACATTAACTTCACCTAATTTCTGGATGGTTGTTGTCTTGCCATCCTTCATCACAAACGGATAAGCCGATGGCGCTTCAATATCTGCGTTGTAATCCCAGATTCCTTCTTTTTCACCGTTTAAGCTATTGGCAAAGCGTGCTTTCTGCATATCGGCTTTGGTCATGGCTTTACCGATGCCGCCTGCTTCGCCACAGCGGTAAACACGTAATACTGTGCCTTGTGCTTCATTGGTTTGTACAGCCACCGTTCCAGCGGTAAAGCTGTCGGTGAGCTTGCCTGCGTTGCCCATAGTATTGACAATGGCGGTTGTCTTTTCGCCAACGGTCCAGCAGTTTTCAACTGTGCCGTTATTGGTGTTTACCAGATTGCTAAAGCCTTCGAAGCGGAGTTTTCCGACTTTTGCACCTTCGGCTAATTCTTTAATAAAATTAACGTTATTGCCGGTGATGGTGTAGCCATTGCCGTCGAAGTTACCTGCAAAGCTAGCTAAGGCTGTCCAGTTGTCGACGGTGATGTCGTTGGTTAGCTTGAAGTATTTACCTTTTGTTTCAAACGCTGGTGTCTGTAATAGTTTCAGCTGTTCTGGTGTATTAATCTGCCATGGTTTTTCGGCTGTGCCGTCGCCGCCGTTAAAACGGTCGCTTGGGCTGCCATAAATCCATGTGTTAGTTGTGCCATCTGTACTGAACGCCATCAAGCCGCCTTTGGCGATGAAGGAGTTCTGTGAGGTACTGGCTGCCGGAGCCACAATGGTTGTCGGGTTGGTCGCGTCAAAGTTCTTGACGTCAACGGTGGTATAATACTGAATCGCTTCTTTTTCTGCCTTTGTAAAGGTAATGGCAGAACCGTTTTGTACTACCAAATTTGCACGGGTTGAGCCTGCAAAACTTCCGTTAAAGGTTGTGTCACCTACAAGCTCCAGATTTACATTTTTTAATCCCATATCAATATCTTCCGTGATTGTTACCGGGGTACCGTCTGCATTTTGACTGACGATGATGGTATCACCTTCAAGGGTCGTCTCTGCCGCATAGGCGTCTGCAATGGTGCCGAAGTATTCGCTTGCTGTAGCTGTTCCTTTATGCTGTACTTCTACCGGAGCATAGATTTTTGTCATCTCTCTATCAATATAATACGGATATACTTTAACCTGATTACCTGTATAAAGCGACGAATCGTCAAAATGACTTCCTGATTTATCGGCATCTTCAACCAGCATTGCGCTGACGGTTTCTGTGCCTTCTGCATCCGTTTGGGCGTAATAGTTTTTGCTTAAATCATAGGTACCGCAAGTTTTATTTTTTTCAGATCCCAGTTCGAAGCCGTAGCGGACGTCGATAAACTGGTTGTTTTTGATGGTCAGTTTATCTGCGCTTAAGCTCGAGTGATCTACGCCAATGGCACGGTTTGCTCCAGCAAAGATGTTATTGCTGATATTAACAGTACCTTCTTGTGCGACAACCGTTAGGACACTGGTTCGTTGATTTTCACCAACTTTATCTGTTCCGATATTGAAAGTATTACCAGTAACCTCACTGTTTTTGCCAATCGAGGTGATCGCCATTCGATAAGGAACTTCAAATGTATTATTCTTAAAGATAACTGTCGCATCTTTATTACCGCCGCCATAGATAGCATTTGTACCATATTCAGCACTTTCTCTCCCCGTAAAGCGACAGCCTTCAATTGTCAAGCTTCCTGTGGTATTAAAGCTAATTGGAGATTGTCCGGTCTTAGTGATGTCAAATGCTACATTTTCTACTTTAGCTGTAATATCATTTTGAATCAACAATACTGCTGCATTCTCCCCATTTCCGTTTGGTGATGTTTTAGGTTCAATGGTACATTGAATCACGGTATTACCGGAATCCGCACCTTTTAATGTAACTTGATCTTTAAGCGTTACTGTTTCGGTATACACGCCATCAGCCAGCTGAACAGTTTCGCCAGCTCCGGCCGCATTAACGGCTTCCTGAATGGTCAGGTACTGGCCTTTTACGGTCGTGCCGTCAGTGTCGTAGACGGTTGCCGGGACGCGTATGGTTGTCATGGCTTCATCGGTATAGTATGGTACGGCGTTGATTTTCGCTGTGCCTTCTTCTGCCCAGATAACGGTATCCTCTGCTGCCGTTCCATAGGTGGTCACGGGCAGCTTGCCGTTCCAGTAGTTGAGCGAAAGGTCAAGGGTTTTGGAAGCATCTGGAACCTTTGTAAAAGCTACCATCTGTTCTTTGTGTTTACCAGCTGCTAAACTGGAATCGCGTACCATCTTGTTGCCTGTTACAGTCAACGATTCAACACCGGAGAAGTCTCCAAAGCGCATGGCGCGTCCGCCGTTCGCTATATCCTGATCCCAGTTTTTAAAGGTGTTACCTGTAATCGTGACATTTCCTTTGGCTGTCCCTGGGATCTGCAGTGCGCTATGATTGGTATTTTCGATATAGTTGCCAGTAATTTCTGTTTCACCACTGACGACGAAAACATTAATCCCGCTGGAGTCTCCATTGGCAACACCGGAAATACGATTGTTTTTGATGGTGCAATTTTGAACTGGCTGGCTATCTGCTAAATTAAAGTGAATAGCTGATACACTTTTTTCTTTATTGTTTAACTCGTTCGCAATATTTTCAAACACATTGTTTTCAATCGTGATACTATCTAAATTAGGGTCATTCCCCCAACCAACTGAATAGATTCCGCTTTTTGTAAATTTCAGGCCTTTAATACTGATGCCGTTAGCATCCTTCGTTGTACGCGTAATGTTGATACCGCCGGTGATCACGGCTTCTGTTGCTTCTGGCCTGTTTTCTGCGGTCACATCTGCTGCTTTAATATCAGTTTTTGCGTACGGCCCAACCAGATTCACGGCCTTGTCCAGCGTTACGGTTTCGTCATAGGTGCCTGCACCGATGGTGATGGTATCGCCGGCTGTGGCTTTTTCAACTGCTTCGCTGATCGTCGCGTATGGTGTCTGGTTATTCACATTGTAAACGGTAAGTGTCTTGATATAATCTTGATTACCACCGACAAGCTGACTCTGATCTCCAGGTACATTTTTATTAATGGCTGTGGTATCTACGGAATTGCAGTTGTAGAGATACAGGTTAGCCTCATATGTTTTGCTTCCGCGCATTTCCCCAATGAGTTCCCCGCGATATGAATCATAGCTCTCAAACCATCCTGAAGCTGTAATGGTAACCGTGCTGTTTTTAACACTACAATTATAGACTTTTACATTGCCATAAACCGTTGCGCCAATTAAACCTCCTGCATCCCAAGAAGGCTCTGAAATAGTTATTTGATCGCTATGACAATTTTGGATTGTAAAATTCCCTTCTCCTAAAAATCCCAGAATACCACCGACATTTTGATCTTCTGTAGCAATCGATCCACTTTGAACTTTACAGTTTGAGATATTCGAGTACCCGGAGCCTACAATACCGCCTGTGAATTTCCCTGTTTTGAATACAAAATTATTAACATTAACATTTTTTACTGTTGCTGATCCTAATTGACCAGCCAGTGTTCCAGCGTATTGCCCTCCAATAATATTCACATTTTCGAAATCAACATTTCCTAATTCTTTAGCGCCCCATGCCTTTCCAAATAATCCGATATATTTTTTTCCAGGCATATTAACCAATAAATTAGAAATTTTATGACTTTGTCCATCAAACTTACCGATATAATCATGGTTGGCTACACCTACAGGCATCCACTCGTCATTGTGGAAATCTAAATCGTTCCCCAATTTGATGGTCACATTTGAAGTATTGATTTTCCCTTCGTTAATCTGCTGTGACAGCCAATAGAACTGGGCTGGCGTTTTAACTGTATAAGATACTTCGTTTGCTTTGAAAAGGTTGATATCTGATTTGATTTCTTCGCCCAGATAGGTGAAGTCCAGCTTGTCTTTTGCAACGTCGGTGCCGTCCAGCTTGACCATGCCTGTGTCATACGCTTCCCCAAAGAGCTTTTCGACGGTGATTTTTTTATCGGTGTCGAAGCCTGTGGCGTTCTTTAAGATCAGGCTTGCATCTTTTTTGACTGCAACCTTGGCGTTATCGCCTGCCTTAATGTCTTGAATGTTAACATTTTTACTGCTGATGGTGATCGCGCCATCCAGCACGCAGTCGCCATCGCCTGCTGCCTTTTTCAGGGTTAAGCCACTCTTGTTAATGTCTAAGGTATCGCTGTAGGTGCCGGCAGGGATTTCAATGGTGTTTCCTCTGGTCGCGCCGTCGATGGCTTCCTTAATGGTTGTATAGGTTATATTTTTTGTTGTATTCTTAATCAGGCTTGCTTCATCGACCCAGTATACAACCTCATGTTCACCATCCATGTAGCTTCGCTGGGCAAAGCCATCGGCATTAACATAGATGTTTTCACTGGTTGCGAATTTGTCTGAAACAATCTGCAGCCTTTCACTCAGCTTGTACGGCTGTGCAGTATCCAGTGTGAAGCTTGTATCATTGGTGATACCGCTTCCCTGGTCCACGTTCACGCCGTACCAGCCATTGCCGCTGGTGTACAGGCCGCCTGCGGTTACGGTAGAGCCGTTGACCACGATGCCTGCCGCAGCGTTGTCTTTGGAGGTGACGTTGTTTAAAGCCACACCGGTGGACTGGACGATGTTGATGCCGTGTCCGTTGGCAGTGACACTTCCTGTTATTTTTCTTGCACCCTGAACGGTTAAGTTTTCTAAGGTCACGTCGTTTGTTTTTTCGATTAAAATCAGCGATCCTGTCTCGCTGTCCGTCGCCTGCTCATCTTCAGGGGTCCACGCATCGCCGCGGGTGATGATGACGTCCCCCAAACCTTTTAAGGTCAACGGTTTGTTAACGCGCAGCGTTGAGGACAGATTGTAGGTACCCGGCGCAATTTCAATGACAGCATTGTCGGCTGCATTTGCAACAGCTTCTTCGATGGTCTCGTAATATTTATATTGTTTATCTTCCGTTTTTTCTCTTGCTGCTGCAATGATAAACTGATCACTCTCACTTTTGGTGCATAATTTCGGGGTATCTATTTTTTGACCCTTTACTGTGATTACTCCTGTATAGTTATAACCAAAAACATTTACGGTTACAGGCCCATATCCAAATCCACCGATTGTCCCGTAAGAGCCTGTAGATGATATATCTCCACTATTACTGCAGTTAATAATATTAACCGTGGCTGTTCTATTTTGAGCAGATCCCCAAAAAGTACCAACATTTTGAAAACCATTGATCGATAATCTAAGATTACAGTTTTCAAAGGTATACGTACCATTGCCCAGTGTACCAATAAGACCTCCAGAATAATATGATGTCGCATTTCTCATACTACCTGAAATTATCACGTCCTTAACGATAATATTTCCTTCTGTCGCTGCCGCCAAAAGACCAAGCATCCCATTCGTTGTCTGGATATTGCAGTTCTCGATGTTTAAATTTAAAAAGCTGGCGTTTTCCACTCCGTTAAAAATAGAACCATTTCCGCTTACGCTATTGATAGTCAGGTTTTTAAGTACTTTATTGTTTCCATTAAAGTTTCCTGCAAAGTTGTTAGTATAATCACCTAAGGCAACAAAATTGTAATTTGCTGCGTCGATATCCTTTTGCAGTTCAATTGTACCTGTAAAACTCCCCTTACCATTCATTAAAACATAATGCATAAACTGAAACTGATTTATAGTTGAAATTTTATAGACACCTGCTTCGCTTACTGGTAAACCTTCAATCGTACCACTGCCAAATAAATGGCTGATATCGTTGACCCATCCATTACCAATCTGGCTAATGTCTAATATACCATTGTTTTCAAGTTTTCCCTTAAGTTCAAGTTTTCTATCCTTAGAAAGAATTAGTTTTTTACCTTCTGGGATTATTACCTTTGCTTTTTCAGGAATAGTTATATCGCCAGTAACTGTAATATTTTCACTCAATTTAATATCAACCCAGTTACTGCCCACTGATTTTAAAGCATTTTCCAGTTCACTATAGCTCGATACATTTTTTTCTCCGTCATAACCATAACGAACGCTATACTTACTATCCTTTTTTTCTACCACATAAGGTGCACCAACATAAGCAGATGGATCTTTATCCCAGATTCCACCCTCTATAACAATGGATGCGTCAGCTGCACCGCTCTCAATTTTTACGTCAACATCACTTGTTTTCGTTGTATATGTGCCCGCCGAAATTTTTGCGTTACCTATACTTCTTCCATCTGAGGTACTGCTCACCCATACTGGAATACCATTACTTGTTGACACAATAGGTTCTGGTAAGCTATCTTTTTTGGCAATTGTCAGACTCCCACGATTATGTATTGCAGCAGAACCATTTTCCCAACCACCGGCCTTCTCAGCAGTTGTTTGAATCGTGCCACTATAAACAATCGCTTTCCCATAATTACTGATGGCATTTCCAATCGTCGCTTTAATAGTACCGCCTTCAATAGTCAAATTGGCATCATACTGGTTTCTTAATGTTGCGAGGCATTCCTGGGTATTGGTTGTATTTTCGATAACGCCGGTTTTAGCCGAGCTGGCGTCCTGAATGGTCAGGGTTCCGAAATTACCAATAATGTATTCCTGCCCATAATTGGAGCCATTGCTTTTCAGCGCACCGGTGATCTTATGCCCATTTAAGTCAAGGGTAATGTCGGCATCTTTTTGCACTGTAAAAATATCATTGGCTGTGGCGTGGCCTGCGGCATTATTTGTCGCAATGTTGCCCAGATCAATATCCTCCAGCAGCTGAACCGTATGCGATCCCGTCATTGCGTTAAAAACTGTCAGAAATGTTGCTTGATCCGTATATTCCTGATCATCAATTTTTGCAATCCCTGTTCCATTCGGTACTGGCGCCTGCAATAACGCCGGCCACTCCTGCCTTAACGAATTGTCTGTCGCATTTTCTTCTGTCGTCCCTGTTTCCTCATCCACCGGTGTCGGCGCCACGACGGCCGGTTCTGGTTCGTCTGCGGACTGTTCTGCCGGGGCTTCGACGACATTTGTCGTCTCGCCGGCCGGAGCGGTTAGTTCTTCCGCAAACACTGAGAAATTCATGGACATGAATACCATCAATACTGTGAGCAGCATTGACATGGTCCGTTTTAATTTAGACTTTCTCACTTTCTTTACCTCCTGTTTGAATCCTTAATCCCATATACTTTCACACATTTTTGTTGCAGGCTTCACCTCTTTCTTTATCTTAACGTAAATTTAATTTTAATATCGTACACTATGTACGATTTGGGCTAAGAAATGGGCGGAGGAATAGGCGTTCCTCCGCGATTACAAAAAGTTATAAATATATTCTAGAGTTGCCATCTCTGAATACCAGAATAAAAGTGTTATGCTGCGTAAGCTAAGAAGTCGTGAACTTACTCGTGAAATAGTACCATTTCACGAGTTTCAAGCGCTAAGTCCCTTATCTAAACCATTCTGATAGATTCCGACCATTTTTTTGACCACTTTTATTTTTCTTTATCTATTGGATTTTCTGATATTTTATTCATTTCGATACGGTCTTGTTCTGTCAGAGGATGGATATAGCGTTTTAGTGTAATCGCAATATTGGAGTGCCCCAGCAGTCTGCTCAGCACAGACAGCTGCATGTTTTTACTGGCGGCCCTTGTGGCAAAGGTGTGTCTTAAAATATGAAAATTTCTTTTTTTGATGCCCGCATTTTTTAAGATACCTGCAAAATAAGCTTGATAAACTCTTGGATCAATAAAAGATCCTTTTTTACTCGAAAAAACAAACTCTCCCTTCACAGAAAGGTTGCTCTCATAGTCCTTCAGCAAAGAATAAATCTCTTGATTCATCGGTATGGTCCTCTCAGAGCAATAGGATTTTGTCCCTTCAAAAACCATTTCTGTTTTCCTGCCGTTCTCTCCAGAGGCGTTAACGCGATGCACCGCGTCGCGCACCATCAGTGTTTTTTCCTCAAAATCAAGATCGCACCACCGAAGCGCGGCCAGTTCTCCAAGCCGTATTCCTGTTTTTAACGTCAGCAGAACAGCCGTCGCCTTTACCTTATCCTGATCATAGAACAGAGCTTTCTCAAGCTTCAGATATTCATCCTTGTTAAAAACATCCGTTTTTCTTTTTCTTGTCGCGGGAATACTTACCTCCTTACAGGGATTGGCTGTGATCATCCCTGATTTCACAGCCTGTTTGAGTGCAGAGGATAATATCGAGATATGGCGCCTGACCGTTGCGCTCGACAGTGTCATTCGGTGTTGATTTAATTTGGTTTTGACATAATCCTGAATGACTTCATTCGTCAATTCGTGCAGCCTGTAATCCCCCATTGCGGGAATCAGATGGTTCTTTATAACACTGTCATATTGTGCATAAGAGGATTTTTTAATTTCTGGTTTCTTGCCAACTTCGAGCCACTCTACCAGCCATTCCCGCAAAAACAAAGAATGCTCCTCAACGTTTATAATTTCCTTTTCTTTGAATTTTTCAGTGATGACACCGCCGGAATTTTTACGCTTTCTGTTTTTTCTTAAGACCCTTTGCAGTTCAACTTCTTCAAAATTTTCTTTTTCGCAACATTCTAATTTTTCAACTACCTTTTGATAAGTTTTCGCATACAAATACCGATAGACCGCCTTACCATAAATATTTTTATAGCCCACAATACACCGCGCTTCATAACGCCCGTCCGCTCTTTTTCTTACATTTTTACGGTAGCTCTTCATACTGTTTTCCTCCCTTGTACGACCATCTTTTTGACCATACTATGGTCAATTATATCTAAAATAAAGGGTAAGAAATGGATTTATATGGTATTTTTTTTATTTTGCGCGTAAAAAAGTGCGTGCATTTATTTTTCAAAGATGATATAATATCCCCATCTAGTTATTTTAATAGTTTTTTTATCAAAATTTGGAATATATTGCACTCGTGAAATGGTACTATTTCACGAGTTTTTTCTTTTTTGCACAAGTTTTTACCTTGAAAATGAAGCGTTATTATCAAACAACAATGATTGTTTCCGTAATTTTTTTACGGGAGATGTTGACTTGATTTTTTATCATGGGTATAATGATTGTGAAAGAAGGTGGCGCGATGCTAAAATTGTTTGAAGTTACAGGTTTTAAGAATTTTAAAAATAAAATAGGGATTGATTTTTCTGACGTACGTGACTACAAATTTAATCATTCCTGTATTACGGATGGCCTGCTCGGCAAAATCATTGTTTATGGGAAAAATTCTGTCGGAAAATCGAATCTTGGCCTTGCATTTTTTGACATTGTTTCTCATTTAACCACAAATAATGTGACGCCCGGATTATATGATTATTATCTGAATGTCGATAACACTAACGATTATGCAGAATTTCATTATGTGTTTGTTTTTAATCATGATGAGGTCGACTATTGGTATCGTAAAAATGACAAGCAGTCACTTGTCTGCGAAACTGTTTCCATTAATGGAGACCTTCTTTTTTCTTACGATTATATCCGCAATGCCGGGGATTTATCTGGCCTTGAAGCATTGACTACAACGCTGAATCTTTCTTTTCGGGGAGATGACTCGATCCTGAAATACGCGATTGCGAACTCTGCGCTTTCAGATGACCACCCCCTTTACCAGATGCAGCGCTTTGTGTCTCATATGCTGTGGTTTCGCAGTTTGGATGAAAACCGTTATATTGGCTACAAGGCAAACAGCAAGGATTACTATGATTTTATCTTTGAAGAAAATATGCTCGATGAGTTTGAGTCTTTTTTACATAAGGCTGGGATTCCGGAAAGTCTGATTACCATAAGGGATGCTGACGGCATAAACCGTTTGTATTTTGACGCCAAAAGACCCTTGCCATTTTTCAAGGTGGCGTCCAGCGGTACAAAGGCGCTGTACACCTTTTTTTACTGGTACAAGACTGCGTCTGATGTTTCTTTGATGTTTATTGATGAATTCGATGCGTTTTACCACTATGAGCTAGCTGAAACAATCGTTGAGCTTCTGGAGCACATGCCTGGTTTTCAGGCAATCTTTACTTCTCATAATACGAACCTGCTCTCGAACCGTATCATGCGTCCAGATTGTTATTTTATTTTAACTGGCGAAAAACTCACTTCATTTGCCAACGCCACTAACCGCGAACTGCGTGAAGGCCATAATCTCGAAAAACTGTATATGAGCGGTGAGTTCAATGGGTGAGGATAAGCAAAAGATTCTTCTATTGGTTGAGGGTGCTAAAACGGATGTTGTACTAATGAAACATTTAATATCGATTTATCAAATGGATATTCACTATGAGATTGTATCTTATTGTACAAATATTTACACGCTCTATCACGAAATGTTTGAAAACAACGATCCTGAAGAAATGGATTTGCTCCAGCTGCTGAAATCACGGGAAAGCAATCCATCTATAAGAAGCTTGTTCAATATTGCTTATTCAGATATTCTTTTAATTTTCGACCTCGATCCTCAAGATGCTTTGTTTTCTCCAGAAAAAATAGAGCAGATGGCCAAATACTTTGTGGAATCATCTGATATGGGAAAGTTGTACATCAATTACCCCATGATCGAATCTTTCTATCATATGGCTGATATTCCGGATCCTGATTATAATTTTTATTTTGCAACACTCGATGAATTACTGGCCGGAAAATATAAAGCGCGTGTAAATCGGGAAAATCGAAATCATGATTATCGAAAATTCGCTACTGACAAGGCTGAATGTAACACAGTGATTACACAAAACTTGGATAAAGCATGGCAGCTTATCCGCTGCACTGAACACTCGAACAGCCTTCCTTCTCAAATGGAAATACTGGCTGCTCAATTATCGACCATTCTGAATGAGCAAAAAGTTGCCGTTCTTAATACATGCTCTTTTTTTATTCCTGAATACAATCCAAAACTAATCCTTTAATTTATTTACCGCACCCTAACGCGGCCAAACTGTTTAATCGTTCTTTATCATTGAATTAAGTGTTCTTATTGTTTCTTATTTAACTCTGGTCATCAATAAAAAAAGCGGTATACGCTGTTTTGGCGTATACCGCTATATCTTATGCTTTTATTAATTTTTTCATATTTATTTTCTATATATAGTATCTCTCACGCCTCATTCCGGCGCGCGCCCTCTATCCACTATCCCTATATTTTTGTCGTATTGCCCTGTTTCTGTCGCTTTGATATAATATATCAAAGGATTTTCATTCAATATGCTGTTTCCAAAATCGCTGGAGGAACTCGATTATGTCTAAAAATAATTCTTTGCTTTACCGCGAACTAGAAGAAGTTACTACTATGGGCATTCAAATAGTCGATATCCATCGCAAGGTTATCTGCTATTCAAAGGGTTGTGAGTTAATTGAAGGTTATAAAAGGAAAGATGTTCTTGGGAAAGATATGAATTCGCTTTATAACCAAAGGCCGGAATTAAAGAGCAATTCAAGTCGTTCTGTTATTGTCGATACTTTTGAAACGGAAACGCCGCAGAAGGATGTTTTTGTTTCTTACACTACAAAGAATAGTGATCGAATCATCAATGTTCTCTGTGATACTTATCTACTTTATGATAACAATGATCATATTAAATCGGTTATCTGCGTTTTCAGGGATATTTCTGATTACTTAAACCTTATTAGCCTGGTCAACCGCCTCAATGCTGAACTAAACTTACAAAACCCAAATTTGAACAATGATACGCAATATACGTTTGACCATCTTATCGGCGCCAGCCCCAATTTTTTAGATGTTATCGAACAGGCAAAACGCATTGCCAATAGTGATGAATCTGTTTTAATCGTGGGGGAAACCGGAACTGGCAAGGAGCTTTTTGCTCAAAGCATTCACAATGCCAGCAAGCGGAATGACCATCGTTTTATCGCCCTTAACTGCAGCGCTCTGCCCGAAAATCTTATGGAAAGCACTCTGTTTGGCACTTGCAAGGGCGCCTTTACAGGCGCGCTCAACCAAAAGGGACTGCTGGAGGAGGCCAATGGCAGCACGCTGTTTCTTGATGAAATAAATTCTATGGACATTGGCCTTCAGGCAAAACTGCTTCGTGTCCTGGAAACTAAGCGATACCGAAAAGTCGGGAGTAACCAGGAACAGAGCTGTGATATCCGCTTTATCTGCGCCATGAACCAGTCTCCACAGAAGGCGATCTCTGACAAGAAGATCCGTCTTGATCTTTATTACCGCATTGCTGTTTTTTCCTTATCGATTCCCCCGCTAAGAGAGCGCAAAGAGGATATTCTCTTTTTATCTAATTATTTTATAAAAACACTTGCGCCGCCGTCAGGCAAGAAAATATCGGGACTCTCTCAAAAAACGTCGAAATTATTTGAAAATTACGCATGGCAGGGAAATGTGCGGGAGCTTAAACACGTTATTTTGCAAAGTATTTATTCGGCCAAAGAAAACGATCGGCTCATAGAACCTAAACATTTACAAAATCATTCTTTTGAAAACATCCTGTCTCATCCTGTAAAAGGAGATTCCCTTATTTCTGTTTCATCTTTATCTGAGAGCGATTTAACCAAAAATATTAACGCTTATGAAAAAAATTTGATCCGGCAGGCGCTTGAAAAAAATGATTATAATATCACAAAAACGGCTGAATACTTAAATATTACGCGTCAATCCCTCCATGGAAAAATAAAAAAACATTTAATCGTTACGAAAAATGCAGAATTTTCGAATAATTAGTTCTTTCTGTCCGCATATTGTAAAATATTCTGACTATTTCACGTTATTTCTTCTCTTAACCTTCTATTTATCCTGTCAAAAAAGCTGACAGTGTCGGTTTTTTTGACAGAATTCCTTAAAAAAGTTGTCGAATCCGGCTTTTTTTCGTTAATAATCCTTTTTTTATGTTTTATTTTTGGCATACAACTTGCATTTGATAATCATATATTCTTTGCGCATTGAATAACAACTAAGGAGGCTTATATCCATGCCTGTGGTATTATTGGAAGCTTTAACATTGTAAGCTTCAAAAAATTTCTTACTGACGAAGAAATGTACCGCAAAAATATATCGAAAAAATATAAGAAAAAGGAGAACTAAAATGACGACTTCGATGTCAAAAGGAAAAAGAAACTTTTTAGTTTTTTTAATCAGTATTATGTGTCAATTAATCTATATTGTTCCTTATATACGGTTTTATTTTTACGACCAATATGTCGCCGCATATGAGCTGACGAACCTTCAACTCGGAAATCTTGGGTCTATCTATGGGCTGGTCGCGTTGTTCAGTTATTTTATCGGAGGTTTTTTCGCTGACCGCTTTAGTATCCGAAGCCTGATGACGCTTTCTTTTACGGTCTGTGCCGGACTTGCTTTCTGGGAGGCGATGTATCCCTCTTACACTTCGTTGATTCTTATTTATTCTTTGTTTGCTTTCTTTAATTCTGCTACGATGTGGCCTGCCTATATCAAATTTTTACGCGGCCTTGGAAATGATGATGAACAGAGCCGCTTGTATGGAACGAGCGAAGCGCTGAGAGGTGTTCTCGGCTGCGGCGCGGGCCTTGGCCTGTTAGCGCTGGTCGTTCAGTTCACAGAAATCAAAGTTGGTGTGCAGACAATTATTATTACACTTGGTGTGTCGTATATTGTTTTTGCTGTTCTGAGCCTTATTTTTCTGCCAAAAACAAGCCCGGCCGAAAAAAAGAATGCCTCTGAAAAGGGTAAAGACAAACCTTCTACCTGGAAAAATTTTATCGCAACGATCCGGCTGCCGGAAACTTGGATTTTATCAATCTTTATGTTTGCCTGCTACTGCACTTTTATGGCTGGCGTTAATTACTTAGGAACCTATACAACTCAAATTTTAGGGATTTCAGCTGAAATTTCAAGCGGTCTCGGGATTGTCCGTAATTATGGTATTCTCGTTATCGCCGGGCTGCTTGGCGGCGTCTTAGCCGATAAAGCAAAATCGAGGCTCCTTTTCATTGTTTATCTTTTAATCGGCGTTATCATTCTTGCTGTCGCGACGCCTCTGTCAAGTGGAATGGTCACACTTTGTCTGTTAATCAGTATGGTTCTTCCGTTATTCTATTATGGTATTAAGTCTGTCTATTTCTCAGTTTTAGGCGACGCCGGTATCCCAATGGCTCTGACCGGAATGGCTTCTGGCATTATCTCGTTTATTGCGCTGTCGCCGGATGCTTTTATGACGACCATTATGGGCTCCTGGCTTGATAAAGACCCTGTTATGGGCTTTAATATGATATTTGGTTGGATGGTCATTTGGGCAATTGTTGCGATTGTTTTTGCCATTATAATCTATAAACGCGGCAAAAACAGAGCGTTAAAATCTGAAAATGTCTTACAAAAGCAAGGAGATATCTTATGAATACTAAAAAATACAGTCACTACGTATCGCAGGAAACCGTTGAGAAAATTCACGAAAATTCTTTGATTTTGTTAGAAGAAGTCGGCGTTCTGTTCGAAAATGAACGTGCGCTTGCTCTGTTCCGCCAAAACGGCTTTCGAATTGAAGGTGAAAAAGTTTTCTTTGACCGAAAAAAAATCGAGCCGCTATTACGGCAGCTGCCCGAAAGCTTTGAATTAACTTCAAGTAAGGGAAATCTCAGAATCGGCGACGCCAGCCGAATTACCATGCCCGGCGGCGGTCCTGTTTATATTTCCGATCAAGGCAGGGTGCGGAAAACGACCAATGAGGATATCATCAACATTTTTAAAATCTGCTGCACCAGCAATGAATTAAAATACAACAGACTGGAGTATCTGCCGGATACAAAGGGGCTGGATAAGAAACAACTCATTCACTATCATACTGCTATGAGTTTAAAATACAGTACGCTTACCTCTTTTATGCTTGTCAATACTTTTAACCTTGGCAAAAATGAAATCTATCAGCACACGTTAGATGATATTGAGATCATTCGGCGTTATGAAGGCATAACGGACAAAACTAAATATATTAATACCTTTTGTGTAAACTCACTCTCACCTTTATGCTATGACCACGACCCGTTAGAACGCGTTTTTGCTTATGCGGAATCGAATCAGCCGCTATGGTTTTCACCCTGTGCCATGCCTGTATTGACCGCGCCTTACAGCGTTATCTCCACGATGATCCTCGCGAATGCCGAGATTCTTGCCGGTATTGTTCTTGCTCAGCTCATACAGCCTGGTCTTCCCTGCATTTACGGCAACACCTCCACCGGCACGAACCTGAAAACTTTACTTTTAACTTTCGGCGCTCCTGAAACCATGCTGATGATCTACGCTTCAAACGCGATGGCTGATTATTATAACATCCCCTGTCGAACCGGCGGCGGACAAGCGGACGCTAAAGATGTCGATTATCAGGCAGGCCTCGAGTCAATGTTTATGATACAGTCAACAATGGAGGCGGGTACTGATTTAATTTTCCATGCGACCGGTATGATGGGAAGCATGAATCTGTTCAGCTATGAAAAATTTATTTTAGATGAAGAAGCGGTCGCCTTTGCACGAAGAATGGTCGATGGCATTGATTGCTCTGATGAAAAATTATGTATGGATATCTTACACGAAACGGGTCCAAGAGGGTCTTTCTTAAAAGGGCGAACGCCAAAGATGTACCGGGAAGAATTTTATATGGCAAAATATCTTAACAAGGAGGATGTCAGCACCTGGCAGAATGAAGGTTCTGTTTCGGTTCTGGAAACCGCCCGAAAGGAGGTTAAACATAGAATTTCGGCTTATGAAGCCCCCGGTATTACTGAAGAACAAAATAAACTCCTTATGCCGTATCTGCCTCCGCAGTATCGGGATAGTATTTAATTAAATTCGATTAATTCATTATATTACCTCCTGTAAATCAGATCATGCGGATTTTAGCTGCAGGAGGTAATCTTTAATATTCTATTATTAAGTATTAAGCGAGGCCAAAATGAAAAATAAAAAAATAAATTTAATCGTTTTTCTGCCGGCAATAATGTTGTTTTGCAGTTGTATTTTTTTAGCTTTTTCTAACAATGATGTTTTTGTTATGTTAACCAGCAGCTTTTACGCCTGGATTCTCGATCAATTTGGCTGGTTATTTATCTTAACAACTTTGGCCGTATTCATTATGTGCATTGCTCTGTATTTTTCGCCGCTTGGTCATATCGTCATCGGTGGTAAAGCGGCAAAACCCACCCTTTCGATTTGGAACTGGTTTTCAATCACGCTATGCACCACGGTCGGCTCCGGCATAGTGTTTTGGGGTGCTGCCGAGCCTGTTCAGCACATGCTCTATCCTCCGGCGTCTTCTGGTATTGAAGCACTGTCCCCTGATTCAGCAGTCTTTGCGATGTCTGCGATTTTTCGCCACTGGACACTGCTTCCATATGGACTCTATACTCTTATGACGGTTGTCTTTGCCTTTGTTTATTATAATATGAAAAAGCCATTCTCTTTAGGATCGGTTATCTCACCGATTGTTCCAGAAAAGCATCAGAAATCAGCCGGGAATATCATTGATTTTATCTGTGTATTTTCTTTAGTGTCCGGCTTAGCCGCATCCCTGTATGCTGCCGTTTTGAGTATCAATGGCGGGATCAGTAAAATTTTCGGGATCGATTCGAATATCTTTATCTGGGGAATTATTATCACTGTTATCAGCTGTATAACGCTCGCAAGTGCCGTTTCCGGGATTAATAAAGGCATTAAATATCTTTCAAATATTAACGTTTATATCTTTTTTATTATCTTAGCGCTTATTTTACTTTTTGGAGGGAGCACCTTTATTTTTAGCTTTGCAACTGAAAGCCTTGGAGATTTTATCACCACATTTTTTAAAGGCTCTTTATTTACAGGCGCGGCGGCAAACGACCCATGGTCAAAAAGCTGGACCATTTACTATTTCGCTAATTGGATGGCCTGGACGCCCATTACCGCTGTTTTTTTAGGACGAATCTGCTATGGCCGAAAGGTAAAAGAAATTATTCTCATGAATCTTCTTGTCACTTCTTTCTTTGGCATTATATGGTTTACAATTATCTCAGGCGCTACGATTAACAGCTTGATGAACAATCCCTCCTCTGGACTGATCGAAGCCTTTAACACTGGTTACGAGAATGTGATTTATCAACTTTTTAACAATTTGCAGCTTGAGTCCTTTCTTGTTCCTCTCTATCTGATTGCTGTTCTTATCTCTCTTGTCACAGCGTCGGACTCTACGACTCTTGCCATCTCCAGTCTCTGCAGTAAGGGTATTTCCCCAGAAT
Source organism: Eubacterium maltosivorans (assembly GCF_002441855.2). Lineage (NCBI taxonomy): Bacteria > Bacillati > Bacillota > Clostridia > Eubacteriales > Eubacteriaceae > Eubacterium > Eubacterium maltosivorans. The sequence continues at coordinate 3,866,922 of NZ_CP029487.1, read as the reverse complement.
CACCTGAACCGCCTAAGTTTCTTATTATAATATGGGTGGCTGTTGTCGGTATTGTAACGTGGATTATGATGTCGGTCAGCGAGGGGATCACTGGTATAAAAATGCTTTCAAATATCGGCGGTCTTCCTGCAATGTTTTTAATTATTCTGGTCATTATCTGTGCTGTTAGAATCGCCCTCTCTCCCCAAAAATATAACCATATTGACCATGATTAAGCCTTTCCTCACACCCCATTCCGGCTAGTAGCCACCACCTGTATGCTGTCGGCAATGGTGTAAGTCTGGCCAACGGCCACCAGCTGGTCGTATTTATCATAATATTTTTGCTTGAAATAGAACACGGGTGTGCTCTCTGAGATACTCAGGGCGTTGATAATGTCCTGGGTTGGGCGGATCATGCGGATCTCGAGGGTTTTGTTGATTTCCTTTTCCAGAAAATAGTCGATCCGGCGCAGGTTGTCGTAATAAAACATTTTCTTGGTGTCACCGCTGAAGTGATGCAGGAGATATTTAATATCATAGGACACCGGCGCGTCGAGATAAGAATTGAAGGTCCGGCGGATTTTAATGGTCTGGATCTGCTCGCTGCTCTGGCTGTCAAATTCCTCCAGGCCGTTAAAATCAAAAATCTGGGAAATACTCAGGATCTTGGTGTCCAGAATGGTTTCCTTAATATTGGTGATCTCGTTAAAAAACATATGAAACAGGTCGTTTTCGCTTTCCTTCACATAGCAGCCGGAGCGCTCCCGGGTTTCGATATAGCCTTCGTTGGACAGGATCGACAGGCTGTTGCGCACGGTGATGCTGCTCACGTTGTATATTTTGGTCATTTCCTTGATGGAGGGCAGCTTATCTCCTGCCACCAGATTGTTATTGATGATCTTGTTTTTTATGTCCTCTACGATGTTTTCGTACTCTTTCACAAGGGTCCCTCCTACTCTGTCCTGGCAAAAAACCGTGTTTTATCCGGCAGGATATAAAGCTTGCCCCATCCAAAGGGCAGACCGCTCTGGTCGTAGACGTTAAGCTCGACAAGCATCAGGATACTGCCCACTGGAATGCGCAGTTTTTCGGCCACATCTGCGTCGGCGTTGACACCTTTAATCCTCAGGTCCTGGTACATCTCATAGACAGAAATCTTGTTCTTAACCAGATCTGAAAAATCCTTATATTTCAGACTTTTTTCTGAAATATTGATCCCTGCAAAGTAGGGCAGATATTTTTCATCATAGGCGATGGGCAGCCCATCCTCATAGATCAGCCACTTCAAGGCTACGACTCTTTCATTGGGGGCGATATTCAGGTTATAGACCATGTAAACGTCTGGCGTTACAAGACTTGAGGAGATCAGCTTGGCCTCGTCATAGCCATTGTTGAAAATGGTTTTACAGCTGTAGCGCATGGAAAACTTATTTTTCTTAACATTTTTGATGTAGTTGCCCTTCCCCTGAATGGAGTAAAGATGCCCTTCCGAGAGTAAGACTGAAATCGCCTTTCGGACGGTTATCCGGCTGGCGCCATACTCGGCGCAGAGGGCAGTCTCTGAGGGCAGCGGGTCGTTATCCTTGTAAACATTGGTGGATATTTTATGCTTGATGCTCTCAATGATTTCTTCGTACTTAAATTTAGAATTGCTCATTGCTTCTTACCCTGTCTTTTTTCGTTAAACAGCTTTTTCAGGCGGATACACTCGGTCACGCCATCCTTGGCGGTCTTGGCAAAGGCGTCGGCGCCGGAGATGGCCGCGATGTCGATATTGACCATGGCGCCGCCGATAATGGTGGTGATGTCCTTTGTCTCGGGGTCGCCCTTGAGCAAATCGATGGCCCGCTGAATGGCGCCAACGGTGTTGGTCAGTACTGCGCTGATGCCGATAATGCTGGGATGGCAGCGTTTTGCCTCCTCCACAAAACGCCCGGCCGGCACATCTACCCCCAGGTCGATGACGTTAAAACCGACTGAAACGGCCAGGGAGTGGAAGATCGTTTTTCCGATATCATGGATATCGCCTTCGATGGTTCCCAGCAGGATGGTGTCGGCAAAAACCTCCTCCTGCTGGTTTGCCGGAAACTGCATTCCCTCCATGTTTAAAATATCCTCAAAAATAACGCCGGCCATCATCAGGTCCGAGATGCTGTATTCCCCGCGTTCGTAAAGCAGTCCCACTTTGTCCAGGCCGTCATTGACGGCGTTGACAATTTCCATAGGGGCAGCCCCGAGATCCAGCGCCCGCTCCACAATGCGGGTCACCATTTCATCTTCCAGCTCTACGACTTTTTCGGTCAATGCTGCTAAGTTCATTCGCTTGCCTCCTGTATATCATATTATTTATATGCTCAAATTTGTTCTTTATTTTTACTGATTATATCATAATTTAGAATTCATTGACACCGCAAAGCCTTTTCTGCCACCTCTGCTTTGTCATTTTCCATTTTTACCCTTTGCCTTTGCTCTCGATATACTGCATATAGACAATGGCGCTGACGGATATGACCATCCCGATGATCTGAACGGCGGAGAGCCTCTGTCCATAGAGAAAGAACCCCGCGGCCGCCGCGACAGTCGGCTCCAGGACATAGGTCATGGAGGTGTAGGATGCGTCGATAAAGTTATAAGCCGCCGTGGTGGCGCCGTATGAAATGGCGACATTGATAAAGTACAGCAGCAGCACAAGCCACAGTGCAGCGCCGTGCTGGACGGTCATACTCCCCAGCTCCCTAAAAAGATCCGGAATCGAATAATTAAAGGAGTAAACGATCATGGCGCCCAGACAGGTGTAGGTCTGGATCACATAAAAGGGGATCTCTTTTTGTATATGAAAATAGTCGATGGTATAGGCAAAGGCCAGGCTTACAGTTACTGAGACGCCCCAGAAAATGCCGGCTGCCGTGACATCGCCGTCTCCGCCTGAGAATATTTCCAGGACAAAGAGGATTCCGACCAGGCTGATCAGGCAGCAGACTACCTTTTTAACTGTAATTTTTTCGTTAAAAAACAAACGCATCAGAAGCACCAGCACGACGGCGTTGGAGAAATTAAACAGTGAGGTGATGGCCAGAGGCAGGCTCTCGATTGCCCTTACATAAGTATAATTGTAGGTGGCGTACAGGATGCCCCCGCTCACAAAGATGGTGGTCAGGTACAAAAGCTTATTTTTTAAGATCAGGCTTTTAGGATTTTTGATCAGCGCCACTGAGAAAAAGCATATAAAAACAAAGAAGGGCGTTAAAATTGTCCGGCCGCTTTCACTCAGACCAATGAAATCAAAATAATTAAAGAAGATTCCAAAGATGCCGGTCGTAACCGCGCCGGCGCAGCCTAAGAGAATCCCTGCCATCGGTTTTCTGTTTTTAAAAAGCTCCATTTGCTCACCTTATCCGCACCGCTTCTGTGCATAATATTATATGTTCAAAATGTATTTTTTGTAAATTCTGCTTTTTCAAATTTTGTTTATTATAACACGTTTTTAGTTCATACCACAACAAAAAGTTTTTTTCAGGTTTAAACCGCATAATTTAAAGGTTTTCTAAGGTTTTTATTTGTAAATAGATTTTTTTTAAGATTTTTCTTGACAAAGGTACCGGAACGTATTAGAATACAGGTACAGTGTATAACACAATATGCACAAAATTAGGAGGAAAGAAAAATGAACTTTACTTATGAACCCCTGACTAAAAAACAGATCGAAGATGTCCATCAGGCTACCCTGGATGTACTGGAAAAATGCGGCGTTGAAATGTGCGACGAACGCGCCCATGAAATTTTTAAAAAACACGGCGCCACGGTTGAAGGCAATATTATCAAGATTCCACCAAAGGTTGTCGAAGACTGTATGAAGCTTGCTCCGAGATCCTTCATACTGGACGCGGCCAACCCGGACCGCTCTGTCAACATCGGCGCGACCGACCGTCCTCTCATCGCTCCGAATGCTACCTCCCCCTTTATCATCGATGAAGAGTTCAAACGCCGCAAGGTTAATTTTGATGACATGCGCAATTTCTTCAAGCTGTCTCAGAGCAGCAACTGTGTCGATATTGGCGGGCAGCTGATCGTATTCCCAACAGACAACTGTACCTACAAGGAGGGTGTTATCACCGCCATCTATGAATACTTCCTGCACATGGACAAGCCCATGAATCTGTGCTCTGTCGACCGCAACACCATCGACATGACCATGGAAATCATGCACCTGCTCACAGAAAAGGAAGGCGGTTATCCCCTGTTCGCGTCTCTGTCTCCGATTTCGCCGCTCCGCTTTGACGAAGAGCTGCTGGATGGCCTGTTCTACGCGGCTGAAAAGAATCAGGTCATGGAGGTTACTCCCTGTTCCGCAGCCGGCCTGACCGGCCCGATCACCGGCATTGACAACGTGGTCCTGACCAACGCGGAAAACGTGGCCATGTTCACACTGATCCAGCTCATTAATCCAGGCCTGCCAGTGGTTTACTCCACCTATACCTGCATCACAGACATGCGTACCCTTCAGCTCTGCACCGGCGCTTCTGAAAGCATTAAAATGTGCGCCATGGCACGCCAGATGGCCGGCTACTATGAAGTGCCCTTTGATATGCCGTCCGGCAGCACTGACGCCAAAAACTGCGACGTACAGGCTGCGCTCGAATCGACAGCTGCCATCATGAACGCCTTTGCCGCCAAGCTGGATATCGCCATGTTTATGCTGGGCAGCCTCGACAGCTTCAACAGCGCCAACTACCGTAAATTCATTCTGGATGAAGAAATCATCAAGCATGTTCAGGCCTATATCAAGCCGGCCAAGGATATGAATATTGACAAAACGGTTGACCTGATCACCGAGGTTGGGCAGCACGGCACCTATGTCAAACATAAAAACACCCTGCGCAACTACCGCAAGGAACACAGCTTCCCGGATTTCGGTGTCCGCAGCACCTACGAAGAATACGTTATCGAAAACAAGGATATCACACAGCGCATCGACGATCAGCTGAAAAAACGGATGGACGCCTACGTTGCGCCTGAAATTCCGGAAGACAAAAAAGTCAAGATGAAAGAAATCTTTGACAAATACCTGCATTAATGATTTTCGGGGGTTCTGTGCACAGGACTCCCTTCCCTGCCTGATTAAATGAATTCTATATTAAGGAGAGAAAAATGGACGCAACGAAAAAAAGAGGTGTAGGGTTTGGTATCTTTCTGGCCTGCAGCTCCGCTGTCGCTACCGGTACCTTCGGTATTTTTCTGCATTACCTGGCTGCCTTTGGACTCAGCGACGACACCGTCACGCTGATCGGCCCGGTATTCATGTTTTTTGCTTTTTTACTCATCGCGCTGATTAAGGACCGCAGACTGCTCCTCGCACCGAAAAAGCTCTATTATTTTACAATGATCGCAGTCAGCGGTTTTGTGCTTTATCCGCTTTATAATTTTACCTATGTCCGCGTATTCGCAAACCTGCCCATGGCCATCGCATCGCTGTTTCACTTTTCAAATTCCATCGTTCTGGTATTTCTGATGCGGATTTTGTTTAAGCAGAAGATCACCAAAGAAAAGCTCATCTGCTGTGTGCTGGCCATTGTGGGCATCATGCTGGTACTTCAGATTATCACCTTTGGCGCGGTGGCTCCGGACGACAGTGTCCCGATCACCAGCATGGGGATTTTCTGGGGTGTTGCGGTTGCCTGCGCTCTGGCTTTTGTGTACTCAATCGACTATTTTCACATCAGCCATGATGTGCCGGTTATCACCACTCAGATTTATGCCTGCCTGTGTAGCTCCATCATTCTGCTGCTCACCTCTAACCCGGCGGCGGTCGGCCAGAACATCATGGAATCTGTTTCCGCAAACGGTGCTATCGTCATTGTAGTGGCGCTTATCTACTGCGCGGTGCTCATGTGGTCTTACTATTCCATTACGGCCTGCTACAATTATATCGATGCCTCCTACGGCGCGCTCACCTTTGTTCTGGAGCCCAGTGTCGCAGCCATTCTTGGCTTTATCATCCTGCACGAAACCCTGACGCCGCTCCAGATGCTGGGGATCGCCATTGCGGTTTGCGCCATTGTCTATATGCAATACTCCGAAGGCAAACGCGAAAAGGCTGAGCTTGCCGCCCAGGCCAAGTCATCCGATCTCACCCAGGATTCTGCAAATGCAAATCCTGAAGTTGACGTCGAATAGCCTTTATGCCCAAAGGAGTGTGAAAGATAATGCCTTTTCTCAGACATAAGGGCGCTGCCTACGGCGTCCTGCTGGCTGCTTCCTCCGCGGTGGCTACCGGTACCTTTGGCGTGTTTCTGAACTATTTTGACAGCCTTGGCATTTCCGAAAACGCCATGTCGACTTTTACGCCGTTAGCTGTCCTTGCCTTTTACCTGATCTATACCCTGATCACACAGCCAAAGGTTCTCAAGCTGCCCAGGAAGCTGTTCTACTTTACCCTCATTGTGTGCAGCGGAATGATCGCGTCGCCTATTTACATCTATACTTCGATCCGGTCTTTCAACTCACTGCCCATCGCTGTCGCCTCGCTGTTGGATTTCTCAAACGCCATTGTTCTGGTTTTTCTGATGCGCATCTTTTTTAAATCAAAGATCACCAAGGAAAAGCTTATCGCCTGTGTCATCGCTGTTTTCGGCATGGTGCTGGTGCTTAATCTTTTTAACACGCATGTCAGCGATATTACAACCATTGGTATTTTCTGGGGGCTGGCCAACTGTTTCAGCTTAGCTTTCGCCTACCTTTTTGATTATTATCATATTTCAAACGGCGTTTCCTATCTGGCGTACCTGGTCTATTCCAACGCCATGGGGCTCATTGTTTTTTCCTTTAAAACCACGCCTGCCGAGGTGTTCCGGGAATTTGCGGCCGCTGCCCCTTCAGGCGGCCTGACCATGTGGCTCATGCTGCTCGGCTACTTTGCCGTTCTGGTTATCTCCTATGGAACCATCGCCGTTTCCTACAATTATATCGAAGCTTCGACGGCTTCCCTGACCTTTGTCCTTGAACCCACCACGGCCGCGCTTCTGGGCTTTATGGTCCTGAGCCAGCATCTCGGCTCCCTCCAAATTGTCGGGATGATCATTGCTGTGGCTGCCATTGTTTATATGCAGTATACCGGCGACAAGGCGGATGAGGTTCAGGCAAAAGAGAATGAAAAGAAAAAAGTGGTTCAAAACGAGTGATAAATCTGGAAATGAAAAGAAAAAATGGCAGCCGTACCGATTGGGGTACAGGCTGCCATTTTTTTACTTTTTTTATAAAGCTTCTCAAAAACGTCTATACCGGTCGCGGTTCTTTCCTTTCTTCACCCAGAATTCTTAAAAACATCATAAATTCATCACATTCGTCATGTAAAATTTTTGTAAAGTTTGAAATGAAAGGAAATACTTATGAACACACCCACTCAGAGCAACAATGTTTTTCAAAGGATCGAGAAAAAATATCATCTGTCCGGCGAAAAGTACTGGCCGCTCATACAGGCTCTAAAGCCCTATATGCAGATGGACGAATACGGGCGCCACACCATCTGTAATATTTACTACGACACCCCCCACTACGACCTGATCCGGCATTCCATCGAGAAGCCGCCCTACAAGGAGAAGCTGCGCCTGCGCAGCTACGGCGTACCCGGGCCCCAGGACACCGTCTATATTGAGATCAAGAAAAAATGGCAACGCACTGTTTACAAGCGCCGGGCCGCCATATCCCTGAACCAGGCCGAGGCCTGGCTCAACCGCGGCCTGCGCCCGGACCTCGACAATCAGATTCTCCGGGAGATCGACTATTTTCTGTCTTTTTACAGGCCGGTTCCCAAGCTTTTTCTGGCCTATGACCGCATTGCCTGCTACGGTATTGAAAACAACAATATCCGCATTACCTTTGACGCCAATATCCGCAGCCGGGAATCAAACATGAGCCTTGCCCGCGGGGATAGCGGCACAGCACTGCTCGACTCGAAGGCGGTTCTCATGGAGATCAAGATTCCCGACGCCATGCCCCTCTGGCTGAGCGGCATGCTCTCAGAGCTCGAGATCTACCCTATGTCCTTTTCCAAATACGGCAGCGTCTACAAGCGCAAGCTTATAACAGAAGGGAGGAACCCCGCTTGTTCACAACAATCATAGACACAGCCACCACCGGCCAGATGACCATCAGCACTGCACTGATCTGTACCTTTGTATCCCTTATTCTGGGGCTTGTCATCGCAGTGGTTTACATGGCGCACGGTACCTATTCCAAAAATTTTGTCATCACGCTGGCTCTTCTGCCTGCCATGGTGCAGATTGTCATCATGCTGGTCAATGGCAATCTTGGCACCAGCGTGGCCGTGCTCGGCGCCTTCAGCCTAATCCGCTTCCGCTCGGTTCCGGGCAGCTCCCGGGAGATCAGCAGCATCTTCTTTTCCATGGCGGTGGGGCTGGCCACCGGCACTGGCTACGTGGTGTTCGCCGCAGTCATCACCATTGTTATCAGCCTGGTCATGCTCATTCTCTGCCGCTCTCCCTTTGGCGAGCGCAAGCCGCTTGACAAGGAGCTGCGCGTCACCATTCCCGAAAACCTGGACTATTCTGAAATTTTTGATGATATTTTCAGTACCTACACAAAAAAGGTGTCTCTGGAACGCGTTAAAACCACCAACCTCGGCAGCATGTATGAACTCTCATACCACATTGTCCTGAAGCGGGATGAGGATGAGAAAGCCCTCATCGACGCCATTCGCTGCCGCAACGGCAACCTCACGGTGATCTGCGGCCGGCCCCAGACGGTTTCTGAGGCCCTTTAGGAGAAAAAACATGAAAAAAACAAGCCTTTTATTTTTAGCCTTTATTCCGCTCTTTATCCTCCTGCCGGTTCTCACAGCCGGCTGCAGCGCAAAGGCCGGAACCTCCTCCGGCGCAGACACCACGGCCACAGCGGCCGGTTATGACGCGGAGGACTATGACACAGACTATAGTGATGAAAATCCCCAGAGCGTTACGCTGAAGGAAAACAGCATTGATTTTTCCGGCGACGGCGCCACCGTAAACAGCAGCACCCTCACCATCACAGGGGCCGGCGCTTATGTGCTCTCCGGTACCCTGAATGACGGCAGCATTGTCATAGACACTGACAAAAACGCCACGGTCCGCCTTGTGCTCAAGGACGCCCATATCACCTCGGGCAGTGGCGCGGCCATCTACAGCAGGCAGGCCGGCAAAACCCTCGTTACCCTGGAGGCCGGCACCCAGAACAGCCTGACCGACAGCGCGTCACGGGACAGTGCGGACACAGATGCTCCAAGCGCGGCGCTCTATGTGCAGGATGACCTGACCATCAACGGCGACGGCGCATTGTCGGTGACTGGCAGCTACAACGACGCCATTACCTCAAAGGACGACCTGAAAATCATGTCTGGCACCATCACCATTCCCTCCTCGGCGGATGACGGCATTGTGGGACGCGACGCCACCAAAATCGCGGGCGGCGCCATCACCATCAACGCTGCCGGCGACGGCATCAAGGCCACCAATGATGAGGATACTGCCAAGGGCACCATCCAGATCGACGGCGGTACCTTTGACATTACCGCAGGAGCTGACGGCATCCAGGCCGAAAACACTCTTACGGTGGGCGGCGGCACCTTCAGCCTGGTCACAGGCGGCGGAAGCGCCAACAACAGCGATAAGGCAGGAACCCCCGGCAGCACCTGGGGAAGCTGGCAGCCGACGCCCCAGACTGCCTCCGATGACGCCAACGACATGGCCCAGAGCGCCAAGGCGCTGAAGGCCGGAAACGCCATTGTCATCAACGCCGGTACCTATCACATTGACTCGTCTGACGACTCAATTCACTCTAATGGCACCATCGACATTAAAGACGGCACCTTTACCCTGAGCTCCGGCGATGACGGCATCCATGCCGACACCTCCCTGACCATCGACGGTGGTATCTTTGACATTACCAAGTCCTATGAAGGCCTGGAGAGCATGAGCATCACGCTGAACGGCGGCAAGGGCAGTATTGTGTCAAGCGACGACGGCATCAACGCCGCGGGCGGCGACGGCTCCTCACAAAACGGCCGGCCTGGGCAGAACCCCATGGAAAGCGCCAGTGTGGACGACGGTTCCATTGTGCTGAACATTAACGGCGGCGAATGGTATATCAACGCCGGCGGCGACGGGCTCGATTCCAACGCCTCCATCAACCAGACCAGCGGCACGGTTACCATCGATGGGCCCACCGATGGCGGCAACGGCGCTCTGGACTACGACGGCGCCTATAACCTGGCCGGCGGCACTCTGATCGCGGCGGGCAGCTCCGGTATGCTCCAGACGCCGTCGTCAGACTCTGCCCAGAACAGCATCTCTCTGACCTTTAACGCTTCTCAGGCGGCCGGCACCACCATCAGCCTGAAGGACGCGAACGGGGAGGAAATCGCAGGCTACACCCCGTCTAAGACATTCCAGAATATTATCATCAGCACGCCGGATATCCGGACCGGCGTCACCTACACACTGACAAAGGGCGGCGCAGACCTGACCACTGTCACCCCTTCTTCCTCCGTCACAAGCATTGGCGAGGACGGAAGCACCCACAGCGGCGGTATGGGCGGTGGTCCCGGCAACATGGGCGGCCCAGGCGGGAACCGGCCCGGCAGCAGCACTCCGCAGGATATGCAGGGCGGGCCGGGACAATAAGGATTAAAAAAAGAGCTGCACCTGGCGCGCAGCTCTTTTTTTAAATACTCTCTTTTAAAAACCGTTTCTCAAACTCCTCGACCGGCATGGGTCTGGAATAATAGTAGCCCTGGGCAGCCTGGCAGCCGCAGGCATTCAGGAAGCCTGCCTGATCGCCCGTTTCTACGCCCTCGGCAATGACCTGAAGCTCCAGGTCGTTGATCATGCCGATGGTATGCTCAATGATGGTTTTACCTTTCTGGGTCGCCACGCTCTCGTTAAAGAACTCACGGTCCAGCTTAATGGTGTTGACCGGTACATTTTTGAGCATATTGAGCGAGGAATAGCCTGATCCAAAATCGTCCATTGAAAAGGAGATTCCTTCCTCTCTCAACCGCTCCATGCCGCGGTACAAATCCACCGTGTTCTCTACAAAGCTGCTCTCAGTCAGCTCGACTTCTAAAAGCGCCTTGGGAATATCGTAGCGTCTTATAATATGCAGCAGCTTTTTATAAAAATTCGGGTTATATACCTGCACTCTGGACACATTAACCGACACCGGAACTGCTTCCATCCCCCTGTCCAGCCAGGATTTAATGATCCGGCAGGTTTCCTCCCAGACGTATTCGTCCAGCTTGATGATGAAGCCGTTGCGCTCAAAAAGCGGGATGAAACGGTAGGGCGTCAGGAACCCTCTTTCAGGATGATCCCAGCGCACCAGCGCCTCCGCGCCGATCACGCTGCCTGTCTGCACATTGTGCTTGGGCTGGAGATACACCTTGAACTGGTGCTTTTTCAGCGCGTCGTCCATCTCGTTTTCGATCCGCTGCTCCTCAATCTGTTTGGCTCTCAGCTTTTTATCGTAAAAGGCCCACTGCTTGATGAGGCTCCCTTTAATGGTCTTCTGGGCCAGGTTTGCCCAGTCGCATAGGATACTGATCTGGACATTCCGGTCCCTCACAATGCAGATACCGCAGGAGGGCATAACCTGGTAGGTTTCTGAATACTGGTTAATCTCCGCCAGTATTTTCTGAATACGCCTGAGCAGTGGCTCACCCGAACCATAGGACATACAGAGACAGAACACATCGCTGTTCATGCGCCCAAAAGCGTCCATCGGCCCCATATGGCCCGAAATAACAGTTGCCATAAAGCGGAGCAGCCGGTTTCCCTCCTCCCGTCCATACAGATCATTGATAAACTTAAAGCGGTTGACATCCAGGCGCACCACGGCATATTTCTGCTCCGGATGCTCCCTGAGCAGCTTTTCTGCCCGGGAATAAAAGGTATTGATGTTATAGATACCGGTTAACATATCAAACTCTGCCCGGTATTTCAGGGTTTCGTGCGCGCGCTTGGATTCGTCGATGTCGTTCAGGGTACCGATCACCCGGCTGATGCCGCCATCCTCATTGTAAAGCACATTAAATACAATTTTACACCAGATATAGCGGCCTTTCTTATTGCAGAGCCGGATTTCCAGCTCTACCTGCCCGTTGCTGATGGCGTCCATGCTCATTTTCTGCTTTAATATTTCAATATCGCCGGGGTGGACGACCCCATCGTCAAGCCAGATTTCCTTGATGTCCCGGCCGTCATAGCTGCCCATAAAATTTTCCGAAAACCGGGGCGCATAATAGCGCTCTCCGGTCTCTGGGTTCCACTCAAATACCAGGGTGTTTGTCTGCCCAATCACCAGACGGTAACGCTCGTCATCCATCTGCTTTTTCTGAAGGCTTTGGTTTTCCTTCTCAACGGCTTCCAGCTGTTTTTTATAATCAATATCCATGATAAAGCAGAGCAGGATCTCATCCTCCTCGCCTTCAATATCCGCTGGAAAAACGGTCAGCGAGGCCCAGTGATAGGCGCCGTCCTCCCAAAGCTTACGGAACTCTCCAATGACGCTGGTCTTTCCGGAAGCCAGTGCCGCGTGTATTTTATCAATATCAAAAAAATCCAAAAAACGTCTCGAATCCTCCGGGTGAATCATGTGCGCTGCCACATCGGCAATACCGTCTGTCAAAGCGCCGTCTTCTGGCGGCGTCACATATTTACCCTCTACATGGTAGATGATCCGATAATGATTTTTGGTAATGTTCAGTTCATAGAGCTCGTCGTAAATATTACGCAAAGCTACGTTATAAACATTATTTTCAATGGTTTCGTTTGTCTTTTTTCCTGCCATTTTACAGCTCCTGTTATGGGTTTAACTGCAGCTGGCTACCCTACAATGTATGTTTAGGCCCTGTAGCTTTGCGTCTCTGTCTTTCAGCAGATTTGCCCTAGTATTAATCTCGTTTATATTTTACTCTATTATATAATAGATTTTTTTGAAACACAACTCCTATTTTCCACCAAAAAAGCAGGCTTAAGCCTGCTGGTATTTCTGGTTATTCGTTCTCTTCCTCTTCGTTAATCAGGTAGGTTAAGGTAAACAGACTGTCGGTGATGTTCACACTCTCTACCACCACGTCGTCCGGCACCGTCAGGTCCAGAGGCACGAAGTTCAGGATCGCTTTGATCCCGAGCTCTACGACACGGTCTGTGGTTTCCTGCCCGACCTTCTGCGGTACACTCAGGATACAGATATCAATCTTATGGTGCGCCACAAAGGCGTCGAGATCGTCCATGTGGTACACAGTCACGTCTCCGACCTTTTTGCCAATCTGATCCGGATCCACGTCGAACATGGCCTTGAAGTGAATGCCCTCTTCCTTAAAGCGCTCGTAATTGACAATGGCATGTCCCAGGTTCCCAGAACCGATGATAATGCAGTTATACTGGAGATCAAGCCCCAGAATTTTGCGAATGGCCTCCTTCAGCTCTTTTACCTTGTAGCCGTAGCCCTGCTGTCCGTAAGCGCCAAAGGAATTCAGGTCCTGCCGGATCTGCGAGGCGGTCAGCCCCATCATAGCCGCCAGCTCCTTAGACGAGATTTTTTCAATATGTTGATCCTGTAAATCGGTTAAATACTGGTAATACTTGGGCAGACGCTTAACAACTGTCATCGATACCCTTTTTGAAAAAGTTTGCATTCTGCACTCCCCTCCTGCGTCGTACTTATCCTTTTTATTATATCAAGTTGTTAAAAAAACGTCAATTTTTATGGTCGAATTAATTAAAAAAGTGTCAAAGTTTTTTAATTCCTTCAGAAACCGGGCAAACAAGCGCCTTCGGGGTGTCTTTAAAAGCAATTAATCGGTGATGTCCGACATCAGGTTAAGGTGCGGGCTGCCAATCACCTTGGCCACATCCAGCACAAAAGCAATGCCCATGCCCGGCCTGTCGATTTCGATTTTCTTCTGGATCGAGCAGAGCACCGCGTTCCTTATGGACGCGTCCACCAGAATCAGAACGATCTCCTTTTCAGGCTCAATGGTGATGCCGAAAAACCGGGCGTTCTCATGGATGCCGGATCCACGGCCATACATAACGGTCGCTCCGTCAGCGCCGCCCTGTTTGGCCGCGTCAATGACCTCGCCGGACATATCCTTTTCCACAATCACCACAATCAGTTCGGTCTTAATCTTATTTCTGTCTTCCATTTTTTCCTCCATCATTCGCTAAGTAATCTACATATTATATATGATTAAAATCTTCTGTCAATACCGGTTAAGAATCACGCGGCTGCTTTTCACACTGCCTTTTCCTGTAGGCCTCCTTCTGCTTATAAAAGAAGCCCAGAAGCAGGGTTGTCAGAATCGGCGCAAGGGCAATCAGCGCTACCACGCCAAAGCCGTCCAGCAGCGGATTTCGTCCTGGCGTCGCGCCCGCCACAGCCACTGAAAGAGACAGAATAAAGGTCGAGCACATGGGGCCAGTGGCTACGCCGCCGTTATCAAAGGCCATAGCCAGAAAATTCGGCTCCACAAAGCGGCCGAGAATAAAGGCCAGTATATAGCCCGGAATCAAAATCCACCAGAGCGAAATACCGGCCAGCAGCCGGATCATGGCCGTCATAACCGCTAACGCCACGCCCAGCGAGATCGCAAGCAGCATAACGCGTGCTTTGATGGCGCCGCTGGTCATTTCCTCAACCTGCTTTACCATGACCTGGACGGCTGGCTCGGCAAAGGCGACCAGAAAACCGATGGCAAAGCCCAGCGGAATGAGAATCCAGCTGTACTCAAGCTCTGCAAGGGCTGTGCCCAAAAATTCGCCGGCCGGTACAAAGGCAATGTTTACGCCCTGGAGAAACAGCACCAGCCCCAGGTAAGTCACCACAAAGCCGCCTATAATCCGCTTGATAATAGGAGCCCGCAGCCGCAGCGCAATGGCGTTCAAAAACAGAAAAATCAAAACAATGGGCAGGATGGCCAGAAAAACCTCCCATGCCACCTCCGGCATACCGTGAAATAAATGACTGATCAGGCTCATCTGAAGATCACCCCCAAAATCATGACGGCCAGCACCGGTCCCAGCGAGGACAGGGCAACCATCCCAAAGCTGTCTGTTCCTTCCCTGCTGGTTCTTACGCCGCTGGTGATCCCGCTGCCCAGACTCAGTATAAAGGGCACTGTGATGGGACCAGTAGTGACGCCGCCGGAATCAAAGGCTACTGGCGCCATCTCAGGGTTCGTAAAAAAGGACAGGGCAAAAACAGCGATATACCCAATGATCAGGATATGGTACAGCTTCATCTGAAAAACAAAGCGCAGCAGCGCGATAACCAGAAAAATACCGACCCCAACGCCGACCACAGCGATGAGCATCGTCCGGTTGATGCTCCCCTCCGAGACTGCTGCCACCTGGCCAGCCAGCACCTGCACATCCGGCTCGGCAATGGTCACAAACATGCCCACAAAAAAGCCGGCGATAATCAGAATTTTCAAGCTTCTCCGGGAAACCAGAAAATTTCCCACACGCTCACCAACCTCCATCATGGAGATGTCCGCGCCAAACAAAAAAAGCGCCATGCCGATCATCATCATGATGGCTCCGCCAATAAAGGACGCGAGCATCTCAGGCGTGAAGGGCGCCCAGATACCACTGATGATCAAAATCAAAACCGTCATCGGTAAAATTGATACAAGGACTTCTTTAAAGCTATTAAGCAGTTTTCTCATCAAACCTCCTCCTCATTTTGGAATACATTCTTTTTATACCCATTTAGATGCAAAATATTCATCATTTCGCAAATTTCTTTTCCCTGACTCTGTCCGCAGTCGACACACCCCCTCTTTTTTGGTATCATATATAAGGAATACTATGGAAAGAACAGGCAGAAAACCCTATGCTTATAAATATTGAAAATCTTAGTTTTAGTTACGGCATCAATGAAATTTTTAACAAACTGAGCCTCTCCATACAGGAAAAGGAAATGATCGGCTTGGTGGGGCGCAACGGCTCAGGCAAGTCCACCTTTCTCAAGCTGCTGGCCGGCAGACTTACCCCCGACAGCGGCGTCATCAGCAAAAAATCCAACCTTACCATTGGCTATCTGGCCCAGGAAGCTGATTTTAAAGCGGACACCACGCTAGACACCCTTTTTCTCTCTGTCTTTGACGCGCTCATCAAAATGGAGGAGCGGCTGCGAGAGCTGGAGCACCAGATTGGTGAAACCGACGGTGCAGAGCAGGAAAAGCTCATGAAAACCTACGGCGAGCTTCAGGACCTCTTTGCAGAGCAAAAGGGCTATGAATACCCCAGCCGCATCCGCGGCATTGCCAGGGGCCTTGGCTTTACCGACGAGGATATGGCAAAGCCCTTTGGCGTTTTGTCAGGCGGCGAAAAAACACGGGCGGCCCTGGGGCGCAACCTGCTTCAGGAACCAGAGCTTCTGCTCCTCGATGAGCCCACCAACTACCTGGATATCGACTCCCTCCAATGGCTGGAGCAGTTTCTGAAGGCCTACGACGGCGCCTTTGTCATCATCTCCCATGACCGCTACTTTCTCGACAAAGTCTGCGGCCGTATTCTGGAAGTCTCACGCCACTCCCTGGACAGCTACACCGGCAACTATACCACCTATGTGGAAAAGAAAGAAAAGCTGCTCATGGATCTGGACCATCAGTATGCCCAGCAGATGCGCGAAATCAAGCGCCAGCAGGAAATGATTGCCCGGTTCCGCCGTTATAACTCTGTCCACAGCTCCAAGCGCGCTGCCAGCCGTGAAAAGGCTCTGGCAAAAATGGAGGTGGTCGAAAAGGTGCAGACCGAATCCGACGCCCATTTTAACTTCAAGCCCCGCATCCAGAGCGGCAAGGATGTCCTGACTGTCCGCGACGTATCAAAATCCTTTGACGGACAGCCCCTTTTCGAGAATATTTCCTTTGATATCCACCGCGGCGACAAGGTGGGCATCATCGGGGCCAACGGTATCGGCAAAACCACCCTGTTCCGCATCATCCAGGATAAGGTGTCGCGGGACAGCGGCGTCATCGAATACGGCCATAAGGTTCATGTCGGCTATTATGACCAGGAAAATAACGACTTAAAGCAGTTTTATGACGAAAACCTTCTGGAGGCCCTCTGGGATATCGACATGCACTTTACCGAGGGCGAGCTGCGGAGTATTCTGGCCGCTTTCCTGTTTACTGGCGATGATGTGTTCAAGGCTGTGAGCTCTCTCTCCGGCGGCGAAAAGGCCCGGCTTCTTCTGGCGCGCCTCATGCTGTCCCAGTCCAACTTCCTGCTTATGGACGAGCCCACCAACCACATTGATATGCGCACAAAGGAGATCCTCGAAAACGCCCTGATCGCCTATCAGGGGACGCTCTTGTTCATCTCCCACGACCGTTATTTCCTCAACCGGGTGGCGACCAAAATCTATAACTTCACCCCCACGGGTATTGAGGTCACCCTTGGCAATTATGACGACTATCTCCATTACAAGGATGAGGCCGCCCTGCTGGAAGCCCTGGAGGCAGAAAAAAACCGGACCGTGGTCACCAAGACAAAGCAGAAGGCAGACCGCAAAAGACAGAAGGAGCAGGAGGCCGCATTCCGCGGTAAAAAGAAGGAGCTGAAAACCGTGGAAACGGATATCGAGCGCCTGGAAAACGAAATCGCAGATTACGAAGCACAGATGTGCCAGAACGATTTTTATGACGACCTGGACAATGTAAACACGGTCACAGCCGCCTATAACACCGCCAAAGAAGCTGTGGCCAGCCTGACGAACCGCTGGGAGGAGCTGCTGCTCGAAACCGAGGAGTGGGAGGCGCAATAATATTCTTCTTATCCCGCCAGATAATCTCTTGATTGTCGCGGGATAATTGTTATAATAGTCTAAAACCAGAAATCAAGGGGATAAAAATATGAAATTAAACGAACAGGAAAAAAGAGTCCTGAACAGTCTGTTCAGCGGCATTACAGGAACGACCCGAAACGAGATGCTCTGCGCGCTTTACGCCGCCAAGCCTGCCAACGACGGCACTGTGGATTCTCAGGAAATCATCACACTGGTCAACGGGCTCATCCTAAAAATCTATAACGCAGAACCCGAGGAAATGCAGGAGGTATTCGCTGGCATTCCCTACGAGGTTTAGAAAAGAAAAAGCTGCATGGCCTCTTAAACACAGGTCATACAGCTTTTTTATTACTCTGTTTTAGCGCTCCACATCATGAGCTCATTATAATCCGGATAGGCGCCCTTTTTCCAGATCTCGCCGCCAACGACGGTAATGGGCATTGCCTCAACGCCCTCCTGCAGCAGTACCTGCTCCACCGGACGGATTTCTGTCATCAAGCTCGGATTATCCCAGATATTAAACACATTAATGGTGATCCCGGCATTTTGGAAAGCCTTCAGAAGCACATCAAAATCAATGATTCCCTGCTCACCGTTATGATTGAGTGTCGTTTCATAAATATTAATTTCTGCCATCCCCAAAACCTGCTTTCTCTCGTTTTTATTATTATACCACAGTCC
This sequence comes from Eubacterium maltosivorans, assembly GCF_002441855.2. Taxonomy (NCBI): domain Bacteria; kingdom Bacillati; phylum Bacillota; class Clostridia; order Eubacteriales; family Eubacteriaceae; genus Eubacterium; species Eubacterium maltosivorans. Next base: position 3,848,416 of record NZ_CP029487.1, on the reverse strand, counting down.
GTTCACTCCAGTTAATGGCAATATCTGTCCTTCAATAGAAAAAAATAGAAAAAACGGTATACGCCGAAACGGCGTATACCACATTGTCTTGTTGTTTTATTCCATTTTTTTAGTGTTCAGGCACTACATATAGTATCTTTCCGTTCTGGCTAAAAAAACGCCCGAAATGCAAGGCGCTGTGCGTTCTGCGCGAGGGAACATATTTCTAATATGTGACCGAGCTCAGAATACACGGCAACACAGCAGTCCGGGCGTTTTTGACGCCAGAATTAGTACCAGCCCTTAAGCTTCATAGCCTTTGCAATCTTCTTTATCGCGTAATTGAACGCTGCTGTACGCATATTGGAGGCTTTTTCATTGACAAACACATCGTATACGCCGTTAAAGGCTTTAACGATCAAGTCTTCTTCTTTTTCAAAAACTTCTTCCTTGCTCCAGTAATAGCCCTGAAGGTTCTGAACCCATTCAAAGTAAGATACGGTAACCCCGCCGCTGTTTGCCAGGATATCTGGCACAATAAATACGCCTTTTTTAATTAAAATCTCATCGGCTTCTGGTGTTAACGGTCCGTTGGCGCCTTCGCTGATGATCTTTGTGTTGATTTTATTTGCGTTGTCTTTGGTGATGGCTCCGCCCAGACCACATGGCAAGAGGATATCACATTCGATTGAGAAAATTTCGTCTTTATCAAATGGCTTTGCATCCGGATATCCGGCCAGGTCATTGCCATTTTCTTCATAGTATTTCATTAAGGCCGGAATGTTCATGCCTTCTGCGTCGTAAAGACCATTACGGCTATTGGCAATGGCGATGATCTTGCATCCTTGTTTATAAAGCCATTCTGCCGCAAAGCTTCCGACATTGCCAAAGCCCTGAAGCACAACACGCGCACCTTTCAGGTCCAGACCAATTTTAGCAGCCGCCTCACGTACGGTAAAGCCTACGCCGTAGCCGGTGGCTTCAGTTCTGCCCAGAGAGCCGCCCAGCTCCAGTGGTTTGCCAGTGAATACGCCGATGTTCTGGCTTCTGGTAATGGCGTTGTATTCATCAATCATCCAGGACATGATCTGGCCGTTTGTGTTAACGTCCGGAGCCGGAATATCAAACTTTTCACCAAATGCCGGATGCATCGCTTTCACAAAGCCTCTTGTCAGGTTTTCGAGCTCACGTTCAGAGAGCTTTTTAGGATCAACGGTGATACCGCCTTTACCGCCGCCATAAGGGATACCGGCTACAGCACACTTCATTGACATCCATGCAGATAATGCCTTTACTTCGCCTTCGTCCACGCCTGGATGGAATCTTAAGCCACCTTTTGTTGGTCCAAGTGCGGAATTATGCTGTGAACGGTAGCCCTTGAAAACTTTCTTGGTCCCATCGTCCATCTGGACTGGGAAAGATACTTCATAAAAGCGGTTAACCTCGCTCAAAAGATCGTATACGGCTTCCTTATTATCCAGTTCCATTTCATCAATCGCGTTGCGCAACTGCTGTCGGTACATTTCAAATTCACTCATCATTTTACGTGTTCCTCCTACGTATTATATTAAGTTGTTGCTTCCTTGGTAAATATTATAATATTAATGTATACATTAGACAATATTTTTTTGATAATCCTTGGTTTTTTTTTAATACACTAAAGCAAAAGGCCGAATCCCGGATGGATTCGGCCTTAAGAATTTTTAATTTAAAGCACTTCTGGACCACAGGGTCACGCCTGCAATCATCAATGTGCATAAAAACAGCGGGATGAAATCAATATGATCCTCGATGCCGGTGGACGGTGCTTCAGAAATCTCCGAGATCTCCGGCTGTGCTTCTCCGGTCTCATTATCCGCTGTCTGAGCGGTATCTGCCGCAGTTTCCAGCTTTTCCTCACTGTTTACAATGGTCTGCTTGTTGACATTATCGGATGCGGCCGACGCGGTAAAGCTCTGGGCCTCATCGCTGGTGTTTTCTTCGCTGTTGCCAAAGAAAACAGCGCCTGAAACGCCTTCAGCGTTCTCGGGCATCTGGTAGTCCTGGGCGTTGTCCTCATCGTTTAAAGGTTCGATGGGCGCTACCGTGCCATCCTTGGTTTTGACCATCATGTTGACTGCCATACGCTCGCTGCCCTCTGCTGGCTCTGTGATCACGCGGAAGCGCGCGCCTGCCGGTATCACTGCCAGCACCTTATTGCCAGGGCCGCTGACAATCTCACCGTCCAGCTCAATGCTGATAGTGCTGTTCAGGGCGTTGGAATCCACAAAGACTTCCGCCAGATTTTCTGGTATTTCCGGGTCTGCTGCTTCGCCCTCTGGCTGCCGTGGCGTGGTTTCTGGCGCTGGCGTTTCATCCTCTGCCTGCTCAGGTGTCACCGCTTCGGTATTTTCCTCCTGCACCTCTGTCTCCGGGCTCACTGTCACGGCCTCGTCCGGCGTTGCCAGCGGTTCCTTTGCAGAGGGTGTCGTCTGAGATTCAACCGTCGTCGACGGCTCTGTTGTCAAGGTCGTTTGCTTTGGCGTCGTCTCTTCTGCCAAAACAGGGAGGCAAACGAATACCAGTAAGCCAGTCAAGACAAATAACATCTTCTTAATACTGTTCATTGCTCCTCCTATCTTTTTCCTTTTTAAAATTCTTAGTCATTATACCACAAGCCTGTTTTTTTGAAAAGTCGTTTAAGACTCTCCCCTGTTTCACATATTTTTTAACATTTTCGGTCTTACTGACACATTTTATGAGCACACTCATGTTTAAAGGGTTTTAAGCCGGATCGTAAAAACAGTTCCTGCCCCCATCTCTGACGCAGCGTCGATGGTGCCGCCGTGGGCCTTGATGGTATAGCGGACGATGAAAAGCCCAAGCCCCTGTGAATCGCTGTTCCCGCCGCGTGTGGTGTAAAACCGGTCGAAGATTTTTGGCAGAACATCCGGCGGTATACCTGCGCCGTTATCGGAAAACCGGATCACCACCCAATCTGCCTCCTGTTTGACCTCGACCACGATCCTGCCATTTATGGGCGTGAAGCCCATTGCGTTGTAGAACAGGTTCTCAAACACACGGTAGATAAGCTCTGGGTTTCCCATTATTTCAATGGGCTTTCCAGGCTTAATCATGCTGAAGCTTATGCCGCTTGCCTCTGCGTCTGGCCGGTTGTTTTCATAAAAATCATCCAGCAGTCTGCCAAGATCCATTTTCTCCTTTTTCATAACCGCCTCGTCCTGGCTGGTAAACTCCTGAAGACTTCGCACCTTTGTCTGTACCTCGTTTGATTTTTGATTAATGATCTCCAGATAGCGCTGGACCTCGTCGTCCACCTGCACATTGCCATACTTCACCAGCTCAATGAAACCCTGAATGGCCGTTATCGGAGCTTTGAGATCGTGGGCCAGATCAGAGAGAAATTTTTTACGCTCGTTCATCAGAGTTGTCAGCTCCCTGGTACGCACGGCCACCTCCTCCTCAAGATGCGCCGTGAGCCGTTTGTTTTCACTTAAAACCTGCCGGTAATAAAACACCATCATTCCGCCGAAGATCAACACCAGGATAAAGCTGCAGTACTCGCTCTGCCAGCCAGTGTAAATGGGCTCAAAGGCATTGCTGCTGGTAACCTGTACCAGCAGGCTGATGCCAAACACCGCATTGGCGGCCATGAGAAAATAAGCCTTGACCTCTCTCCTTTTAAGCGCCAGAACCGCAGCAGTCATCAGGTAAACAAAAGCCAGAAGCTGATAAAAATCCAGGAAGCCGCCATAGGCATGGATGAGCCAGGGCGCACCCGGCAGCACCAGAAGCGGCACCACCACCGAAACCACGCACATCGTGGCAGCCAGCGGCAAAATGAACGCCCGATAGATGCTTTTCTGGTTCACCTGTGATATAATACTGCTGATAGCAATGACGCATAAAAGCATGATATAACTGGTGCAGTCCTCCAGCGCATAAAGCGATTCGGTCAAGGGAATCCCCAGCCAGCGCAGCGGCTGATAGGCCATATGCAGTCCAAAGGACAGCGTCATAAGACCATAGTAGAAAAAAATCCTGTCCTTTCCCGGAGACATCCAGACCACCAGTGTAAAAATGGCGATGACCAGGCTGGCAATACACAAAAGCGCATAGAACAGCTGATTCACAAAAATCAGATGGCTGATTTCCGGCGCCTCTCCCAATACTGGCGGATAGTAGATTCCACTGTAATAATGGCTGAAATTGGCAGTGTTGATGAGAATGTCGGTCTCTGCCCCTGCCTCAAAGCTGATAACTGTGTTTTTAATATAGGGCTCATACTGCTGGGGATCTGTATTTCCCAGGGCTTCTACCTTCTCGCCATTCACCCAGATATCCGCACTCGAAAAGATCTCCTGAAGGGCCATACTCAAAATAACAGGTTCGCCCTCATTTATTATTTTCAGGCGGTAGGCACAGGTTCCATAAGGAGAGCTCCCACGTACACCCATGGAAAAATCAGGATGCTGCCCAATATAAACGTATTCCGACGGCTCAGGCTCATCAGACCCATCACCGGCAAAGTCCTCTGGATTCAGGTGTTTTCCCTTGTAAAAGGCCCATCCGTCCACCAGGCAGAAAAGCTTATCTTTAGAAAAAGCATCTGCTGTCAGTGTCAGAATGCCATTTTCCGCCTGCGGCGCTGTCTGGGTATATTTATTATCCACCTGGTAAAGCCACTGTATCAGCGCCAGACACAGCGCAGCGAAAAGGATTAAAATAACCAGCCCAATTGTAATAGCACTTATCTTCTTTTCCATTTCATCATTCCATTTCGATTATTTGTAAGGAGAACCGTATGTCAGCGATTTGTTCAATAAAATACTTATTTTTGTTTATGATCCTTCTTCTGGTTTCAGCAGCCATGCCGGCCAGGGCCAGCGCAATGATCACAGGCCCTGCCACAGCGCCCGCGGAGGAATCGCCCAGCTGCGAAGCTTTCCAGGTATGGGTGGATGAAAACCAGGATACCGGCGGTACTTATATCCTGACAGAAGATCTTGTCATTACGCGCTCCCTGAGCATCTATAGGCCCGGGGCGCCCATCGCCATCGACGCCGGACCCTACCACATTTACGTTAAGGATACCGCTCTGCTTGAGCTCATCGGCTCCAATATCACCATTACAGGAGAGGGCGGCGCAGAAGGACTGATCCGCACATCGCCCATGGGCGTCCTCATCCTTGAAGCGTGCAGCATTACAGCCGAAAGTGGCACCGCGCTCTTTTATGAGGGCGGTGATCCCACAAGCTGGTCCATTAATATCGGCGGCACGCTGAGTGCACCGGCCACCATTGCCGCTTACGGCGAAAACGCGCGCGGCATTGTCTGCGAACAGCCCGATCCACTGGAATTGGTCAACCTGTTCATCACCGCTGACGGTGCCCACAGCATTGGTATTTCGTCGGTTTCGGATATTTCCATGACGAATTGCAGGGTCACAGCCAAAGGCTCAGGCGCCGTTTCTGTCACTTCACAAAATGGCAGGGTTACGGGAACACTGTGCCGGCTCACTCCTGAGGCGCCTCAGTTTTCGTACGACGAGACTCAATGGATCATCACCGGAATCGACGAGCTGCATTTTGTTCTTCCGCCCTTCACTGACTATGAGGAGAGCGGGCTGCCGGACTACATGACCGTAAATATCGCGAACAGTAAGGATCCAGACGATACCTGCTATGTCTCGCTGGCTGTCACCTGGGATCGAGCCGCCTACGACGCTGGTCTTGAAAAAAACGAGCCCTTTACGCTCACCGGCACCTTGGAAGTCCGTGGGGATATCCTCACCGACGGCGCCCCGACGCCTGCAGCGGCCATTTCCTTTAAAACAGCCACGCCCATCGACGACCTGAGTGTCACTGACACGCCCGATGTCAAGATGTGCAGGCTCACCTTTAGCTTTACCCCGCCCGCTGGCGCCTCCTCTGTAAAGCTGCAAAAGTCGGTTGATGGCGGCAGCAGCTGGATCAGCCAGGATATCACCAAGGCCTACAGCCTGAATGACGCGGGTAATGCCGTTTACGAGGATATCCTGAAAGAGTCTGGCACAGCCCTGTATCGGTTAAAGATTACAGGCTCTGCTTACGCGGGCTACTCCAACACAGTCGCCAGCTCCTTTGAATCTCTGCCCCTCACCGGCGAGAAATATGAGGATATTGACGGCAGCCGGGGTGGCGGCGGAAGAAATGAAGTGAGCCGGGATCCCGGCGGCAATATCTTTGAGAATATGCTCGGATATCTTCCGTTCAATAACCCTGCCGTTAATGCGGCGGAATTTTTTCTGGCCCTGGACAATAAAAATGACTCTCCGCTCGCCAAAAATGCCGCTGACAAGCTTCAAAAAAACACGCCCTCCTCTGAGGGTGGCGCAGGCGATTCTCACGAAGGACAAGACACTCCCCCGTCGGGTGCCGCGGCTCACACCATCTGGCCTGCCTTAGGTCTGCTGTTCATTTTCCTGTTTTTTGCCGGCGCGGTCCTCTGGCTGAATCCGGCCCTCCGCTCCCGTTTTTTCAAAAAATAGCTTTAAAGCTGAGGCGTAGATGCCTCAGCTTTTTTGATCCGCAACAAATTTATAGCCTTTTCCCCAAACCGTCTGGATATACTGATGTTCCTCAGAAAAAGAATTGAGCTTTCTCCTGATCTGCGCCACGTGTACCTGAACCGTATGCGCGTTACCCAAATCCGGCAGCTTCCACACCCTTTCAAAAATATCCTTCTGGGAAAATACCTGATTTTCATGGTTCGCCAAAAAAAACAGAATATCAAATTCTGCCGCAGTTAAGGATATGGTCTTATCTTCATAAGCGACACTTCTTGCTGCTTCATTGATACTCAGCCTTCCAAAGTTCAGCGCCTCGCCACGGCTGGCCTTTCCTTCCTGCTGACGTATGCGCGCGCAGATGCGCAGTTCAAGCTCTCGCAGACTAAAAGGCTTGATAACATAGTCATCGCCGCCTGAAACAAAACCATTGATCCGCTTGTCCTCCTCAGCGTAATTTGACACAAAAAGAATGGGGACATTGTTATTCTTTTTAACCGCTTCACAAACCTCAAAGCCGTCCATATCCGGCAGCGCCACATCCAGCACAATGCAGTCCAGAGGCATATGGGCCGCTGTTTTGAGGCATTCCTTTCCGTTCTGGGCCGTGTAAACCTTATAACCGCGGCCTGTAAAATAAATCCGCGTTACTTCCAGTATCGAAGCATCGTCGTCTACAATCAATAAATTATACATTTTGCTCTCTCCTACCTAAGCTCCAATGAAATCATTATACATAAAAATGCTTCTTTTGAAAACTAAAAAAGCAGGATATTAAGCTTTCACTTAATATCCTGCCTGTTATAAAATCATATCATTTTATTTATATTAGCTTTTATTACATCATTGGCATTCCGCCGCCACCCATTGGAGGCATTGCAGGAGCTGCTTCTTCTGGTAAATCAGCAACGGCAACTTCGGTGGTTAAGAACATCGCGCAGATGCTTGCAGCGTTCTGGATAGCTGTACGGGTTACCTTGGTCGGGTCGATGATACCTGCTTCAATCATGTTGACAAATTCGCCGGTAGCAGCGTTGAAGCCGATGCCGTTTTCTTTCTTGCGCAGTTCGTTGACAATGACAGAGCCTTCAAGACCAGCATTTTCAGCAATCTGACGAACGGGTTCTTCAATCGCGCGGCGGATGATAGCAGCGCCGATTTTTTCATCGCCTTCCAAGGTATCGATTAAAGCATCTACCTTGTCTAAGGTTTCGATGAACGCAGATCCACCACCAGGTACCATACCTTCTTCGACACCAGCTCTTGTCGCGTTCAATGCGTCTTCGATGCGGTATTTGCGTTCTTTCAATTCAACTTCGGTAGCGGCACCAACCTGGATAACTGCTACGCCGCCAGCCAGTTTAGCCAGACGTTCCTGTAATTTTTCTTTGTCATAATCCGATGTGGTTTCAGGAATCTGAGCCTTGATCTGAGCGACTCTTTCTTCAACGATCGCACGGTCTCCCTGTCCATCAACGATGATGGTGTTGTCCTTGTCAACCTTAACCTGACGCGCGCGTCCTAACATAGACATATCGGCGTTTTTCAGTTCCAGACCAACTTCTTCAGAGATTACCTGACCACCTGTTAAAGCAGCGATATCCTGTAACATGGCTTTTCTTCTGTCACCGAAGCCAGGAGCTTTAACAGCGACACAGTTGAAGGTTCCTCTTAATTTGTTCAGTACTAAGGTTGTTAAAGCTTCGCCTTCAACATCTTCAGCAATGATTAAGAGCTTAGCGCCCTGCTGTACAATCTGTTCCAGCACTGGAAGTAATTCCTGGATATTTGTGATTTTCTTGTCTGTGATTAAGATATATGGGTTGTCTAATTCTGCAACCATTTTTTCAGTATCGGTTACCATGTAACCAGATAAATATCCTCTGTCAAACTGCATACCTTCGGTAAATTCCAGTTCTGTACCCATGCCCTTGCCTTCTTCAACAGTGATAACACCGTCGTCGCCGACTTTAGTCATGGCTTCTGCAATTAAATCACCAATTTCGGTATCAGCGGCGGAAATGGAAGCTACCTGAGCTTTTGCTTCTCTGGTTTCTACTGGTTTGCTGTTAGCTTTCAGTTCGTCAACAACAACTTCCACAGCCTTTTCGATCCCTTTTTTCAGAACCATCGGATTCGCACCGGCTACAACGTTTCTGTTACCTTCTCTTACAATAGCCTGAGCTAATAAGGTAGCGGTAGTAGTACCATCACCAGCTACATCGTTTGTTTTGGTAGCAACTTCTTTGACCAGCTGAGCGCCCATGTTTTCAAAAGCGTCTTCCAGTTCAATTTCTTTAGCAATGGTAACACCATCGTTTGTAATGGTTGGAGCACCGTAGCTCTTTGCTAAGATAACGTTTCTTCCTTTTGGTCCTAAGGTTACTTTGACAGCGTCTGCCAATTTATCTACGCCAGCAATCAGTGATTCTCTGGCGTCTGCACTGAATTTAATATCTTTTGCCATTTTAATCTTCCTCCTGAAAATTTATAATCTATTAAATGTGGTTTTCTGAATTATTCAACAATTGCTAAGATGTCAGACTGTTTCAAAATCAAGAATTCTTCTTCGCCAACTTTTACTTCGGAGCCAGCGTATTTAGAATAGATAACTTCATCGCCTTCCTTTACATCCAGCGGCACTTTTTTACCATCAACAATTTCGCCGGAGCCAACAGCGACAACGGTTCCCTGCTGTGGTTTTTCCTGTGCAGAACCCGGTAATACGATACCGCTAGAAGTCGTTACTTCTTCTTCTTTAACTTTGATTACAACCTTGTCTCCCAATGGTTTTAAACTCATTTTTGATTCCTCCATTTTTAATGATTTATGATTTTTATTATTTTCTTCTTGTTAGCACTCATTACCTCCGAGTGCTAACATTATATTAAACCATTCTCTCAAAATTTGCAAGACCTTTTTAATAAATTTAATGACTTTTTTCAGGATTTCAGGATTGCTTAATATTTTTTGTGAAAGCTCTCCGGTTATGCGCCTTTCAGGCTTCGTTATTTTTTATATTACCTGTTTCTGCAAGCGGTATTTTCTTATTTTTACCCAACAAGCAAATTTAGCTGCATACGCCGCTTTTTTTCACAATCCGCCTTTTGTCTTTAATAACTGCTTAAGTTTTTCAGCAAGCATTTTGCCACGGCCTGTCCAGACATGGGATTCTGCCCTGTTATCAAATGCCCATCCTGTACTGCAAAAGAACTAAAAGCGCGTTTTTTCACAAATTTCGCTCCCCGCTTCCTGGCTTCTTTCTCAGTACCAAAGGGCACTAAGCGGTTTTTTCCGCTTAGAATTTCTTCTGTTTCTGTAAAGCCTGTGAGTGTTTTACCAGATATAAGATAGCTTCCATCTGATGTTTTTATATTCAAAAGCCCTGCTAATCCGTGGCAGACCGATGTCACATAACCTCCCTGCTCATAAATCTCTCGGCTGATTGCCTGCAAATCTTTATTGTCCGGAAAATCCCAGACCACGCCGTGGCCGCCTGTATAATAGATTGCCAAATAATCGGAAGCATTGATATCCGATGGTTTAAGGGAGTCTGCCAATGCTCTGTTCTGGAAATCCTCTGAGTTATAAAAAGCAAACACGTTCTCATTGACATAAGCGTTTTTCAGACTGCGAGGGTCGATTGGCACATAGCCGCCCCTCGGGCTGACATAATCAATTTCATAACCAGCCTGTATCAATTCTTTCACAAACTCAGTCGCTTCTGACAGCCAGAGACCTGTCGCCTCATTTTTCGTTCCATATTTCGCAGTATTGGTCAAAACCACTAATATTTTTTTCATTTTTATCTCCATTTCATATCAAAAGTTCTAATTGATCACTATAACTTATATACCGTTTCAGATAAAATCTAACCATTAATCCATCCGCCTGCAGACCACCAGATCACTTTTTAGATTTAGTAATATTTTCTTTTTTACGCAAAATAGACAAATTATTTTACACTTTTCTTCAAAACATGGCTTATCTGGAAGACATAAACTGTATATTTTTTTGTCACTGACAATTACCTTTACGCTTTTTATTCTTTTTACGCCTGGGAACGCTTTAAAACAGACCAAATAATCCAAATTTTCATATTATTTTTGGCATATTCCTTGCTTTATATAACCATAAAGTAAATGGCGCCATACAAAATTATTGAGGAGAATATCGATGAAAGCATACGAAAAATATATTTCTAAGGCAGATATTGAAAAAATACACGCGCATACGCTCACTATTTTAAAAAAGGTAGGCGTAAAATTTGAACACGAAGAGGCTTTATCTGTTTTTAAAGCGCATGGAGCAAGAATTGAAGGCGATAAGGTTTATATCGAAGAAAAAATGCTTGAGGAAGCTTTAGAAACCGTGCCAAAGAAGTTTACAATCTATTCGTCAAAGGGCAACGTTCACATCGGCGGCCACAGTTATGTAAAGCTTCCGGTGTCCGGTTCTGCTTATTTACAGGATGGCAGCCGAATAAGAGCTTTTACAAACAAAGATATTATTGACTGGGTTAAGCTTTCGGATACCAGTCCTGTTCTGGATTGTGTGATGACGAATCCCTGTTTTACCTCCAAAAAATTCACACAAAATGAGACTGAGCTTGGGTTTTTGGCTTTACTTTTAAAATATGCCAATAAGCCAGTCCCTTTTGCAAACCCAAATACCGCGACGGCTGCAAAAGGCCGGCTCCGCGAGGCCTACAGAAGAGGAATCCGCCTTGTTCAGGATTATGAAGGTATTTACGACAAGGTTGTCGGCTCACACGGTTTTAACCCTATTACACCTCTGTGCTATGACCATGATCCGCTTGAAAGGATGTTTGCAGTCTGTGAGGAAAGACAGGGCGTTTGGTTTGCCACCTGCGCGATGCCTGTGCTCACCGCCCCATTTTCTGTCATCAGTCTGCTGACCGTGGCCAATGCCGAGCTTCTCGCTGGTATTGTTTTATCTCAATTAATTCAGCCTGGCACACCCATTATATATGCCAATGTTTCAGGTTCAACGGATTTGCGTTCTGTACAGCTTTGTATGGGAAATCCCGAGGCTGCGCTTATTTTTTACGCCACTGCCGGCATCGCGGACTATTATGGTATCCCTTTCAGAACCGGAGGCGCGTTCAGCGACGCAAAGGAACTGGATTATCAGGCAGGTATGGAAGCCATGTTATCCATTCGGACAACTTCTGAGGTAAAACCAGATATGGTTTTTCACGCTTTGGGCACAATGGGGACATACAATGTTACTTGCTTTGAAAAATTTATTCTGGACGAGGAAATTTATAATTTCACTGAACGTCTCAATTCTGGTATCGATGCCTCAGAAGAAAAATTCTGTATGGACATTGTCGAAAAAACAGGGCCTCGCGGCAATTTTCTTACCGGGCGCACCCCCAAAATGTTTCGTGAAGAATTCTACGTTACAAAATATCTGAACAAACTCGATCCTAATGAATGGCAAAATCACGGCTCACTTTCTCTGAAAGAAAAAATGCAGGGAGAAGTGAAAAAACGTATTGATTCCTTCAAACCTGCGCCTGTCACAAAAGAACAGGAAAAACTGTTAAATCAATATATTCCGATCGAATATCGTAATGGGTTATAAAATATATTTTGCCGCAGAGACTGACGGCTGTTCTCTGTGGCTGCACTAAGGAGTTTATCATGTCTAAGATAAAACGTAACTTTTTAGTCGGATTAATCAGTATAATGGTCGGGCTAATCTATTTTATTCCCTATATTCGCTTTTCTTTTTATGATCAGTTTGTCGCTGCTTTTCAGCTGACAAACTTTGAGTTTGGTAATTTAGGATCAATCTATGGGCTGGTTTCACTTTTCTGTTACCCGGTCGGCGGCGTCCTGGCTGATAAATTCAGCTCTCGTGTAATGCTGGCGGCTTCCTTCTTTGCCAGTATGGCTCTGACTTTCTGGGAAGCTTCATTTCCTGATTATACTTCCCTGGTCATTATCAGCGCACTCTTTGCAGTTTTTAACGCCGGTACCATGTGGGCCGCTTATATTAAACTGCTGCGAAGCCTCGGAAATGAGAACGAACAGGGTAAAATCTTTGGAACAAGCGAGGCTTTACGCGGCATTATCAGCGCCATTGCCGGCTTTATCTTTCTGGGACTGCTGAGCCTTTTTACCAGCCAAATCTCAGGTATGCGTATGATTTTGCTGTCATTTGGCGTTATCTATGGCCTTTTCGGTGTTTTAAGCATCATCTTTCTTCCAAAAACCGAAAAAAAGCAGAACGAATTGTCAACGGATACTGAGGACGCTGCGAAGGAATCCGGTATACTCTGTAAAATCAGCAGAGTGCTCAAACTTCCTGGAACCTGGCTGCTTTCCATTTTCATGTTCAGCTGCTATTGTGTCATCATGTCTGGTGTAAACTATCTGGGAACATATGCCACCCAAATTTTAGGAATTTCTGAGGAACTTTCGGCAGGACTCGCTATTTTCAGAAACTATATTGTCGTGGTGCTGGCCGGTATACTTGGCGGTATTTTAGCCGATAAAGCAAAATCAAAATTGATTTTTATTATTTACCTGCTCTGTGGAATCGTAATCTGCTCTGGAATCAGTCCTTTCCTGACATCTGTGGCAATACTTTCTATTGCCGTCTCAATGATATTAGCCTTTTTATACTATAGTGTAAAATCCATATACTTTTCAGTTATGGGTGAAGGTGGGATTCCACTGGAATTAACCGGCATCGCAACAGGCATTATATCCTTTATTGCGTTTATTCCTGACGCATTCATGACTTCGCTCATGGGCTCCTGGATTGACGCCGACCCAGTCAGCGGCTTTAACAAAATATTTATATGGATGGTTGCCTGGTCCATTATTGCCGCTGTATTTGCCTTTATTATTTATCGAAAAGGAAGAAAAAACAGGTGAGCATTACAAAAAGGCTCTCTAAAAAATCTAGAGAGCCTTTAGTTCATATTTGTTGATTTTATGATGCAGTGACTGCCTGGTTATATTAAGCGTCTCTGCCGTTCTTGTAATATTGAAGTTATTTTTTTCTAATGCCGCTTCGATCAAATCTTTTTCATATTGATCCAATGTATTTTTCAAGTCCATATTTTCATGTATAACCATTTTTTCAGAAAAATGGTAACTACTTTCAAACGATTGTATATATTCAGGCAAATGTTCCTCATCCAAAACCAGATCATTGTTTTTCATCATACAAATACTCTGATGCAGCACGTGTCTGAGTTCTCTTACATTACCCGGCCAGGAGTACTCTGAAAACTTTTTTCCCACTTCTGGTGAAATGCTTGTCACCTTTTTACCCAACACTGGTCCCAGTGTTTCCAGAAAAAAGGCCGTTAGTATTTTTATATCCTGAACTCGTTCTCTTAAAGCTGGAAGATTAATATCAAAGACTGCCAAGCGATAGTATAAATCCGCTCTTAATTTACCCTCCTGAATTAATTTTTGCGGCTCCCTGTTGACTGCGCTGATAATTCGCACGCTGCAGCTTCTCTCCTCTGTTTCGCCGACTCTCCGGTATTTACCCGTTTCCAGAACACGCAAAAGTTTAGACTGCATTCGTATATCCATCGAGTTGAGCTCATCTAAGAACAAGGTGCTGCCTTCCGCTTCATACAAGAGGCCCTTTGTGTCCAAAGCCCCTGTAAAAGAGCCTTTACGCGTGCCAAAAAGAGTGGACTCCAGTAAATTTTCCGGAATGGCGGCACAGTTTACTGCTACAAAATTTTTCTTGTAATACACACTGGCGTTATGAATACTCTGCGCAAACAGCTCTTTTCCAGTCCCGGTTTCACCATATATCAGAATAGGCTCCAGTGTTTTCGACGCAATTTTTGCCTGTTCGATACACTTTTTTATTTTTGGGCTTTCTCCAACAATACTTTCAAAAACATATTTTGTACCATTGTGATATTCAAAATCTTCACTGCTTTTCAGCTCAATCTTTTGTTTGTTTATGACGGAAACCATGTTTAAATAATCAGAAATTTCCCTGTACACACACAACACCAGACGAAGTTTTTGCTCTTGGTCAAATAAAGGATAGGTGCTGCAAACCGACGTTATTTTCTGATGATGATTCGTCTCATAAACATTGATTACATTTTTAAGCGATTTTCCTGTTCTCAGTGTTTCCATAATAAGCGATTTCGACTTTTCCTCTTTTCGCGTCTTCGCTTTATGGTACAAATCATTTGGTTTTTTACCAAGAACCTCCCCATGGTCATAACCTTCAATTAATTCACAGCCTTTCGAATAACAGACAAACTCTCCACAACGATTAACAGCGGACAGGCAATAATCTTCTATCTGTGACAGCTCGTCAAGGCTAATGTTTATAGCATCCTTCATATTAATACCTCTCAAAAGTTAATGGTTTTCAACCAAAAATAGTATACCATAAAATCCTGTTTTTACGTACTTATTTTAATCTCATTTCAAAAAACGGTATACGTCGAAACGACGTATACCGCTATATATTGTGGTTTATTATATTAAAAAGTTCATATCCCACTAAAAGCTGCTCACCAGCAGCATGATGTTAAGCGCTGTTACCAGCAGTCCGACGACCAGCAGAATCGTAAAGTCAATCCTGCCATTGGCAAATTTCCCCATAATTTTCCTGGAGGTGGTCAGGTAAATCTGCAGGAAAATCGTGATGGGCAGCTGGATGGACAGAAGCATCTGGCTGTAGACCAGACCCATAAACGGGTCGGTTACAAAGAAGATAATAATCAGCGATGCCAGAAAGATGCCAATGATCCCAAGCTGGCTGTGACGGTCATGAATATCGTAAGGCTCCTTGAACATCCCCGCAACAATAGTGCCCCCCGCCATTCCCGCGGTGACGGACGAGCTGATTCCTGCCAGCAGAAGGGCGAAAGCAAAGAGGAGCGATGCACCCGGGCCCACCAGCGGCTTGAGCATGTCCGCGGCCTGAGAGAGCTCTGTGACCTGGAATCCCGCTTTATAAAAGGTGGCTGCGGCCATCAAGATCATGGCGCTGTTGATCGCCCATCCGATAATCATGGAAACCAGCGTATCCGTAAACTCAAACTTCAGCTGATTTTTAATAACGGATTCTTCCTTCGTATTCCACTGACGGCTCTGGATAATTTCAGAGTGCAGAAAGAGGTTATGCGGCATTACCACCGCGCCCAGCACACTCATGATGACCAGCATGGAACCCGGCGGCGTTGAGGGCTTAACCCAGGAAACAGCGGCAGCGCCCCAGTCGACATGAACCATAAGTATTTCGATTAAGAAAGAAACACCGATCAGCGACACAAAACCGATAATCCAGCGTTCCAGTTTTTTATAGGAATTGCTTAAAAGCAAAAAGAGCGCCAGAGCCGTTACCAGGATCGAGCCGATTTTTATGGGGATCGAAAAAAGCATTTCCAACGCAATGGCACCTCCCAGCACCTCTGCCATGACAGTGGCAATGGTGGCCAAAACCGCGGTCGACAGAACAGGCACACTGAGCCATTTAGGCAGATACTGGCTGGCCGCCTCCGACATACAGTAGCCGGTCGCAATGCCCAGATGGGCAGCGTTATGCTGTAAAATAATGAGCATAATGGTCGATAGCGTTACCATCCACAACAGCGAATAGCCATATTCCGCGCCGGCCGCTACATTAGAAGCCCAGTTGCCTGGGTCGATAAAGCCCACGGTCACCAGCAATCCCGGACCAATGTATTTTAATATTTCAAGGCCGCCTTTGTGCTCACTATGAGAACCGCCCTGAAGCCATTGCCTGATTCGATTCAAATCGAACGCACCTCTTTTCAGTTATATTAAAAACCGGTATACGCTGTTTTGACGTATACCGCTATATATTGTAGTTTTTTTGATAAAACCCATACAAAGATCTACATAGTGTTTATCTGCTGCCGATCTTCAGCCCCGGCACAGCGTTTAAATACAAGTCGCTTTTCACATCATTAATATAGTTGTAATAAGCCATGGAGCCGATCATCGCCGCATTGTCTGTACACAATATGGGTGCTGGATAATAAAGCTCAAGGCCGTTTTCCTCTGCCTTTTCCTGCATCATTCCCCGCAGCAGGCTGTTGGCTGAAACGCCGCCGGCCATACAGATTTTATCTGCCTTTTGGGCAAGGGCGCAGTGAATGGTCTTTTCAACCAGCACCTCAATGACTGCCAGCTGAAAAGAAGCTGCCACGTCTTCCACGACAATGGCTTCTTCCTTCATCTTTTTGCCGTTAAGATAATTCAACACTGCGGATTTTAAGCCACTAAAGCTGAAATCATAGCTCTCCTTTTCCAAAAATACTCTTGGAAACTCAACCGCATGAGGATTTCCCTTCCTGGCCGATCTGTCGATGGCAGGACCTCCGGGGTATCCCAGGCCTAAGACCCTTGAAATCTTATCGTAGGCTTCTCCGGCCGCGTCATCTCTTGTTTTCCCGATGATCTCAAAAGTCTGGTAATCACGCACCATCACCAGATGGCTGTGGCCGCCGGATACCACCAAGGTTAAAAATGGCGGTTCCAGGTCCGGATACTGGAGAAAATTCGCAGCGATATGCCCTTCAATGTGATTGACGCCGATTAAAGGCAGCCCCAGACTGTAAGCTAGAGCCTTAGCCTCGGAAACGCCGATCAAAAGCGCGCCTACCAGCCCCGGGCCGTTTGTCACCGCAATAGCGTCGAGGTCTGAAAACCCGAGCCCACTTTCCTCAAGGGCCTCCTCAATAATATAGGGCAGCTTCATCACATGATTTCTGGATGCGATCTCAGGTACCACACCACCATATTTTTTATGAATATCGATCTGTGAGTAAATCCGGTTGGTCAGAACTTTTCTTCCGTCCTCAACCACTGCGACCGAGGTTTCATCACAGGATGTCTCAATACTTAATATCTTCATAGAACTCACTTTCTAAAATTTTCTTTTTGAATTTTTCATAAACTTTCGTCTGGCAAGACGCCGGCTCAAAAAACCGCCGCCCACTGCGCAGATCAGGCAGACCACTGCTGCAATCGTGACGATTCTCAGGCCAAGAGCAATAAAATATGGCTCAGGCACAATGTTGATCAAAACACTCTCACTCGGGTCCAGATACCAGTAATCATTGGTGAAAACCAGCCGGTGCGCCGCCTGAAAAACAGATGTGAAGTCAAAGACAGCTGCAAGGCCGGATGCCAGAAGCAGTATCAGTCCGAAAACAGCGCCACCAAAAACAGCTTTCGCAATCGCCGTCCGATCCCAGAAAAAAAGCAGAATAAGCCCTGCCAGAAGCAGAACGCCGCACACGGTCTGAACAATGACTGCCGCCTTTAAAAGGCCGCGCACATCCTCCATGTGGATCAGCTCCTCCTGATTAAAAAGCGGCACGTACAGATCATTTTCCTTCTCGGCATAAATATTAAAATCCTCCCGCTCCCCCTTCAGGAAAGCAAAGATCTGGTCTGTCACAGCCGGCAGCTCTTTGGGCGCAATGCCTGTTGTCTGAGATACGTTATTTTTATCTAGCTGATCCAGAAAAAAGCCGCGGTTAAACACCGCAAACTCCATCGAAGTTATAAGCACAAAAACAGGGAAAACAATCCCCACAATGATCGCTGTTGCTAAAGATTTTTTATCCAAGATCACCCCTCCTCATCATAAGGCCGTTCACGTGGTCTGGGTAATAGTTCTCACGAATACTGGTGGCCGAGAAACCCATTTTTTTATAAAGGCAAATCGCGGCCGTGTTGGTTTCCTTGACCTCCAGAGTCATAGAGCTGCACCCCTGGGCTCTGGCGGTATTGATCAAAGCCTCCATAAGCAGGGTACCTAGGCCCTTTTGCCGGTATCTCCCTAAAATTCCAACATTCATAACCTGCGCCTCATCCACCACACACCAGATACCCGCAAAACCAACTGCCAGGCCCTCAGCCTCCACTACCAGATATCTGGCAATGGGATTGTTGTATTCATTGATGTAGGACTCGAGCGACCATGAACCCAAGCCGCATGCCTGTCCAATTTCATATAAGCGGGGAGCGTCCTGCTCCTGCATCTCACGTATTTTCGCTGTCATCTACTTTTTCTGCTCTTCGGCATAGGAAGGACGAATATAAACCGGCTCGACGCTTTTATAATCCTGCCACTGCTTTTTGAGCGCGCGCTCAACCGCCAGCGTACCCGCCGATGAAGCGCGGTTCATGGATAAATGCTGCTTCACCTTAATGATCCCCGGCAGGGCCTCTGCCATCGTTTCATAAAAACGCGGAACGCCGTCTCCCAGCAGATAAATCGGGCCATCGGCATAATTCTGCAAAATTCCGATAAGAGCTTCGATATCCATGACGGAATCCTCAAGCTCGGCTACCAGACCTTCCTCCTCGTTAAAGCGAAACAGGCCCGTATAGACCTGTGAACGTTGGGCATCAAGAATCGGGCAGACTACGCCGTCTGCATAGGACAGGTTATAAGCCAGTGCTTCCAGGGTAGAAACAGGGATCACCGGCTTATCGAGCGCCTGGGCGAAGCCCTTGACGGTCGCCATGCCAATGCGCAGTCCCGTAAAGGAGCCTGGACCGTTAACAATGCCAAAGGCGTCCATATCCTGAATGGTCAGGCCGGCGTCCTTCAGCATATGGTCGATGGCAGGCATCAGCTTTTCAGAATGCTTTTTCTGAAAATTGACGATGGTCTCGCAAATCAATTTATTTTCGTCCACCACCGCCGCGGTGGCGACGATCGTGGCAGTATCAACTGTCAAAACTTTCATGGTTAACCTTCTTTATCTTTCTTTTACCTTTTATTATAGCCCAAATGATCTGAAAATAAAACAAAAAAAGCCTAAACTGCAAAAACAGGCGCATGCCCTTTGGCACACGCCTGTCTTAACTTACTCTGCACTAGGCTTCTCTTTTTTGAAGGCGCTTCTCTGCGACATGGAGCCCCTCCTCATAATGCTCAATCTTCTGGTTCAGACGCTCCAGCGTACTCTGCATTTCTTTCATGCGCTCTACCAGCACGTCCCGCTGTTCAACCAAAATGGATTTGCGGGCCTGGACGGTTATGTCCCCCTGCTGAAAAAGGGCGACATAGTCGATCAGAGCCTCAATGGGCAGCCCTGCCCCGCGCATACATTTGATAAACTCCACCCAGCCGCAGTCATTTTCTGTAAAATCACGAATCCCGCTGGCGTTCCGGTTTACTCTGGGGATCAGCCCGATCCGTTCATAATAGCGGATTGTATCCGCAGAAAGATTGTATTTTTTTGCCACTTCCGAAATGGTCATGCCTTTCTCCCTCCAAACTAAAATCCCTTTTGCTTCTTTTTGTACAGCATAACACCTGGAGTCCACTTCAAGTCAAGCAAAATTTATATTTCTTCTTTTTTATCTTTTTCGATCTGCCTCAACTCTTCATCAATGGTGGTGAGCAGGCTGTAGGGATAGTACTCATCCGGGATCAGCTTCTGTACCTTGCGCATGGTGACCCCCATGCTGATGATCATATCCATAATTTCGCCGTTCATGTACTCGTCCGGGCAGTATTTCGCCAGCACAGCTCTTGTTTCAGGATTCGCCATCAGGTCGCGGACCGGACAGTCGACGGTATAAAAAGCATTGTCCTCTTTTTTACCAAAAACGCCCTCCAACATGGATTGGAACCAGTTCTTCTTTTCTTCCTTATCCTCAAAAAGGCAGCGGATGTCAAAGTTTTCGCTGTCATCCTCACCGTTGACAAATTCCAGAATCCGATCCACACTTTTATCGCTCAGCAGCCCGTTGGTAAAGGTCACAATTTTTGAAACCGGGGTGCCGTGCAGCATTGTCATGAAAAAAGCATCCTCGGTGTCAATGGTCTGCCCTGTTACGCTCTGGAACTGGGACATGATCACCTCGATCACCTGACGCCCCCTCGGATTTGCCATGAAATCATCCATATAGGAGTATCGCGTAAGCTTTGGAAGCGGCGGGGCAGGCAGCGCAACCTCGGCTTCAAGACGAATATCACGGCTCGACGCGCCAATGGAAACCCGGTGTGGTCCTTCCTCCTGGGTCCAGGCGCCAACAGTCGGATTAAAATAAGTGAAGTCATCTTTAGAGAGTTCAAAAGCAACCACCTTTTCCTCTCCGGGTTCCAGATCAATTTTTGTAAAGCCTCTCAGCTCCCGGATTGGCCGCTGGACCTTTCCGTCCGGCTTTCCAGTATACAGCTGAACCACTTCTTTTCCCGCGCGTTTTCCAGTATTTTTGACACAGCAGCTGGCCATCACGGTGCCGTCATCGGCCGCTGAAACCTTTATATTGCTGTATTCAAAGGTGGTATAGCTGAGGCCAAAACCAAAGGGATAACGCACTGGCCGATTCACATAGTCATAATAGCGGTATCCTACAAAAATACTCTCACCATAATTGACACTATCCTCTGTTCCAGGAAAATTGATATAAGCAGGCGTATCCTCCAGACGCATGGGAATCGTCTCCGCCAGCCGCCCAGATGGGTTGACACAGCCAAACAAAATATCCGAAACCGCAGCACCTACGGCCTGGCCGCCAAGCCAGGCTTCCAGGACAGCTTTCGGCTGGTCTTCAAATGCCAGATCAACCACGCCGCCATTAAATAATACGACAATGGTATCGGGCTGTTCTTCACACACACGCTGGATCATTTCAAGCTGGTTTTCAGGCAGCTTAAGAGAGGTGCGGTCATAACCCTCGGACTCCAGTTTATCCGGTAATCCGGCGAACACTACTGCCACATCGGCTTTTCCAGCTGTCTCCGCCGCCTCTGCCACAATCCTTCTGTGCTTTTCCTCAGAGCTGTCCGAATAGCCCTGAGCTGTCAGCAGCCTTACCTTGTCCCCAGTTTCATCTGCAATGGCTTCATAAGGGGCCTCGATCCGGTAAGGATTAATCTTCGAGCTCCCTGAGCCCTGATACCTGGGATCAAATGCCATTTTTCCGATCACGGCAATGCTCTCCAGTTTTTCTTTGTCAAGGGGCAGCAGACTGTCTTTATTTTTGAGCAGAACCATGCTCTCAGCCGCAATGCGCCGCGCCAGCAGGTGCTGCTTGTTAATATCAACCGGCTCTGGCGTCCCCGCTGCCTGGCGGTTCTCCTCTGCCTCAAGGGCAAATGCGATGAGCCGCTCCGCCATCTCATTGAGCTTTGTCTTTTTAAGCTTTCCTTCTCTGATGGCGTCAAATATTTTGCGGTCATTGACGCCGCCGCTTCCCGGCATCTCCAGGTCAAGTCCGGCCTTCACACCCTTTACGCGGTCATAAACAGCGCCCCAGTCGGTCATCACAACACCGTCGAAGCCCCACTCATTTCTCAAAATTTCTGTCAGGAATCGCTTATTCTGAGATAAAAACTCACCGTTTATACTGTTGTAGGAGCACATAACCGCCATTGGCCCAGCCTCCTTTACCGCGATTTCAAAGCCCTTTAAATAGATTTCGCGTAAGGCGCGTTCATCAATGAGCGCATTGACTGTCATTCGGTGTGTTTCCTGATTATTCCCCAGGAAATGCTTTAAGGTCGCTCCGGTGTGTTCCCCCTGGGCGCCCTCGACAAAGGCCTTCGCCAGATGGCCGGACAGGTACGGGTCCTCGGAATAATATTCAAAATTCCGGCCGCACAAAGGCGAACGCTTGATATTCAGCCCTGGCCCCAGAATCAGATCCACACCGGCCGCGTGGGCTTCTCTGGCGATGGCGGCGGCCATCTCCCGGACCAGCCTTTCGTCAAAACTGCAGGCCGCAAGAGTTGCCGGAGGAAAACAGGTCGCGGGAAGGCTGCCGCCCACGCCGATTTTCCCTTCCTCTTTTTTCGCCTCAACCCGCAGGCCGTGAGGGCCGTCTGACATCACTACCTTGGGAATTCCAAGCTCGTCGTAGGACTTGGTCTCCCAGTTATTTTCGCCGGAACAGAGGGATGCCATCTGCTCCAGATTCAGTTTTCTTCTCAATTTGGTAATTAAAGAAGAATCCATGCTCAAAACCTCTTTTCGTTTATTTCTTCAGTAAGCTGATGGATTTAAGCGCGCACGCGTCAACGGCTGAGATCACTGCGTCACGGAAGCCCGAGGCCTCCAGTGCCCGCACTGCCTCGATGGTCGTACCGCCAGGCGTGCAGATCTGATCCTTTAAAACCGCCGGATGCTCCCCTGTTTCCAGTACCAGCTTTGCCGCACCGTATACCGACTGGGCTGCCAGACGGTAGGCCTGATCTCTGGGGAAGCCGTGCAGCACACCGCCATCAGCCATGGCTTCAATTAAAAGCATGGTGTAGGCTGGTGCTGAGCTCGCGATGGAAGGTACAACGTTCATCAGCTTTTCGTTTATGATCTCAACCCGGCCAAAGCTTTTGAAAATGCTCATAACCTCTTCAATATCCTGCTCTGTCATCAGCTCATCCGGACAAATCGTCGAGTCCGATTCACCGACAAAGGCAGGCGTGCTTGGCTGAGTCCGGATCACCTTAGTATCCTTACCCAAAATATCCTTAACATCACTGAATTCCACGCCCACCGCGATGACAATCACAATCGCATCTTCTTTTGTGTGGCCGGCAATCTCGCGCAGAACATCGGCGTAGACAAAGGGCTTAACCGCCAGCACCAGGTAATCCGCTTCAGCGGCAACGCCGGTGTTTGATTCGGCAGTCCGGATTCCAAATTTTTCAGTCACCTTCCGGCGCTGTGCATCCGATGGATCGTAAGCGATAATATGCTCTCCGGTAAAGAGTCCGCTGTTTACCACACCGCCAATCATAGCCTGAGCCATATTGCCGCATCCAATAAAACCAATTGTATCTTTCATTCTAACCCTCCGTCAGTTTAATTATTTCTAGATTGTAAACCAAAAAACTCAATTACACCTTTATTTTAAACCTCTTTGGCCCTTTATACAAATAAAAATTATGCGCTTTTTACTCATTCATTATTTTCCGTCTTTCTGTATACTAAAGACAAGCTTAATAAAAACAAGGAGAACAAAATCATGTCCCTTTTACTGAATGTGCAAAATCTGACCAAATATTATGATAAAAACCAGCGGCCGGCTCTGGAGAGCGTCTCGTTCAAAGTCGCTTCCGGCGAATTTGTAGGCATTATGGGCGCGTCCGGCTCTGGAAAAACCACCCTGCTCAATGTCCTGTCCACGATTGATACGCCCACCGAAGGGCGCATCACCCTTGGCGGGATCGATATACAAGGTCTCAATGACAACGCCGCTGCGGATTTCCGGCGTGACCGTCTTGGCTTTATCTTTCAGGAATATTTCCTGCTCGACAGCCTGACGGTGCAGGAGAACATCGCCGTGCCGCTTACGCTCATCGGCGCCCCGGTTTACAAAATTGACACAATGGTTACAAAACTGGCAGAGCGCTTTGGCATCGCTTCTTTTTTAGACAAATACCCTGCGCAGCTTTCCGGCGGGCAGCGCCAGAGAACCGCTGCGGCAAGAGCCTTAGCGAAAAATCCGTCCATCCTCTTTGCCGACGAGCCTACCGGCGCCCTGGATTCCGCCGCTGGTACAGCCCTTCTGAAAAAACTCAGCGAGATCAACGCAGAGCTGAAAACCACCATCCTCATGGTAACCCACGACGCCTATGCCGCAAGCTTTGCAAGCCGTATCCTCATCTTTAAGGATGGACGCATTATAAAAGCCCTACACCGGGAAGGGCAGTCTCCTTCCCATTTTTATAGTCAGATTCTCAGCGCTGTCTCAAGCCTAGACCAATAGGAGGCATTTATGAAACTCATTGACCTGGCTTACAAGAATCTTAAGAAAAATTACCGTTTCTATCTGCTGTATTTTCTTTCTGTCACCCTCGTTCTCGCAATTTACAGCTGCTTTAAGGCATTTTCCATGAATACTTTAATCATGAAAAAAATATCGGAGGACGGACGGGTCGAGGCAATGACCGGTGTGGTATCTGTGATCCTCATGGCCTTTGTCCTGTTCTATATGGCCTACTCCAACAGCTTTTTTACAAAACGGCGTATGGGCGAACTGGGCATTTACGCCCTGCTGGGCTTTCAAAAAACAAAAATTATGGGACTTCTCTTTTTCGAAAACCTCCTGATCATTTCCGCTGCCCTGCTTTCAGGCCTGATCGTCGGCAGCTTTTTTCATAAAAGCGTAGTCCTCCTGCTGACTGTTCTTCTGGATTTAAAAGTTAATCTCTCCGAGGTTCCACTTTTTAATCCGGACGCCCTGTTTCAAACCATCCTGTTTGTCGCTGCCGCTCTGATTCTGCTTTTCCTGTTCAATGGTGTCTTTTTAAAAAAATTAAGCGTTTTATCCATGGTAAGGCTTCAAAAGAAAAGTGAAAAACCCCTGAGACTGCGCCCTGTTTTGGCTGTTCTGGGGCTGGCTTTACTGGCTTCAGGCTACTGCCTTGCTTTTAACATCACCGCCGGCATCCGATCTCTCTGGGTCACCATCGGATTTCTGCCCATGGCCGGGCTGACCTTTCTTTTGGTAACTGCTGGAACAGTTTTCTTTATCCGCTCCTTTTTGCCTTCTGGTATCCAGATGATCTGCAGACGTAAAAAACTGTTTTACAGACCCGATACTATCGTGGTTCTGCCAAAGTTTGTCCACCGCATCCGCAGCAACGCGCGGATGCTTATCCTGCTCACGCTCCTCTCTACCGCCACCCTTGGGATCCTCGGTTCTACACTCTGCACCTATTCCTTTTCAGCGCAGGGACTTTCCAGAATCACGCCCGCCGCCCTTGAATTTCCAGGCGACGATTCAGAAAAAACAAAGGAGGCCCTCAGCCTTATCCGGCGACATCACCCCGCCGAGGATTATCAGATCATTGAAAGCTGTCTGCTGATCGCGGTCTCCGATTCGCCCGGGCTTCCAGAATTTGAGTACGCCAAAAAAAACAATGGTCCGCATTTTGCTATTATCAGCCTGACCGATTACAACAAACGGATGTCAGACATGAAAAAGGCGGCCGCACCGTCCCTCACACAAAATGAAGCTATCCTCACGCGTTATATGAGCGGCAGCAGCCAGTCCGCCGGGGACGCCTGCGACCTCGCATTGCCAGACGGAACATGTCAGCGTGTCCATATCACGGAAACGACTCTGGATAACGCTACCGGCTTTGCCAACGAAGGCGTCGGCACGCTGGTTGTTTCTGACAATCTGTACACTGCTTTAGCCCAATCAGGCCTCGAAACCACCTCTGTCGTCAGTATTTTTGGGGACAGCCTGTCAGAGGACGCTGCCACAGCCAAAGCGCTCTCGCCCCTTTTCGAGGGTGACTACCGTTTTGCCAGCGCCTGCCTAAAAAGAGATGAATTTATGGTGGCCAGCAGTCCAAATCTGCTTTTGACAGCCTTCGGCACACTCATATTTTTTATTGCCATGGGCTGTATCCTCTATTTTAAAAGCCTCTCTGATACCTGCTATGACATAAAAGATTTTGAGATTCTAAAAAAACTGGGCTACCAGAATAAAGTCCTGCACCGCATTGTCGGAAAACAAAACCTGATTCTTTTCAGCATTCCATGCGTTCTGGGCGGCTTACACAGCTTCTTCGCTCTACAATGCTATAACGCCCTCATGCCTCAAATCATCAGCAGCGCCGCTCTCCTGCCGCCTTTTATGCTGTCCTATGCCCTATATCTGGCCGTTTTTGCGCTGTACTACATTATCACACAGCACGCCTGCTGCCGAATCGCCGACAACGCCTGATTGTGCTATAATAAAACCAATACCAAAAAGGAGAACGCCATGAAAAGCCAATATCTTCACGCGCAGCTGCTGCTAATCATTCATCAATTGTTACTGACTGCCTTTTTGTGCTGCGAGTTTTACCTCCATCTGGATTTCGGCGCCGAAGCGGTGATGTCCCTGGCTGTCATTTTACTGACAGACTTTGGAGCAGTCTACATTCAGCTTCAAAATTACCATTCCAATCCTTTTTTAAGACATTACGCCCTGGTGCTGGTCTTTGTGTCCTGGTGCATGCTCCTCCTGAGACTGGAGCTCCCGGTTTTCTCAGGTCTCGGCCTCCTGCTCTATGCCCTCCTGCCCCTGGTTCTCTTTCATTTTTTCCTGAGTTTTATTTTTCAGGCTTCTGTCTACTCAGGCAAAAAACCGATTTTGTTCCTTCAGGTGATCCTCACGCTGCTGACGCTGGTGAGCTTTCCAAATCCCAGCCTGTTTAATCTGCTTCTGGCAGTTCAGTGGCTGGTAAGCATTGTATTTTTTGGCGTCATTCTCCTGGCGAATAAGAAAAGAAGCCAGTACTTTTTCAGACAGGAGGGTCGCAGCCTGCTGGTTTCTCTGCTGCTGATTCTCCTTCCTGCTGTTCTCTACAGCTTTGCCTTCCGGTACAGCCCTGTCTTTCTGTCCAACACTGGTCTCTATATTCTTATCGGCCTGCCGCTTATCAGTGTTCACAGCGTCTTAAAGAACAGCCGGCAAAGCGCTTCTGAAAACAGCCAGCCAGCGCCCTCTTTCCTTTTATCGCCGATCACCTTTTTCGGGGTAGTGGTCTTATCTACGCTTGGCTGGTTCCTTTCCCTGCCTGTCATTGCGGTTTTTATTTTGTTGCACACAGCGCTCTGGTTTATCCTGCTTTACTATTTCGGTGCCGCGTATCAGGCGCTTCGGCCTTCGGTCAACAAAGGCACTGCCCATTATATGGACCCACTCACCTGGCTTAACCGTGAGGAAGTCCTGAAAAAAGAGTTTTCAGACTACCTGCACGATGCGGTTCTGCAGGATCTTCTCTCCGTCAAAAACCTGGCTGCCAAAGCAGACCAGCCTGAGATCAAAGCCCTGATCATCAGCACTTTAAATGAGCTGAACGACTCGATCCGCAATGAAATGCAGGCGTATTCGCCAGCGCTTCTAAGTTCAATAACGCTGAAGGAAAATTTAAAAAAGCTGCTTGAAAGCGTTGCGGAGACCTATCCTTTAAGAAAAGTGCGGCTTTGTCTGGACTGCTCCGAGGATCTTTTCCTCATCGAGCCCTATAACCGCATTGTTTTCCGCTTAATAAAAGAGCTGGTGAACAATGCCTTTAAGCATTCCGATGCGTCAGAAATCACAGTCCGACTGTCTGTGGAAAAGCATTATCTTCACCTGTCTGTCCTTGACAACGGAACCGGCCTCACGGCTCTGCCCTCCGATCTTTTCAAGCACAAAGGCCTTGCTTCTGTTTCAGAAACTCTTACAGCGGCTGGCGGCAGGCTGGATATCCGACCCAATCGCCCGTCCGGTCTCTGCGCCTTTGCCACTCTTCCCGTGAAAGGAGATCATTCTTATGAACATTTTATTGATCGATGACCATGCCCTTTTTGCCAAAAGTCTGGAAATTGTTTTGGAGGACGCCCCCGAAATCGACCGCTTCACCACACTCCAGAACCCATCAGAGGCTGCCCCACAGATCCGCCTGCTTCATCCGGATATTCTTCTTCTCGACATCAACCTCGACACCATCAGTGACGAGGACGGCATCGCGCTTGCCTCCAGGCTTAAGAAAGAATTTCCCAGACTGAAGCTTGTATTTTTAACCGGCTATGACCTTCCCGTTTACCGCCATGCCGCTGAAAAGCTGGGGGCTTGTGGTTTTCTAAATAAAAATCTTGATCCCGGAAAACTGCTCGAAAGCCTGATTCAGATTAACAGAGGCATCCCTCTTTTTTCCAGGGCAGATGAAACCATCGAAGAGCTCACCGAAACAGAAGCAAAAATCCTACAGCTTTTATCAGAGGGATACAAGCGCAAAGCCATCGCTCAAATGCTTTCTTCCAGTGAACGCACTATTTCGAACCATATCCAGCATATTTTTGACAAGCTGGATGTCTCCTCCTCGCTTGAGGCCGTGACAAAGAGCATAAAATTAGGCTACATCCGCCCTTCCTACCATAAAAAATAAGCCCGGCCCACAATGGGGTCAGGCTTATTTTCATTCTACATCAGCATAAACATTGCAAAGCTGAACATCTGCTCTTCCAAACCCTGAAAGGTATCCTCAGCCATGGGAACATCCTCTGCCGCAATGCCATATTTTTCCATATTTTCGTCTAAATGATTATAATACTCTGATTTAATATCCATTCCTGCCTCCTAATAAACCGCGTATTCTTTCACAAAACGCAGCAGCGCCTGATATTTTCCAATTTCCACATCGCTGACTCTGAGAATGGACTTGTCCAGACTGAAGATATAACGCCCGCCTGGCGCCAGAACGTCAATGATTTCTTTCGCCTTATCCTGAATTTCATCCAGCGTTCCTGTTTTCAGCATTGCCAGCGGATAGAAGCCCGTCAATATGAACTTGTCTCCAAGCTTTTCCTTAAAGACCTTGGGATCTCCGAATTCAGCCATCAGCTGGCACCCTGCGGGCAGCTCACGAATATAATCCAGAAAGCGCGTAAAATCATACTCGAGGAAAATCGAGACATTTGTATTTGTCCTTACCAGTTCTTCCACAAGCCTTTTAAAGGTCGGCCAGTAAAAGCGTTCAAAATCCTTTTCCTTCATATAGGGCGCCATGTGCAGCGGAATCATACAGCCGCCCGCCTTTTCCGGCGTACTCTTGGCGCCGGCCTTAACCATCAATGGCAGAATCGCTTCGCAGGCCGCCTCCACCTTGTCCGGCACACGCCGGATATCCATCATCATACCCGTAAAAGATCTCAGCAGATCGGCGATAAAGTCAAAGGGGGCGTCGGTCTGGGCAAAGGCGCCTCCCAGATTTGATTTTCCATATTTCAGACACAGCTCATTTTTTGCCGCGCCAACCTGCCCCATGGTGCTGTAAAAGGTATGAAAACCCTTTGCCAGCGCTGCCGAAGACAAAGGCCATGGCCTGTCCAGCTCAGTATAAAGTCTTGGGATGACACTGTCCCACAAAAATTTATAGGGCTCAGCGATCAGCGTATCGTATTCTATGGGTTCCATCGCTGCAATCTCTGGGTGCTGCAAAAAACCATCTGTCCCCATAACAAAATGCTTTGCACCTAATATTTTGTAAAAATGAGCAAATCGGACTGCTGTTACGCCGAGGTTATCACTCTCAAAATCCTGCGCTGTTTTTTCCATGGCGCTGATCAGATATTTTATATCATACTGTTGTGTCTTAAGATCATAACCAGCGTATTCCAAGGCCGCCGCGCCGTCCATATTCAGATTGACGGGCACACGCTTTGGTATTTTGCCCGCGCGCACATCTATGTAAAGTTGATTTCGTTCTTCTGTCATTTTCTGTAAATTATTCTCCATTTGTCTCCCTCTGTTCCATCCCAGCTTAGTTTTTCCGGTTCATGACCGCTTCACGCATTTCTGGCAGTTCTTTTTCATCGATATTGTAGAAAAACAAAAGCGCAAATCCAATGAGGAGCAGACCTGCCGGCAGCAGCATGGAGATCATGTTAATACCGCTCACGACCTGAGCCGTTGGTTCAACCCCGGCCTGAAATCCGGTTGACGCCAGCCCAAAAGCCGCGATACTGGTTGAAAAGACAGCCGCAACCTTAATGGAAAGCTGGAATACACTAAAAATTGCCGCTCTGGCATTCTTACCGGTTCTGTATTCGCCAAAGTCAACAATATCTGCATACATAGCTGTATTCACAACATTTCCAAGAGAATATCCAAGGTATCCGATGGATGCCAGAACCGTCACCAGCGTTGGGTTCCCACTGTTTAAAAACATCAATACAAAACATACTGCCATCACAGCGTTGCCGCACATATAGGTCGTTCTCTTGCTGAGCTTTTTGGTAATAAATGGAACCAGCGTTGCCCCGATGAACAAAAGAATATTCACAGAACCAAAAAATACAGCAACCTTGGCCGGATCATTGACCACATATTTAAAGAAATACGGAAACATTGAAAAGACCAGAAGGCTGGCCAGAATCCGGGTAACGTCCGTCAGGAAAAGCAGCAGCAGCGGCCGCGTTGTCACAATCTGTCTGAGCATATCCTTTACGGAAGGCCCATTGTTTTGGGCGTCCTTAATTTCTTCCTTACTGCTCATTACCCTGCGGTCCTTGGTTGCAAAGAAAAGAGTCAGATAGGTAAAGACAATCATCAACCCCACTAAAACAGCAGTCAGCAGAAAGCCCTGCTCTGTATAGGCGTCTGCGCCGCCGAAGAAATAAATCATCGGAATCAGTGTCCAGCCAGCAATAATTTTTCCGATGGCAGCGCCCTGGCCGCGGAAGGTAGAAAGCTGTACCTTTTCCTTGGGATCATCGGTTAAGGATGAATTCATGGAGGTATAGCCAATGTAAGCCACATTCGTTGAAATACAGAAGACAGCATAAACAATGGCTCCTACTGCAATCAGCGCCACCTGTGGCAAGAAGCTCAGGTTGACAAATAAAATCGCGTTGGTGATAAATATACAAATCGCGCCGATAAACAGCCACGACCGGTATTTTCCCCAGGGCAAATGACTTTTTTCGATAAATGGTCCCAGAATCGGCACACTGATGGTATCGATAATCCGCCCTACAGTCATAATAATCCCTGCCGTTACTGCCGAGATCCCCGCTACATCCGTAAAAAAGATCAGCAGATAGGAATTTGACAGGGTTACCATCATCTGGAATCCAACATCTGCAAAGCCATAGGAAAATTTTACAAAATTACCCAGTTTTCCTCTTGTACCATTCATTATTTTTTCTCTCCCTCTCTCTCATATCTTTTCATATCAAAAGCTTGATGATAAAACCAAACAGTTTTTCCTGCGCCGCCTGCCAGTATGGCTCCAGATAAGCGTTTTCCTCATAATTCAGACCGTTGGCTTCACAGTACGCTTCCCAGCTCGCCAGATAATTTACTTCCTGATTCATCATTTACCTCCTAATATTTTCCGTATTCTTCCACAAATTCGTACAATGCCTTAACATTTTCAGGGGTTCCGTCATTGGGGTAGGTGATACCCTTGGAAACCGTAAAAATATAACCTCCGCCCGGGGCCAGGATATCCATCTGCTTTTTGGCCTCGTCGATAACTGCCTGCTTTGTTCCATACTGCAAAAGCGATACATCGTAACCGCCGGTAATACACATTACCTTTCCAAGCTTGTCCTTGGCCAGCTGATGGTCCATGTATTCAAATACACCGAGAATACGCCCCTTTGGCAAATCCTGCAGATAGTCGTAGTAGCGCGTCCAGTCCCCTTCAAAATAAATGCGCATATACTGCCCTCTTGCCGCCATTCGTTCCACCAGCTCCTTAAAGCTTGGCCACCACAGCTTCGCAAAATCCTTTTCCCGCATAAATACTGGCATATGGAGCGGCATGCTCACCAGCTTGCCCGGTGCCGCCGGGAGCTGGGCTGCCAGACGGTCCATCAAAGGCATCACTGCGTCCGCAGCCGCTGCCACCTTTTCAGGGTATCTCCGGATATCCATGGTGATGGCAGAAAAACCTCGGATCATATCGGCAATATAATCCATGGGCGCCTCAACAAGTCCTCCGCCTGTCAGGGGCAGGCCATATTTCTGGCTCACCCGGGCTGCCTCCATCAAAATCGGCGTATTCATATCATTCTGTATATTCATGGCCCGCACCAGTGAAATGCCGCTGCTGCCTTTTTCTGGATCTAAGGCCTTGTAAACTCTTGGCAGTATTTTATCGACAATACATTTAAAAGGATTGGCAATCAATTCGTCGTATTCCTCCGTTTTCATACAGCATACCTCCGGATGCTGCATAATGCCTGTTTTCCCTTCATTAAAGCTCTGTGATTGTAATGATTTGTAAAATAAAGGATTTCTTGAAAACAAAAAAGGCGCAGTATCTGTGGCAAAATCCCGGGCCAGCTTTTCCATGGCTTCACCCATGATTTTCGGATCAACCGTCGAGCCCTTAATCGGGTAACCAGCATAGTCAATGGCCCAGTATTCCCCGAACCTTGTCTCATGGGGCACCCTGTCTGGCTGCTCAAGCTTCACTGCCTGAATATAGCGTTTTTCTCTTTCTTCATACAGCTTCATAACGTTCGCATCACTCATAATTCCCCTCCATATTTTTGAATATAAAATAATATATTCAATTTTATATTCAATATAATATCTCGCATCCTTCATTTTGTCAAGCATTTTATCTTAAATTTATTTTTTTTACAAAATAACATTTTCATCCTTTAAATCGTGCGGTTTGTAAACAATTATGTTATAATAATTAAAATAGTTTAAAATCGAGGATATTATGGCACAATATAAAAATGGTATTGAAACAAAGAAAAAAATTTTACAGACTGCAAAGGGGCTTTTTTATAAACACGGTTACCGGCAGACGACTATCGCGATGATCGCGGAAAAAGCAGAAATTCCAGTTGGACTGGTTAATTATTATTATAAAAAAGAGGCTTTGGTCGGCAGTATTTACCATGAATTTATCCTCGCGATCAATGAAATGCTTGAGGAGCAGCTTTCAGAGCAGCTGGAAAACCATCTCCAAAAGCATATTTTATTCAATCATATTTTTTATATCAAAATTTTTGAAGATCCAGCCAATAAAAGCCTCTATGAGCTCCTTCTCAATAAGGATCTGGTTTTAAAAAAAACACACCAGTTTGTGCGTGAATCCATGATGGCTGTTATTTCAGAGTTTGACCTGCACATCCAGAAAGAAGTTTTCCAAAAACTGATGATCGCTGAGTACGGTGCAAGAAAATATCTTCTGAAGGACTGCTTTGAAACGCTGGACCCTGTAAAATCAAAGGATTTTATCAATTTCCTGGCCACCATAACCGTACGGCTCGCAGGTGTTGACACAAATATTATTGAAAAGAATTTAAAAAAAGCGGACAGACTTCTCAATCTTATCGATACCTCTGATATCTGCTTTTTAATCTAAAAAGACTGCTAATTGATATTTAAGGACATTTATCATGAAATCTATGCTATGCCAATTTAAAAAAGTTCAGACAAAACCTCTTCCTCATATTCTCAAAGTCATGAACATCAGTGAAAAAAAGCTTTTTGAACTTTTTGAAATGTGGATTAATCAGGGAAACATCACTCCCGTTCATCCGGTTTTTAAAGAGCTCAAAAAAAGGCGCGATGCCGAAATCAAAAGAAAACGTCAGGAAAAACAGGAGCTTGAGCTTTTAAAGTACAAGGAGCTCCGCCAAAGAAAATATTCGAATAAGCAAATCGCAAAAGAAATGCATTATCCCTATGACAAGCTTAATTCCTTCCTGAAAAAATGGTACAACACGCTCAGACGCCAAGGCCTCAGCAACGAAGCCATCGCGAAAGAGTTAAATGCCAGCAAAAATGAACTGACCCCCATTATTCTGGCCTATGAAGAACGCCAGCGAATGCATGAGGAAATGCGCAGGCGCCGTATTGCAGAAAACAAGCGCTATGCCAGGACCCATCTCAAACGTATCCGCGAAGATCTGAAAGGGCCTTCCGAGTATTTTATTTTTGATACAGAAGCGGTTCAGTGCCCGGATGAGCTTATCGAGATCGCCGTCATCGACTGTAAGGGGCGCACTGTATATAACAGTCTGGTAAAACCCAGCCATAAAATCAACTGGCGCATCAGCTCACTTACCGGCATTACCAATCAGATGGTGATGGACAAGCCCTCTATTCATCAGGTCATGGGTGACCTGCGCGATTTGATCGCCGGAAAAACACTTATGTCCTGGGGCATTGACTATGATTCTGTATTGCTGAAAAAGTCTATTGACTCCACAGGTATCGATCTGGACTGCAAATTCTGCTGTGCACAGAAAATTCATATGGGGCTGGTGGAGGATATCAATCAGATTGCCCTCCAAAGGGCCGCAGACTGTGATATGCAGAACCATCGCGCTCTGGATGACTGCAAACTCGTGCTGGATGTGCTCAGAAAAGATATCGAAATGATTGACAATAAGTCTGCCGGATTCAAACAGCGCACGTCTGCCGACAACAGCAGCAACACGATTTTTATCCCGCGCTCAGAGCCGCTTGCCGCCACTACCTGAAAGAAAGGAATCGATTCATGGATAACACAGAAAAGCTGACCTATGCCTACCCCGCCGTTTTTACACTTAAAAGTGAAGATAATATTACCTTTGGTTTTCCAGATCTCGGCGTTGAGGATATTCCCATAAAAGCGGCCGACCTCCCAAGGGCTTTCGATATTGCAGCTGAGGTTCTTGGAAGATGGATAAACGAGTGTTTTATCCTGGAAAAGCCACTTCCTGAACCCACCACCTTGGAAAACCTGAATCTGACCCCTGATCAGAAGGGGCTGTGGATTGAAATTATTGAAGCCTAAAAAAGACCCCATCAGGGGTCTTTTTGTTAGCTTATAATCGGTATACGTCGTTTCAGCGTATACCTGCTTTTGCATCGACTTCTTCTTTTAAAGGGATTGACGGTGCCGCACCCATCCGGGCAATACAAATGGATGAGGCTGTCGCTGCTCTGTAAATTGCTTCTTCATCACTCAATCCCGCTTCGATGCCGGCCAGATAATAGCCAGTAAACGTATCTCCCGCGCCGGTAGTATCCACTACTTTTTCGCACGCTACCACAGGCTGGAAAAAATTTTTATCTGCATCGGCAAACATCGCTCCTTCACTTCCCAGCGTTAAAACAATTTTTGCTTTTGGAAAGCGCTTGCAAAGCCCCATGAGGATTTTATCCGGGTCCTCTTCTCCCGTCAGCGCCGCTCCCTCAATCTCATTGAGCAGAAAAATATCTACCAGCCCAAGGGGCAAATTCAGGCAGTTATTATCCATCGGAGACGGATTCAAGACAATTCTGGCTCCCTTCTCTTTAGCGGCTCGCATCATTTCCGCAATGGCACTTGTCTCGTTTTGAAAGAGGACCAGATCGCCTTCGTGAAGTGTTTTTCCGACCTTTTCCACATAAACGCTGTCCGGCATACCGTTGGTTCCCCGGTACAGGATAATGCAGTTCTCGCCATGCTCATCCACCTGAATAACCGCGTGTCCGTTTGTCTCTGGAACTCTCTGAAGTAACCCGATCTCTACACCGCTCGATTCCATAATATCGACCAGAAACTGGGCATCCTCGGTCCCGGCGAATCCGGCATGCCGTACTTCAGCGCCGGCGCGGGACAAAGCGACAGACTGGTTAAGCCCCTTTCCTCCTGGAAAAACCGAGCGTTCCTTTGAGGATAGCGTCTCACCCGGGCTTACAATTTTTTCCATCGAATAGACATAGTCAATATTTAAAGAGCCAAAATTTACGATCATCTTTTTCATCTCCTTTTCCTTTTCTTCATTATAGCTGGTCTCACTTAAAATTCCCAGTATTTTATTCTTGAGTAAATCTTGAAAAACTGCTGGTGTTAGCAATTATAAAATTATGGTATAATACTAGGGAAAAACTTTTATAGAAAGGAAAACCGAATGTACTATAATTTATGCCTGCTTTTTACATACTTTTTTCTTTATGCTGTTATCGGATGGTGCTGTGAAGTCGTATTCTGCTCTATCCCAAAGAAAAAGTTTATTAACAGAGGTTTTTTAAACGGTCCGTACTGCCCTATATACGGGGTTGGCGCAATCATCATCGTTTCTATTTTAGGCCCCTATATCAACGACCCTGTCAGCGTATTTTTCGTGGGTGTCGTCTCGACCTCTGTGCTGGAATACATTACGAGCTGGGCGATGGAAAAGCTTTTCCATGCCAAATGGTGGGACTACTCAAATCGCAAGTTTAATATCAATGGCCGCGTCTGTCTCAGGAATTCACTGCTATTCGGTGTTATGGCGCTTGCCCTGATGTACCTTGTCCACCCATTTGTGGAGCGTATCATATCGCGCTTTTCTCCCTTTTGGCTTGAAGTCGTGGCTACCTCTCTCGCGGTACTTATGATTGCGGATCTGGTTAGCTCTACGCTGGAAACCCTCAACTTCAAGAACAAGCTTAACCGCGTATCTGAGCTGGCGACCAGTGTGACCGACGACCTTAAGGAAAAGGGCGTGGAAACAAAGGGACAGCTCACCCAAAAGATTGCAGATGTCCGGTCTGCGCAGCATGAGCTTCTCGAAACAGCCAAAGACGATGTTCAGAAGCATGTTGAAGAGTTTACCGGCCGTCTATCTGAAAAGGCCGCCTTCCGCCGCTATTCGCACAGCCGTATCATCAATGCTTTCCCAAATATGATTTCCAAGGATGATCCCGATTCCCTGAATCTATACCGCGAAGCAATGCTCCACACGAAAAAAATCCGCAAACTGCACAAAAAAGCGAAAAAGCAGGCTAAAAAGTCTCAGGAAAAATAATTTGAACAATGCTATAATAAAAGCGGACCTGTTCGGTCCGTTTTTATCATTTTACACACTTATTAATACAGAAAGGACTTTTTATGTCACAAAATAAAACCCTTGTTCTTGCAGAAAAACCTTCTGTTGGAAAAGATATTGCACGCGTCCTGAAATGCAAAAATGGACAAAACGGTTATCTCGAAAACGAACGCTACATTGTCACCTGGGCGCTTGGCCATCTGGTATCCCTGGCTGATCCTGAGGCTTACGGTGAAAAATATCAAAACTGGAATATGGAGTCACTCCCCATGCTGCCTGATCACATGAAATTAACGGTTCTAAAAGGCAGCGGAAAGCAATACAAAATCGTTTCCTCCCTTCTTGGCCGTCCCGACGTAAAGGACATCGTCATCGCAACAGATGCCGGACGAGAAGGCGAGCTTGTCGCCCGATGGATTCTGGATAAAGCACACTGCCGAAAGCCAATTAAGCGCCTCTGGATATCCTCTGTAACGGACAAAGCCATCTCAGAGGGCTTTAAACATTTAAAACCGGGCACCGAATTCAACAACCTCTATCGTGCTGCACAATGCCGTGCTGAGGGGGACTGGCTGGTCGGGCTTAATATCACAAGAGCGCTGACGGTCAAATACAACGCCCAGCTCTCTGCCGGCCGTGTTCAGTCCGCAACGCTTAACATGATCGTCGAACGCGAAGAAACAATCAAAAACTTCAAGCCCAGGCCCTATTACAACCTTCAGGTAAAGACGCCGCAATTTGTGCTCACCTGGCAGGGGCCGCATGGAAAAAACATCAGCTCAAAAGAAACCGCAGAAAAAATTCTTCAAAAAATGAAAGGCAAATCTGCCGTTATCAAGGATATCAGCAAAAAGCCAAAGAAAAGCTATTCCCCAGGGCTCTATGATTTGACAGAGCTTCAGAGAGATGCCAACCGTCTTTTTGGATTGAGCCCCAAAGAAACCCTGAATATCATGCAGCGCTTATATGAAAACCATAAAATTTTAACCTATCCCCGCACCGATTCAAAATACCTGACACAGGATATTGTGCCAACGCTGCCAGAACGGCTCAAAACCATTTCCATCGGGCCTTATAAATCGGCTGTCAGTGAGATTTTAAAGCTCGGCATCCATGCAAACAAAAGCTTTGTCGATGACAGCAAAGTCTCCGATCACCATGCGATTATTCCCACGGAACAGCGCGTTATACTGACAAACCTCAGTACTGATGAACGAAAAATTTATGACCTGGTCATCAAGCGCTTTCTCAGCGTTTTTCTGCCCCCCTATGAATATCTGCAGACAACTGTTACAGCCGATATTGCTGGCGAAACTCTGACCGCAAAAGGGCGTGAAATTGTAACACTTGGCTATAAAAAAGTCTATGAAAATCAAATCGAAGAAGAGGGTGATGAGGACACCGAAGACCAGAAATTGCCGTCACTGAAAAAGGGAGACTCTCTTCCCGCCTCTCAGATTTCTCTAAAAGAGCTCGAAACAAAACCACCGGCACGTTTTACAGAAGCCACACTGCTGTCTGCCATGGAAAATCCTCAAAAAGTAGTAAAGGTAGATGCGAAAGCCGCCAAAACACTTGGTGAGACCGGCGGGATCGGAACAGTGGCCACAAGAGCAGACATCATTGAAAAGCTCTATAAAATGTTTGTTATTGAGAAAAAGGGGAATTCCCTCTACCCTACCTCAAAAGGAAAACAGCTCATTGATCTGGTTCCTCCTGATTTAAAATCGCCGCTCATGACCGCCAAATGGGAACGGCAGCTGGAATTGATCAGCAAAGGAAAGAGTGATCCCGAGTCTTTTATCTCAGACATTAAAACCTACACCACCGAGCTGGTCAATGATGTTAAAAACAGCAATGAAAAATTTGTTCATGACAATAAAAGCGGACAAAAATGTCCGGAATGTGGAAAAAACCTGCTTGAAGTCAAGGGGAAATACGGTATGATGCTCGTGTGTCAGGACAGGGCCTGCGGTTATCGTGAAAATGTCAGTAAAAATACGAATGTCCGCTGTCCCGAATGTCATGTTAAACTGGAAATACGCGGTAAAGGCGACGGTGCTATTTATTTCTGCAAACGCTGTGGATTCAGAGAAAAGGTCTCCAGCTTTAACAAAAAACATTTTGACGGCAATCGAAAAAACAGTAAACGCGAAGCTCAAAATTATATGCGCAAAATAAAAAAGGAAAATCAGGAAGCTGTCAACAATCCTTTTGCAGAAGCCTTGGCAAAGCTTAAGGAATCGGAATAGTTTCTGAGCTTCCCAGAGCACGTTTATCAGAAAGGAGGCTCCTCCAATGCTTTGTCACAGCCAGTTAAATCTGTTAAGCCAGATAACAGCCCTTCCCTTGCCAGTCCATCCCAAGGATCTGCCCCTCCCCGTTTCCGAAATGGTGGCCGTTCACCGCCGTCACTATCCAAAACTGGCCGGTGACGCGGCCATGACCTCTAAAGAATGGCGCCATTCTCTGGAGCTTATTCAGGAGGATGACGCTTTAATGTCGCTTCAGATTCTCAGCCAGACAGATGAACCACGAAATGGGCTTTATGGTCTCTGTTTCAGCTCAGATTCGCCCGAAACAGGCATTATCACCTTTAGGGGGACGGTTGGCCTCGGAGGATGGATCGATAACTATAAAGGCGCTTTTTCCGCGGAAACAGAGCAGCAGAAAAATGCTCTGCGCTTCTATGAACGCTGCAGGGAGCAATTCAGTTTTTCAAATTTTGATTTAGCAGGCCATTCTAAAGGCGGCAATGACGCACAGTATATTACCATTCTATGCGGCGAACACATTAATCAGTGTGTCAGTTTTAACAGCCCTGGTTTTTCAGCTGATTTTATCGGTAAATACTATCTTCAAATCCAGAAAAACAGGGATAAAATCACCGCCTACGAAGGCGCTTATGATATCGTCAATATATTGCTGACCAGCATTGCCGGAAAGCGGCTGGTCATTGAAACCGGCTCAAAAACGCCTAAAAACAATCACAAGCCTAATCATATCCTCGATGCGCTTGGACATATCGGCCTTCCAGGAAAGCGGCATCCCCTCTACAGCAGCATTCAAAACATGACTGTTGCCATGACCTTTGCCATATTTCAGGCCAAAAGAACTTTAAAGCGTAAAAACAAAAAAAATCCTGTGTAAAGCAGGATTTTTTTATTGCCCTAATAAAAAAAACAGCCGAAGCTGTTAAAAGTTTCAAAAAATAAAATGGAGCGGAAGACGAGATTTGAACTCGCGACCCTCGCCTTGGCAAGGCGATGCTCTACCACTGAGCCACTTCCGCTTAGCTTCGCTTGAATAATTTTCATCAGCGAACATATATTATTATAATCGCTTCCCTTTATTTTGTCAAGCATTTTTTAAACTTTTTTGTAATAAATGTGTTTGTTTATATGAGAAGTGGTGCGGATGAAGGGAGTCGAACCCCCACATCATTCGATACTAGATCCTAAGTCTAGCGCGTCTGCCAATTCCGCCACATCCGCACAATGCAGCGTTACTCAGACGAGCAAAGCATCTGTATGTAACGTGCTCAATTATAATAACAAATGACGCCATTGGTGTCAAGATTTTTTTAACCTTTTTCTCCTGTTTTTTTACTTTCACGCGTATAAGTTCAGACGCTCTCCTCTTACAAATCCCATCAATGTCACTCCATGTTTTCGGGCCAGCTGAACGCTTCCGTTTGTGGGCGCAGAAATGGATAAAACGCAGCGGATACCATTTTGGATGATCCAGGTCATTACCTCGCTTGGAATCCTGCCGGTTGTTAAAAGCATTTTGTTTTCAGGAGTGATTCGCTTCAGCAAAATACCGCCAAACAGCTTGTTATAAGTATTATAACGGCTGACGTCATCGTAAAACAGCACAGCCTCACCCTTTTCGTAGAGCCCTATACTGTGCACACCGCCAGTTTTTACAAAAAGCTCCGATTTTTTGCTGAAGCCTTCCATCATTTCAAAAAGGCCTTTCTCTGTCAACCCGTATCGTTTCAATACTGTTTGAAAATCCGATTTAAAAGGGCAGGCTTGTTTTTCTTCATTCCTTGAGAGAATACTCTCCTCAGACAATTCAAAAAAATCTTTTAATTTTGCTGTCCTCTCATGACTGTCAATATAGACAACCGCACCTGTCTCTGCGCCGCTTTGCTTAATTTCTACATTATATACCTGCCGGATATCTTTTATAAGACCTTTCAGATAAAAAAAACCAACGCCCAGCTCTTTTAGATTCTGTGGGGTACTCATCAATGAGATCATTTTTTTTCCGTTAAGGTATAACGCAACAGGGTACTCCTCAACCATTGGGTCAAAAACCCTTTTGGCGCCTTTTGGTGTAATTCTCACAATTTCTTCCAATTTCACTGACATCGCCGACTCCTTTTAAGTGCTTTGTTAAATCTCCAGGGGTGTTTAAATTACAAAAAAGATGCCAATCCGGCGTGTAAATCCGGGCATCCTTCTCTGCTATATAAAAAATATTTTCCCGGCTTAAATAATGGAAAACGCTCTTCCTCCCGCTTTTTAAAAAACGCTTTGCCGATGGCAGCAATTCCCTTGAATAGAAGGCATTGAAAGGCTCAATCCATTCTTTATAACGTGTGACACAGCCTGTCTTATCAGGATTTTTTTCTAAAAGTGTCATCATATACCGGATAAACGTCAGGTCATAATTGGGCATATCACAGGCTGTGACATAAACATATTCTGACTGGCCGTATAGCAAAGCGGTATAAATTCCTGTCAAGGAGGCCGAAATATTTAAAATATCCGGATATACACCTGCAATTCCGTGGATACCAACAATCTCCTCTTCACTACAGCCGACAATGATTATTTCATCAAACAAGACGGCCAGCTGGTCTACAATGGATTGCAGCAGCGCCTTACCTGAAATAACCAGATTTTTTTTATCCTTTCCCATTCTGGTGCTCTTCCCGCCAACCAGAATGGCAGCTGTCTTATACTTTTTCATTGTCTTTCTCCCAGGATATGAAAACGCTCCCTCCACCACCAACCATGATGAAGGGAGTACACATTTATTTTGCTTCTTCTAAAAAGACTTTACAAACTTTGAATGGCGGAATCTTAGCGATCGGGTCAACTTTACCGCCTGTCAGACAATTGGCGCCTTTGTCCCCATAATGGAACGGCATAAACAGGGTGTTTTCCTGGATGCCTTGATTATAGACAGCTTTGGCGGTTACAGAGCCTCTCGGCGATGTTACCTGAATAAGCTCTCCTTCTGAGAAACCATGCTCTTCCGCTGTTTTGGGATTAATTTCAAAGAAAGGATCTCCTACAATCTGCTG
This sequence comes from Eubacterium maltosivorans, assembly GCF_002441855.2. Lineage (NCBI taxonomy): Bacteria > Bacillati > Bacillota > Clostridia > Eubacteriales > Eubacteriaceae > Eubacterium > Eubacterium maltosivorans. The sequence continues at coordinate 3,806,308 of NZ_CP029487.1, read as the reverse complement.
GATACCTGCGGTTCTTTTCGTCATTGTACGGGTGTGATAATGCTGCAGAATACGCCCAGTCATCAAAATCATCGGATAGGTATCATCTGGCTGATCTTCCGGCGCAATGTAGTGCGCAACATTGAACATTCCCTTTCCACGCGTAAACTGTCCTTTATGCAGGAATTTCGTACCTTCTGATTCCTTGTCAGGGCATGGCCACTGGATACGGTCGCCGCGTTCCAGGCGCTCATGCGACACGCCTGCATAGCTCGGGGTAACCGACGCGATTTCATCCATAATTTCGGCAGAGCTGTTAAAATTAAAGCCCTCAGCACCCATACGCTGCGCAAGTTCACAGATAATCCTCCAGTCCTCTTTGGCAACGCCAGGCGCCTTTACCGCTTTTCTAAGCAGCTGTACACGACGTTCGGTATTGGTAAATGTGCCGTCTTTTTCGGCATAGACCATTGCCGGCAGAACAACATCCGCATATTCTGATGTTTCTGTCAGGAAAATATCCTGGAGTACAATAAAGTTTGCCTTCTCAAAGGCCTCCTTCACATGGTTTGTATTTGGATCAGAAACCAGTGGGTTCTCGCCCATGATATATAAAAACTTCACGATGTTTTTATCGACATCATCAACAATTTCCGTAATGGTGTGACCTGCATTGGTCGGCAGCTCTGTTCCCCAGGCCTGCTCAAATTTGGCAAGAACATCTGGGTTATTTGTCTTCTGATAACCTGTGAAATCGCCTGGAAGAGCCCCCATATCGCAGGCTCCCTGGACATTATTCTGACCACGAAGCGGATTGACCCCACAGCCTTCACGACCGATTTTGCCCGTCATCATTGCCAGATTAGCGGTGCTCATAACACCATCGGTTCCGGTAGCGTGCTGAGTCACGCCCATTGAATAGAAGATGCCGCCTTTATCCCTGGTTGCATATAAACGAGCTGCCTTGCGCATATCTTCTGGATCTACACCACATATTTCAGCACATTCTTCCACTGTAATTGTATTTAAGTACGCTTCAAACGCATCAAAATTTTCTGTCCGCTCGTTAATAAAATCACGGTCCTCCAGGTGTTCATCTAAAATTGCTTTCATCAGGCCATTAAACAGGGCAACATTGGTGCCTGGCTTGATCTGAAGGTAAACATCGGCATATTTTGCCAGCTCAATTTTTCGCGGTTCTGCCACGATCAACGCTGCGCCTTTTTGCACTCGCTGCTTGATCTTAGCGCCAATGACCGGATGTGTCTCAGTGGTGTTTGACCCGCTGACGAGAATAACATCCATCACGTCGACTTCTTCGATGCTGTTTGTCATAGCACCGCTGCCAAAAGATTTAGCCAGACCTGCAACAGTAGAAGCATGACAAAGACGCGCACAATGGTCAACGTTATTGGTCTTACCTACCGATCGGATAAATTTCTGGAATAAATAGTTTTCTTCATTAGTACACCGGGCCGACGAAAAGCCTGCGACAGCCTGCGGGCCTTCCGCAACAGCTTCTTTAAGCTTCTGAATAATCAGATCATAGGCTTCATCCCATGTCGCTTCTTCCAAAACGCCATTTTTTCGAATAAGCGGTGTTTTCAGGCGGTCTTCACTGGATACAAAATCATGAGCAAAACGTCCTTTGACACAGAGAAGGTTATTATTAACATTGCCCGGAACACTCATCACATCTGTAATTTTGTTATCCCGAACCTTTAATTTCAAAGTACAGCCCACGCCACAATAAGGACAAATTGTTTCGACCGTTTCAGTATACGGAAGCGGCATAAACTTTTTCGGTGCTAGTGCTCCCGTGGGGCATTCAGCAATACAATTCCCACAGTTTACACAGTTTGAGTTTTTATCGCCGCGCAGCATATTGAAAACTGGATTAATATTTGTCTCGTAACCGCGGTCACATTTTGCCAGTACATGATTGCACTGAAGGTGTTCGCAGACTTTGACACAACGATTACACAAAATACATTTATTGGGATCGTATGTATAAAAAGGACTTGAATCATCGATTGGTTTGCCCTTTTCCAAAGATTGACCAAAACTTTTTATTTCATCATACTCGATACAATTCCCATTCAACTCAACAAAACGGCAGGTGCCAAATTTGTAACAGGTAAAGCAATCAAATGTATGATCTGAAAAAAGCATTTTCAAGACAAAACGGCGCGCTTTACGGACGACCGCATTATTCGTATAGACGACCATCCCTTCGCCTACCGGTGTTGAACAAGCTGTTTCCAGTCTTCTGGCTCCCACTACTTCAACAAGGCACATCCTACAGCTTCCTTCAGGATCAAAGCCTTTAAAATAGCACAAAGTCGGGATATCAATCCCTGCTTCTTTAGCGGCGTTGAGGATTGTCGTGCCCTCGGGAACGCTCACTTTCTGATTGTCAATTGTTAAATTTACCATTTCAAACATCTCCTAAAATAATCTACCAAAATTACGTTGTAATCCTTATTATAGTATCTCATTTTTCACATTTTTGTCAATCACCCGAGGGGAAATTTACTTGTATTTCCTAGATTTTGTTATTTTCTTAAATCTTCGGGTATAATTTCATATAAAGATAAAGTATAGGCTTTATTTAAGCCACCTATTTTGATTAATAGTAAATTTTTGACATCTTGTGGACAAGACCTTAAAGTTATCGTATAATCAAAATAGGTCATGTAATCGATGAAAGGATTAAAGGTGGTTACTATGTTAAATGATATTTCAAAAACTTTACTGAAAAAAATGGAATCTGCAAATTATTCAGATGATGGCATCGCTACCATTTCATTAGAAGAATTTACAAATGTTGATGAAGCAAAAGCGGCTGTTTTGGAAATCGAAAAATTACCCGATTATTCTGAACACAAATTAGACCTGAACGAAGGAACGATGATTCTTTCCGTTTACAATCCAAAAGAAGATATTAATGGTTTTGTTACAAGACATCCAAACCGGACAGCCTGCGGAGGCAAATAATTAAATTTTGAGCTTTGGCCTCTCTCAATTGAGAGGTCTTTTTATAATCAACCCGTATCATGGCGATACGGGTTGATTTTTGCAATAAAAAAACGATCCTGTGATCGTCATAATGGTGGGGAGAGATGGATTCGAACCATCGTAGACTCAGTCAACGGATTTACAGTCCGCCCCCTTTAGCCACTCGGGCATCTCCCCAAAATAAAAATGGAGCTGATGATAGGACTTGAACCTACAACCTGCTGATTACAAATCAGCTGCTCTGCCAATTGAGCCACATCAGCTTAAATAATTACATATTTAACTTTATTTCGGACTTCTGCGGCCCTTTCCCATCTGCCTAACTAAGCGATTCACACCAAATCAAAGATTTGGGTTCTCTGCTTATGCCAATTGAACCACATCAGCTTAAAAATTATATATTTAACTTCAGTTTGAATTAATAAAACTTTAAAACAAATAAAAAAATGGTGACCCATGGGCGACTTGAACGCCCGACACCCTGATTAAAAGTCAGATGCTCTACCAACTGAGCTAATGGGTCATAAAAAATGGTGGGGAGAGATGGATTCGAACCATCGTAGACTCAGTCAACGGATTTACAGTCCGCCCCCTTTAGCCACTCGGGCATCTCCCCAAAATAAAAATGGAGCTGATGATAGGACTTGAACCTACAACCTGCTGATTACAAATCAGCTGCTCTGCCAATTGAGCCACATCAGCTTAAATAATATCAAATATTAAGATAAAAAAATGGCGACCTGGAAGAGACTCGAACTCTCGACCTCCAGCGTGACAGGCTGGCATTCTAACCAACTGAACTACCAGGCCGCATGGTGTTAAAAATAGGAACTTTAAAACTAAAAATGGTGACCCCTGGGGGATTCGAACCCCCGTAACCGCCGTGAAAGGGCGGTGTCTTAACCGCTTGACCAAGGGGCCAAATTGCTTTGGCTTAAAAAGACGGATATGGAAAATTCCTGCTTCTCCATATCCGTTTGTCTTCAAATGGCTCCCCAGGTAGGATTCGAACCTACAGCCTATCGGTTAACAGCCGAGTGCTCCACCGTTGAGCTACTGAGGATTATTTAAGACCCCGCGATGTCCTATCCTCCCAGGCAGTTGCCCACCAAGTACTTTCAGCGCTGAAGGACTTTACTTCTGTGTTCGGTATGTTAACAGGTGTTTCCCCTTCGCCATCATCACGAGATCAATCTTGTGTTTTTATTCAATTATAAGGATCGTATTTTTCAAAGCAAAGCTTCCTATCTGTTCAAGATGCTTTTCTTTGAAAAATGCGTTCGCTTTTGTACCTTTGCTTCGCTTGCGCTCAGCTGCATACCAAAGCCTTTCATGCTTTGGACAAAAGTGTTGGTCACTCAAAACAACATAAAGGAAAAGAGTTTTTCAAAATGTCTTGATGGGATCAAGACCTCGGCCGATTAGTACTGGTCAGCTCCATACATTGCTGCACTTCCACCTCCAGCCTATCTACCTGGTCGTCTTCCAGAGGCCTTACTTCTTTCGAATGAGATATCTTATCTTAAGGGGGGCTTCGTGCTTAGATGCCTTCAGCACTTATCCCTTCCAAACTTAGCTACCCAGCGATGCTCCTGGCGGAACAACTGGTGCACCAGCGGTTTGTCCATTCCGGTCCTCTCGTACTAGGAACAGCTCCTTTCAAATATCTTACGCCCACGACGGATAGGGACCGAACTGTCTCACGACGTTCTGAACCCAGCTCGCGTGCCTCTTTAATGGGCGAACAGCCCAACCCTTGGGACCTGCTTCAGCCCCAGGATGAGACGAGCCGACATCGAGGTGCCAAACCTCCCCGTCGATGTGGACTCTTGGGGGAGATAAGCCTGTTATCCCCGAGGTAGCTTTTATCCGTTGAGCGATGGCCCTTCCACTCGGAACCACCGGATCACTAAGCCCGACTTTCGTCTCTGCTCGAGATGTCTCTCTCGCAGTCAATCACCCTTCTGCCTTTGCACTCTTACAGATGGTTTCCAACCATCCTGAGGGTAACTTTGGGCGCCTCCGATACTTTTTAGGAGGCGACCGCCCCAGTCAAACTGCCCATCTGACACTGTCCGCTTGCCGGTTGACGGCAACGCGTTAGAATTCCAATATAACAAGAGTGGTATCCCAACAATGGCTCGGCACACACTGGCGTGCATGCTTCTCTGCCTCCCACCTATCCTGTACATGTTATATCAAAACTCAATGCCAGACTACAGTAAAGCTCTACGGGGTCTTTCCGTCCTGTCGCGGGTAACTCGCATCTTCACGAGTACTACAATTTCACCGGGTGTGTTGTCGAGACAGCGCTCAAATCGTTACGCCTTTCGTGCGGGTCAGAACTTACCTGACAAGGAATTTCGCTACCTTAGGACCGTTATAGTTACGGCCGCCGTTTACTGGGGCTTAAGTTCGCACCTTCGCTTGCGCTAAGCACTCCCCTTAACCTTCCAGCACCGGGCAGGCGTCAGCCCCTATACGTCATCTTTCGATTTAGCAGAGACCTGTGTTTTTGCTAAACAGTCGCTTGAGCCTCTTCTCTGCGGCCCCCGAGGGGGCACTCCTTCTCCCGAAGTTACGGAGTCATTTTGCCGAGTTCCTTAACAACACTTCTCCCGCTCATCTTAGGATTCTCTCCTCGCCTACCTGTGTCGGTTTACGGTACGGGTACCTCTTTGCTCGATAGAAGCTTTTCTTGACAGCGTGAAATCGGCGACTTCCCTACTTATTTTTCGTTCCGCATCACAGCTTGACCTTGGGGAAAAAGGGATTTGCCTCTCTTTCCAGTCTCACTGCTTGCCCCGGCTCTTCCAATGGCCGGGTTCGCTTATCCTTCTGTGTCACTCCATCTCTCAAACGCATTGAGGTAGTACTGGAATTTCAACCAGTTGTCCATCGCCTACGTCGTTCGACCTCGGCTTAGGCCCCGACTAACCCTGAGCGGACGAGCCTTCCTCAGGAAACCTTGGGCTTTCGATGGTGAAGATTCTCACTTCACTTTCGCTACTCATGCCAACATTCTCTCTTCTCTTAAGTCCACTGAACCTTTCGATTAAGCTTCGCCCCTAAGAGATTGCTCCCCTACCACTGTACCTTACGGCACAATCCATCGCTTCGGTGCCTGATTTTAGCCCCGTTCATTTTCGGCGCACCACCACTCGACCAGTGAGCTATTACGCACTCTTTAAATGTATGGCTGCTTCTAAGCCAACATCCTGGTTGTTTGTGCAGTGACACATCCTTTCCCACTTAATCAGTACTTGGGGACCTTAGCGGATGGTCTGGGCTGTTTCCCTTTTGACAATGAAACTTATCTCCCACTGTCTGACTGCCCTGTTAAAATGGACGGCATTCGGAGTTTGATATGGTTCGGTAAGCTTGACGCCCCCTACCCAATTCAGTGCTCTACCTCCGTCATTCATCACAGAACGCTAGCCCTAAAGCTATTTCGGGGAGAACCAGCTATCTCCGTGTTCGATTGGAATTTCACCCCTATCCACAACTCATCCAAGCCTTTTTCAACAGACACTGGTTCGGGCCTCCACTTGGTTTTACCCAAGCTTCACCCTGGTCATGGATAGATCACACGGTTTCGGGTCTACAGCATGCAACTCGTCGCCCTCTTAAGACTCGCTTTCGCTTCGGCTCCGCACCTGAAGTGCTTAACCTCGCTACATACCGTAACTCGTTGGCCCGTTCTACAAAAAGCACACTGTCACTTGCGCTCCAGCTGCTTGTAAGCACAGGGTTTCAGTTTCTATTTCACTCCCCTCCCGGGGTTCTTTTCACCTTTCCCTCACGGTACTTTCCGCTATCGGTCACTGGGTAGTATTTAGCCTTGGGGGGTGGGCCCCCCATCTTCCCACAGGGTTTCACGTGTCCCGTGGTACTCGTTGAATCTCCTCATTTCGGCTTTTCGCTTACGCGCGTCTTACGCTCTTTGCGGGGCCTTCCCATGCCCTTCTGCTAAACGGAAATGATTGTTGGATTCTGGGCTTTTCCTCGTTCGCTCGCCGCTACTTAAGGAATCGATGTTTCTTTCTTTTCCTCCGGGTACTAAGATGTTTCAGTTCCCCGGGTTCCCTCCGTTATGCTATGGATTCACTTAACGGTGACGGTTCTTCTAACCGCCGGGTTTCCCCATTCGGACATCCACGTCTCGTCGGATATGTGCTCCTAAACGTGGCTTTTCGCAGCTTGTCGCGTCCTTCTTCGGCTCCCAGTGCCAAGGCATTCGCCCTGTGCTCTTTGTTTCTTGATCTCCACGAATGCTTTCGCATTTCGTTTTTCTTTTGTTCTCTTTCTGAGCTCAAAAGAATGTTGTTTTTGAAATTGCATTTATTAAGAAGTTTTACTTTGTTTAATATTTGCTCTTTACTCTTTTTTCTTTATGTTGTTTTCAATGACCAATATGATGTTTTATCATGGTGGGCTTGGGAGGACTTGAACCTCCGACCTCACGCTTATCAGGCGTGCGCTCTAACCACCTGAGCTACAAGCCCATATTTATTTTTTTAAATATGGTGGAGACGAGGAGACTCGAACTCCTGACCTTCTGCATGCGAAGCAGACGCTCTCCCAACTGAGCCACGCCCCCGCAATTGGTTTTGATGATAATATGGTGGAGATGAGGAGATTCGAACTCCTGACCCCCTGCTTGCAAGGCAGGTGCTCTCCCAACTGAGCTACACCCCCGTATCATCATTGTGCTGTATGACTTTGGGTCATACAAAAGAAAATAGTACCATGACTTCCTGTTCCCTAGAAAGGAGGTGATCCAGCCGCACCTTCCGATACGGCTACCTTGTTACGACTTCACCCCAATTACTAGCCCCACCTTCGACCGCTGAGTCCTTACGGTTCTCTCACGGGCTTCGGGTGTTGCCAACTCTCGTGGTGTGACGGGCGGTGTGTACAAGACCCGGGAACGCATTCACCGCGGCATTCTGATCCGCGATTACTAGCAACTCCAACTTCATGCAGGCGAGTTGCAGCCTGCAATCCGAACTGGGATCTGTTTTAAGGGATTTGCTTCACCTCGCGGTTTCGCGGCCCTCTGTTCAGACCATTGTAGCACGTGTGTAGCCCAGGTCATAAGGGGCATGATGATTTGACGTCATCCCCACCTTCCTCCGTATTGTCTACGGCAGTCCCTCTAGAGTGCCCAACTCAATGCTGGCAACTAAAGGCAGGGGTTGCGCTCGTTGCGGGACTTAACCCAACATCTCACGACACGAGCTGACGACAACCATGCACCACCTGTCTCTCTGTTCCCGAAGGAAACGTCCCATCTCTGGGATTGTCAGAGGATGTCAAGACCTGGTAAGGTTCTTCGCGTTGCTTCGAATTAAACCACATGCTCCGCTGCTTGTGCGGGTCCCCGTCAATTCCTTTGAGTTTCAACCTTGCGGTCGTACTCCCCAGGCGGAATGCTTATTGTGTTAACTGCGGCACTGAGTTTCCCCAACACCTAGCATTCATCGTTTACGGCGTGGACTACCAGGGTATCTAATCCTGTTCGCTCCCCACGCTTTCGCACCTCAGCGTCAGTATTTGTCCAGCAAGCCGCCTTCGCCACTGGTGTTCCTCCTAATATCTACGCATTTCACCGCTACACTAGGAATTCCACTTGCCTCTCCAATACTCAAGTCTGACAGTTTCAAATGCACGTCACCGGTTGAGCCGGTACCTTTCACATCTGACTTATCAGACCGCCTACGCGCCCTTTACGCCCAGTCATTCCGGACAACGCTTGTCCCCTACGTATTACCGCGGCTGCTGGCACGTAGTTAGCCGGGACTTCCTCATTGGGTACCGTCATGTTTTCTTCCCCAATAACAGAGCTTTACGATCCGAAAACCTTCTTCACTCACGCGGTATTGCTGCGTCAGGGTTGCCCCCATTGCGCAATATTCCCCACTGCTGCCTCCCGTAGGAGTCTGGACCGTGTCTCAGTTCCAGTGTGACCGTTCGCCCTCTCAGACCGGTTACCCATCGTCGCCTTGGTGGGCTGTTATCTCACCAACTAGCTAATGGGACGCGGGTCCATCCTATGGCACCGGAGTTTTCATGATCATGCCATGCGACACAATCATAATATAAGGCTTTACTCCCAGTTTCCCGAGGCTATTCCTTTCCATAGGGCAGGTTACCCACGCGTTACTCACCCGTTCGCCACTTTCCAATCACTTATTCCCCCGAAGGTTCTTAACTGATCTTCTCGTTCGACTTGCATGTGTTAAGCATACCGCCAGCGTTCGTCCTGAGCCAGGATCAAACTCTCAATAATTAGTTTATCGTTTTGCCTTTCGGCTTCTTGATCTGGTTCATGTGATGATTTTTTGAAGTGTTCATCGCACTTGCGTTTTTTATCCTTTGCTGATTTTCATCAGCTGGAATTTCAGGTTTTATGGTACTATTCTCTTTTCTATGACCCGAACCTCTTTATCTATATTTAATGAAGAGATTCATCTGCCGTCGTTGACAGCTTATATATGATACAACATCTTGCGAGTTGTTGTCAAGCGCTTTTTAACTTTTTTCAAAATCTTTTTTAAAGATTTTTATTCAAAATCAGCCACGCCTTATCGCTGACGACTTGACATAGTTTATCAGCTTTTTTATGAACTGTCAATAGCTTATTTGAAATTTTTTATAAAAAAAGCGAAATCCGTGAAGATTTCGCTTCTTAATGGCTTATTCAGGCTTATTCAGCCAGCTTTGTTTCTTTGATTTCCATGCCTAACACCTTTGATACTGACTTGTAGACAATAAATGTAATGAGCGCATTGACACCTGTTTTTATTAAATTAAATGGTATAATGACTGGAATGAGCATTGCTATAACTGCTTCGATCGGCGTTCCCATAAACAGCGGTGTGAAAATCAGATTCCAGATAACCATTGTGATCGTCATTGCCAAGGCTCCAAAGAACAATCCAACAACCGCACCCTTCCGTGTACGATGCTTCTTATAAATATTGCCAGCCACCAGAACAAAGCTTCCCGTCGCGAAGAAATGCATCATAATGCCAATAATGCCGCTGGCTGAGCTTACTGTCAGTCCCTGTAAAATAGAAACAACGGCAGTTAAAACCAGGCCACCTAACGGCCCAAACATAAATGTACCAATCAAAATGGGGATATCCGCCGGATCATACTCTAAAAAGGGAGCTGCCGGGAAAACTGGAAAGTGAATTAAGTAGACCAATAGTATGGACATCGCTGCCAATACCGCCATTTGGGTGATCGTCTTCGTTTTGACGTTCATGATGATACCTCCTGTGGGTCTGTCAGGTTGCATTAAAAAAGCCCTTAGGTCTGTGTACCTAAGGGCTCAACACTAAGCGCATCAACTGTGCTAATTTCTTTCATCCGGACTATACCGTTGGTTCTGGATTCTAACCAGATCGGCCTTTCGGCTCGTAGACTTGTTGCTTTAACGCACATCACTACCAGTGAGGAATTACACCTCGCCCTGAAACAGACATATCATTTAATTTTCTGTATACATTATAGCGCCATTCACCTATATTGTCAAGCTACTTGAACAATTTATTGCTATGAAAACATGTTTTTTCTGAATAATATTATTGCTACCAAAGCGGTCAGTATCACAACGATGATCACAACTGCTCCAAAATTAGCAAACGGCAGGCCTGAAACATTCATTCCGTAAAAGCTTGAAACCATTGTTGGTATTGCCATCAATATAGTAATAGAGGTAAGAACCTTCATTACAATATTCAAGTTATTTGAAATGATTGACGCAAAGGCATCCATCGTGCCACTTAAAATATTACTATAAATGTTGGACATCTCGATGGCCTGCTCTACTTCAATAAGAACATCCTCTAACAGCTCACGGTCATCTTCATAAAGCTTAATGACTCGTCCTCTCTGAAGCTTTTCAAGTACAGACTGGTTCGCTTTTAAAGAAGTGGAGAAAAATACCAGACTCTTTTCCAGATCCAATAGCTGAATAAGCTCTTTATTTTTCATTGAACGGTGCAGTTCCTTCTCGATTTCGGTACTCATACGATTAATATGTCTCAGGTAAACCAGGAATCGGGTTGCAACACGGTAAAGCATCTGAAAAATAAACCGGGTTTTCAAATTTGTAAAGACGTGCTTCACTCTGCCTTTTGCAAAATCGTCAATAATGGTATTGCTTTGCAGGCAGACTGTTATGATGTTCTCATGGGTTTCGATAATCCCAACTGGTATAGTGCTGTATAAAACCATCTGCGAAGTTTTATCCACTATGGGTACATCGATGGTTATTAAAGCCTGATTCATATCTTCATCAAGCTCGACACGTGAGATTTCTTCTTCATCCAGTGCGGCACGAAGAAAATCTTCTTCTACATTTAATTGATCTGAAATTGACAAAAGCTCTTCCTCTGTGGGATTTACCATGTTAATCCAGGCATGCTTTTCAATTTCATCAATTTCTACAATTTTTCCATCAATCGTTTTGTAAATATTGATCATTTTGACCTCCTTCGTTAGAAAGCGGCCAAAATATGTATTGATATTATGACCGCTTGATTATTCAATTTTAATAAGCGCTTCTCTCCAGGGTCCGCGTCCATAATATCACTCCTTTTTATATCTTAAGGGTTTATCGCAAAGAAAAAACCTCCATATAAAGCATGAAGGTACTCTTTAGGATTGTGCTCTCTACCTACTATACGTGTTTGGGAGAATAATGTCAATCTTTTTTTATTTTTACTATCATTAAACTTGTGTTAAAATAAAGTAGAGTTGGGTAGAAATCTCCTGGAGGTGACACATATTTTGAAAGTAAAGAGAAAGCTCCCCCTTTTAATGATTCTGTTAGTGGTGATACCGCTTTTAATATTATCTTCCATTATAAGCATTTATATGTCAAGAAGTTCTTTGGAAATGCGAAAGCAAGCCCTGTCGGATGTTTCTGAATCCATCGCCAACTATCTGGAAGAGTTTTACAAAACACAAATGGATGATCTGGCGTTCACAGCGCAGATCCCTGCTTTCGCCCAGAGTTTGAGTAACCCTTCAGATCCTGAGCTCCTGGAGCCGGCGCAGCAGCTCCTAAACATCAGTACCAAAACCAACAGCGTTGTCAATCGTAATTCAATCATCGACCTGACCGGGAATGTTATTGCTTCATCGGACCCTAACTATCAAGGGACAAACGTAAGGGATTCTAACATGTTCAAGACATTGATTGAACAAAACAAGGATTCTTACAACGAAGTTGTGGACACGCCATCGAATGGCAACAAATGCCTTTCATTGGCGATAAAAATTTATGATGCTTCTCAAAGACCCATCGGGATTTTAAACCGCAATGTCAGTATTGGGAGTATTAACCAGCAGATCAGCCAACGCAAGGTGGGTGACAGCGGCTATGTCTATATTCTGGACTCCAAGGCAAAGCAGCTTTCTACGATTATGGAAGAAGGTCTCTCCTCTGAGGACAGCCAGAAAAACGCCCTTAACAATGACGCTGACCTGAAGAAGTTCATCTCCGATGTTGAAAACAACCGCTTAAAGAGCAACACAGGATTTTTCACCTATAACTATGACGGCACTCCTGTTATTGCCAATTACGAAAAGATTCCTACCTCAGGCTGGGTTGTCGTTGTCTGCATGACACAAACGGAAGTGTTTAAAGAAGCTAATACCCTACAGACCATGTTGCTGCTCACAACGCTGACAATCACGCTGGTCGCTCTGTTTATTGGCGTTCAGCTTGCAAAAACCATTACGAACCCTCTTACCTATCTGAATGAAAAGATTAAGCAGATTCAGCATGAAAACTTTTCTGTACGCTGTGAAATTCCAGGGGACGATGAATTCCATGAGTTAGCCGACAATATTAATCAGATGACTGAAACTCTTGAAATCAGCAAGCATGAGCTGGTAAAAACTAATGAGCTTTTAAAGAAATCGGCCTATATTGACGGACTGACCAACATTCCGAACCGCAAATCGATTTATCACACAATGGATACACTTTTTAGAAAATACAATAATCAGGCTCTTTTTCTTTTTGACCTCAATGGTTTTAAAACCATTAACGATACCTTTGGACATCATATGGGCGACGCCGCGCTCAATGCTGTCGCCAAGATTTTAAAGGGCATTGCCAGCGATAATGTTTTCCCAGCCCGTCTGGGCGGTGATGAATTTCTGGTATTTATCAATAACTATTCGAATCCAAAGGACGTTGTGGATTTAGCGGAAAGCATTCTCCGCAATATTGAAAATATTAAAAATCTGAGGGAACACCCTGTCAACCTCTCTGCCAGTTTGGGGATCACCTTTCTCAAGGACGATACTATCAACCGAAGCCAATGGATACGTCAGGCAGACGAGGCCATGTATGACGCCAAGCATGATGAGACCTCCGCTTATGCCATCTATGAAAAAGAATCTGATTTGTTTCATGAAGATTGAGACGAATTACCCAAAAAGATCCTTAAAAATCGCCTTGAATGCGATTTTTAAGGATCTTTGTCGTTTTTCAGTCATTCTTAAAACAAAAATTTTTATTTTTACTTTTTTCTTCTTTTTTGTTTAAATCAAAATTTTGCCGGGTAAGTAATTAACCGTAAACCAAAAGAACATTTTTTAGGAGGTGTTTCTCACATGAATAAACCAAATTCGCAAAGCACTGGACCTAAAAAGACCTTAACCTTGTTTGGCTTCTTTGCCATCACTGCTTCAATGGTTATGACGGTCTATGAATATCCAACCTTTGCATCATCTGGTTTCCAACTTGTATTTTTCTTATTACTTGGTGGATTTTTATGGTTCATTCCTGTTGCTCTCTGCGCCGCTGAAATGGCGACGGTCGACGGCTGGCAGGACGGTGGTATTTTTGCCTGGGTCGGAAATACACTTGGTGAACGATGGGGTTTTGCCGCAATCTTTTTTCAATGGTTCCAAATAACCGTCGGTTTTGTCACCATGATTTATTTCATCCTCGGCGCATTTTCGTATGTGTTTGACTTCCCTGCACTCAGCAGTAATCCAACCATACAGTTTATTGGCGTGTTAGTCGTCTTCTGGGCTTTGACCTTCTCTCAGCTCGGCGGGACCAAGTACACCGCGATTATTTCTAAAGTCGGCCTGATTGTCGGGATCATTATTCCGGCCATTATTCTCTTCGGTCTGGCGATTGCTTATTTTACAACCGGCGGTCCGCTGAATGTCGAAATCAGCGCAAAAGCATTTATTCCTGATTTTTCTAAGATCAATACGCTGGTAATTTTCGCTTCTTTCGTTCTGGCCTTTATGGGTGTTGAAGCCTCCGCTTCACATGTCAATGAGCTCCAAAATGCCAACAAGAACTATCCGTTGGCCATGTTTATGCTGGTTATTATGGCCATTATATTAAACACCATCGGTGGTATGGCTGTTGCAGCTTCTGTTCCGGCAAGCGAATTAAGCATGAACTCCGGTGTTGTCCAAGCCTTCGCCGCTTTGATGAATCATGTTAATCCACATCTTGGATGGCTGGTCAAAATTATTGCCTGCATGATCGCTGTCGGTGTTATGGGCGAAGTAAGCGCCTGGGTCGTCGGCCCCTCAAGAGGGCTCTACACAACCGCACAAAAGGGTATCTTACCTGGTGTTTTCAAAAAAGTCAACAAACACAATGTTCCCGTCCCACTGATTATGGTACAAGGTGCCATCGTTACAATCTGGGCAGCAGTGCTGACCTTTGGCGGCGGCGGTGCAAACATTTCATTCTTAACTGCAATCTCACTGACCGTTGTGCTTTATCTGGTTGGTTATATTCTCTTCTTTATCGGCTACTTCGTTCTGGTCTACAAACACAAAGATCTTAAACGTGCTTACCAGGTACCTGGCGGCACAGTCGGTAAAACCATTCTGGCAGGCATCGGCTTGATTATGTCTGTTGCTACATTTATTATTTCTTTCTTCCCACCATCTCAGCTTGCAGCGACAAACGATGGAAAATATGAAACGGTTCTGATGATCAGCTTCATCTTGGCTGTTATTGTTCCATTCATCATTTACGCACTGCATGATAAGAAGGGTAAGAAGATTAAAGAACCACAGCATGTTACCATGGCAGACCGTCCAGGCCACTTCAATTTTATCAGCTTGAGAGGCCGTGGTGAACATCATATTAATCCTGATCCCGAAGACTACATGAATCAGGATACGGCGCCCGTTGCAGATCCAGCTCAGGAGGCCGCAGCCGCAGCGCAAACCGATCACACAAACAAACCGGACAAGCTGTCCACTAAAAAATAACTTATTTCACGCTGTGTCGTCAATTATCATTGGCTTGACATAAATAAATTTAATTCAAACATTTTAGGAGGTAATCAAAATGTTATATTCAAAAGATGATCAGGACAAATTAAAGGACCGTTACTTAACCCCAATTTTTGGTACAGAAGCAAGTGATGAACCCTTACCAAAATACAAACTTCGCAAGGATCCTGTTGAACCGGAAGTTGCATATCGCTTAATTAAAGATGACTTACTTGACGAAGGAAGTGCCAGGCTGAACCTTTCTACTTTCTGCCAGACCTACATGGAACCAGAAGCTACAAAGATCATGGCTGAAACCCTTGAAAAAAATGCGATTGATAAATCTGAATACCCTCAGACAACTGAACTTGAAAACCGTTGTGTCAATATGATCGCTGATCTGTGGCATGCACCGGATGATGAAAAATTCTTAGGCACCTCTACCGTAGGTTCTTCCGAAGCTTGTATGCTCGGTGGTATGGCGATGAAATTCAGATGGCGCAATAACGCGATTAAGCAAGGCTTAGATGTAAAAGCCAAAAAACCAAACTTGGTTATCTCCTCTGGTTATCAGGTATGCTGGGAAAAATTCTGTGTGTACTGGGACATTGAAATGCGTCTCGTACCACTGGATGAACAGCATATGAGTATGAACATGGATACTGTTATGGACTTTGTTGATGAATACACCATTGGTATCGTCGGTATCATGGGCATTACCTACACTGGTAAATTTGACGATATCAAGGCTCTGGATGCTTTAGTCGAAGACTACAACCAGAAAAACCCTAAATTCCCAATCTACATCCATGTCGATGGTGCTTCCGGCGGCATGTTTGCACCATTTATTGAACCAGACCTGGAATGGGATTTCCGCCTCAAAAATGTTGTTTCCATCAATACTTCCGGCCATAAATACGGCTTGGTATATCCTGGTATTGGCTGGGTATTATGGAGAGATGAAAAATGGTTACCGAAGGAACTGATCTTCAGCGTCAGCTACTTAGGCGGCAGCCTGCCGACAATGGCCATTAACTTCTCACGTTCCGCAAGCCAGATCATTGGACAGTATTACAACTTCTTACGCTACGGCTATGAAGGCTACAAGAAAATTCATGAAAGAACCAGAGATGTTGCCATGTATATCTCTAAGGAACTGGAAAAAACCGGTTTGTTTGAAATCTACAATGATGGCTCCAACTTGCCAATCGTCTGCTGGAAGATGAAAAAAGACGCGAATAAAGAATGGAACTTATATGACCTTGCTGACCGTATCCGTATGAAGGGCTGGCAGGTACCTGCTTATCCACTGCCGGAAAACTTACAGGACGATATTATCCAGAGAGTCGTTGTCCGTGCTGACTTAAGCGAACAGCTTGGCGTTCTGCTCATGGAAGACATGAACCGCGCGATCAAGGAACTGGACGAAGCACACATTCTTCCACACGGCGGCGACCAGGTTAACAACAAGGGTGTATATGGTTTTACCCATTAATAAGAACATCAAAATCTGTTGATGTTTTTCTCTCCTAACCAATAGCACAGAAGTGTCTCCTATCCACTTCTGTAATCCACAGCAACCCGTATCGTAACGATACGGGTTGTTTTTTAATGGCTTTCTGCATTGTTGTTCATGCGCTGTTATGGTATAGTTAGTAGCAGACGCAGCGGCTCAGCCCTACGCCATTTTACAGCATCAAAGGAGTAAGATCATGATACAGGACATTGAACCTTACCGGCTGGCAAATGAATACGAACCAGCCCCGCCGGAAGGGGATGCTTATATTTTATGGTATAAGGATGATTACATCCTTCTCAGGCACAGCAGTGAGGCCATTTCCTTTCCCCGCTTTTCGGATATTTCACCGGACATGGCCGGGCGCTATGCCTATCTTTTTTCTGTCGGCGAAGATACCTTCTACCTTTCAGAAGCGCCTGAAGCCGCTTTTAACGAGGATTTTTACCTTGAAAACATGCAGACTCTGCGCCGCACACGCCCGCGTTACCTCACCTATGCCGGGCTGGTGGGCTACCAGCTGTATAACTGGTATCGAAACCGCCGTTTCTGCGGCCGCTGCGGCAAACCCATGAAGCCCGCCGCCAACGAGCGCATGCTCTACTGTCCGGAATGCGGCAATCTGGAATACCCCAAAATTTCTCCTGCGGTCATCGTCGCGGTGACCAACGGCGACCGCATCCTCATGTCCAAATACGCCGGGCGGGCTTTTAAAAAATACGCACTGCTCGCCGGCTTTGCCGAGATTGGCGAGACCATTGAGGAAACCGTCAAACGCGAAGTCATGGAGGAGGTCGGCCTTAGGGTGAAGAACCTCCGTTATTACAAAAGCCAGCCATGGCCCTTTTCAGATTCTCTTCTTTTCGGCTTTTTTGCAGACCTGGATGGTGACGACACCATCACCTTGGATGAAAACGAACTGGCTGTTGCCGAATGGTTTACGCGTGATGCAATGCCGGTCGAGGCTGATGGCTTCAGCCTCACCAATGAAATGATGATCCAGTTTAAAAACGGCCTTTACTAGAGTCTCGGCCCGTCATCATAAAAAACCAACCCGTATCGTAGCGATACGGGTTGGTTTTTGTTTACACCAGAAACCGGATGTGCTCCGGATTTTTACTTCTTAGAAACTCAAAGGCCTGATTGATGGTGTTCTGGATCATATCTCCGTCCAGATCCATCAGTCTGAAAAGTGTTTTTACAAAATAAAAACACATCTGGTCTTTTCCAAATTCAATCTCACGTTCATAGTAATTGATGAACAGTTCTTTACGGGAACCAAACTCAGCCATTGCAATAACATCCAGGTCCTCGTCTGTATAGGATTTGTTTAAAAAATCAAGGCATGAGCGGTTAAGCGTTTTTGTGATGGACAGGCGTCCGCCATTATCCACGTTTTTAACCAGCACCTCGTAATACAGCAAAGTATTGTGGGGGTCGGATAGAATCGCATTGTAATACAGCACCAGTGTAAAGCAATACTTGGTGTAAAGGTTCAAGTCCTTTTCTGACGCTTCAGAAACATAATCATAGAGCGCCATAAAAAAGGTATTGTAAATATCAGAAATCATATCATCTTTTTTCTTAAAGTAATATGTGATTGTTCCCAGCTTTACATTAGCGTAATCCGCTATATCCTGGATACCTGTTTTATTATAGCCATTTTCATAAAAAAGCTGCTTGGCTGCATTAATAATGTTCTGTTTGGTGAGCGTCCCTTTTTTTGATTTAGCTACCATTAACAGTTCCTTTCTCTTTAATTTGGGGTGGAGTTTACTGTAAAAATTATTTATTCACTATTAAAATTGGATATTGGTTTTATTATATCTATTTTTTGAAAAAAAGTCCATAAAAAAATAAGAAAGCTTTGATTTTACGAGATTTTATCTTAATAAAAAACAGTGTTGACTCCAAGAAGGCAACACTGTTTTTATTTTTATTTCATGAGCAGTTCATCGCTCTCCAAAAGATTGGCATGGAGTTCCCTGTCAAAGGCTTCCCGTACCTTTTCAACGTCATCCTCATCAATTTTAAAAATAATGATGGCGTTAGAGGTGTTCTGCGGCAGGAAGGAATAAGCATATTCGATATTAATGCCGCATTCTGTCAGCAGCTCGACCATATCGCTCATTCCGCCTGGACGGTCTGGAATCTCAACCGCCATAACATTTGTTTCATTCGCCATAATATGCGCTTCTCTAAGTGCGTCCAACCCTTTATCCGTATTCTGTAAAATTAGGCGGACAACGCCGTAATCGGCGGTTTCCGCTATGGTTAAGGAACGGATATTTACATCTTCTGCCTTTAATACCTTGAGCATTTCGCTCAGGCGGCCTTCTCTGTTTTGTATAAATACAGATACCTGTCTGATCATATTCTACCTCCTGTGTCTCTGTTCTTCTTTTCAAACAACGTCCATATTGACATCTGCATAGGTGGCCATATCACGGTTCATGGCAACTGCGGCATCCAACAGATAAAAGGCCAGCGCAGCCCCACTGCCTTCGCCCAAGCGCATATCCATATGTAAAAACGGTGCGAAATTCAATAACTCCGAACCAAATTTTGCGCCTTTTTCATCAGAAGCGTGTGAACAGATCAGATAATCCTTGACCTCTGGTTTCAGAGCAATAGCGATGGCTGCGGATGCAGTCGAAATATAGCCGTCGACCACAACCGGCACATGATTGGCTGCGCCTGCGAGCATGACGCCTGTCATGGCCGCGATTTCCAGGCCGCCGACCTTTGATAAGATATCGACAGGGTCGTTTTTGTCCGGTTGGTTTAAAGCGATGGCGTCGCGGATAACCTGTGCTTTGTTCTTTGTCAGGTCTTCTGAAAGGTTAGCGCCGACACCGGTAATTTTCTCTGGATCAACATCGCCTAAAACAGCAAAAATCGCGGTGCTTGGAGTTGTGTTTCCAATGCCCATTTCGCCTGTTCCCAGGACCTTATAGCCTTTTTCGATGGCTTCATTAGCGGCCTCAATACCAATTTCCAGCGCCTTAACCGCTTCTTCACGGGTCATTGCGGGTTCCTTGCGCATGTTGGCGGTGCCGCGGCGGATTTTCTTATCCACAGCATCACAGTCTGCCGGAAGGTCTGGAATCATGCCGACATCATAGACAAAAACATCGGCACCCGCCAGGCGGCTGAGCACGCCGACGCCTGTTCTGTAAGCCGCGATCATCGGGGTCATCAGTTCTGTAAACACCTGCGGAGCGGCCGACACACCTTCGTCACACACGCCATGGTCGCCTGCAAAGCAGAGTACTGCCTTTTTCTCAATATCCGGGATTACTTCTCCGGTAATGGCAGAGAGCTGTTCAGCAATATTTTCCAGCACACCCAGACTTCCCACTGGTTTTAAAAGAATGTCGATGCGTTCTCTTGACTTCTTTTTGGCCGTTTCATCAATTTTCTGGATTTTATCCAAGGTTTCCTGTAATAAACTCATTTTATTTCCCTCTCAAGTTAATTTCTTTTTCTACTATAATATTATAGCATTACCGCTTGTGCGATAAAAGATGATTTCATGCAAATTCGGGTTAAATTTCGACATCGCCTCTGAGATCAATGGCATCGCAGACCTCACGCATCCCAAGGATAACTTCCTCAATGACATCTCCCAAATCCATCTCCAGGCGTTCGCAGCCCTTTTTAATGATCTCACGGTCTACACCAGCGGCAAATCCTTTGCTCTTAAATTTCTTTTTAACTGACTTGGTCTCCAGATCCAGCACGCTTTTAGATGGCCGCATAATGGCGGTAGCATTGACCAGACCCGTCAGCTCATCAATGGTGTAGAGAACCTTCTCCATCTGGGACTGGGGCTCAATATCCACACAGATCCCATAACCATGGCTGGCCACTGCACGGATGATTTCAGGGTCGATGTCGCGCTCCTGCATAATTTCCTGAACCTTTACACAGTGCTGATCCGGATACTTTTCATAATCCAGGTCATGCAGGAGTCCAACGATTCCCCATTTTTCTTCGTCCTCACCGTATTTACGGGCGAAATGACGCATAACACCTTCCACAGCCAGGCCATGCTTTACCAGAGCATCGCTCTCATTGTATTCCTTCAGAAGCTCCAGGGCTTCATCGCGGGTTAAAGATTTTGACATTTTCTGCCTCCTGTTATTTAAAATATTTATTTTGGACGTCATATACCGGCATTTCGTGACCGGTCCACAGTTTAAAGGCATCTGCTCCCTGCCAGAGCAGCATACCCAGGCCTCCAACCGTCTTACAGCCCTGTTCCTCAGCCATTTTTAAAAGCTTTGTTTTTCTCGGGTTGTAAACAATGTCTGATACCACAAGACCAGGGCGCAGCAGGCCTTTGTCCTCAATTACCGACTGGCCAGGATTTGGCTCCATGCCAATCTGGGTAGCATTGGTAAATAAGGCGGCGTCCTCTAGCGCTCTGCTAAGCTGGGCTGTATCGGCAATACTGTAGGCCGAGGCCGAACAGTCTGTATGACTGTTGATATCATCAGCAATTTTAACTGCCTTATCCAGACTTCGGTTGAAGATCACAATTTCTGCCACACCGTCCAGCGCCGCCTGTATGGCAATGGCCCGGGCCGCGCCGCCGGCTCCGGCGAGCACCATCTTTTTATGGATAACATCCACATCATATTCACGCAGCATCCGCATATAGCCACTGCCGTCGGTTGTATAGCCTTTTAAAACGCCCTCGTCGTTGACGACAGTGTTTACAGCCTCCATGAGCTGTGAAGCCGGCGAGAGCTCATCGACCAGCTCACACATTTTTGTCTTGTTTGGCATGGTCAGGTTCCAGCCCCTTGCTTTTAGAAGCTTCAGCCCCTTTACAGCTTCTGCCAGCTGCGTCTCGCCAGCCTCAAAGGCAAGGTAGGCATAATCCAACCCCAAAAGTGAAAAGGCCATATTGTGCATTGCCGGCGACACGCTGTGGGCCACAGGGCTTCCCAGCAGACAAATCAATTGTGTTGTTCCTGTAATCTCTATCATCACGCTTATTCCTCACTTTTATAAAATCGTTATTGCTATTATAGCACAAATTTTCTAAACAGGATGGACTATATAAAGTTCAAAGGGTATCGCGGCGATACTCTTTGAATAAAACGTATAAAAAACAGGAGACCGCACTTGGCGTGTCTCCTGTTTCGATTCGGTCTTTAAAAAATTGATACAACAGAACCCTGGTAAGTATCTTCGATGAATTTTTTCACATCGTCGCTCTTTAAGGCTTCCATTAAGGCTTTGGTTTTGTCAGAGTTTTCATCGCCTTCGCGGACTGCCACAACATTGGCGTAGGTCTGGGCGGCAACAGAATCTTTTTCTTCTTTTGCCAGCGCATCAGAGACCTTCAGATCTGCCTGCAATGCATAGTTACCGTTGATGACAGCCATATCGACATCCTGTAAGGAGCGGCCCAACTGTGCGGCTTCGAGTTCCTGAATGTTCAGGTTCTTCGGATTTTCAGTGATGTCTTTTGGCGTGGCGGCTAAGCCGGCATCCGGGTTCAATTTGATTAACCCATTGGTTTCAAGCAGCAATAAAGCACGCGCTTCATTGGTTGTATCATTTGGAACTGCAATGGTGGCACCATCTTTCAGGTCTGCAAGCGCTTTGGTTTTGCCTGCATATAATCCCAATGGTTCATAATGAATGGCTCCTGCTGATACCAGCTTTGTGTTGTTTTTCTGATTAAAATCATCCAGATACGGCTTGTGCTGGAAGTAATTGGCATCCAGCTCTTTATTTTCAAGGGTCATATTCGGTTGTACGTAATCGGTAAATTCCTTGATTTCAAGGGTATAGCCCTTTTCCTTCAGAACATTTTCAGCTGCTTTTAAAATTTCAGCATGAGGGGTCGGCGATGCGCCCACCACGATGGTTTTATCATCCGAGCCAGAGGCTGATCCTCCGCCGGAAGAACTGCAGCCTGCGGCCATAACCGTCACAAGGCCTAACGCTACCAGTACAGATAATACTTTTTTTAATTTCATCCTTCTTTTCCTCCTGGAAATTATTTTCTCTTATCCTGCTTTTCAGCGATCTTCATTCCAATTTCCTGGAATACCTGAACCACCAGAACCAGCAGTACAACAGTCACAATCATCACGCCGTTTTCGTAGCGGTAATACCCGTAACGAATGGCGATATCACCGAGGCCGCCGCCGCCCACAATACCAGCCATGGCTGAGTAGCCCAGAATGGTGGTGGTTGAAATAGCCGCGCCCACAATCAGCGAAGGCTTGGCTTCCGGCAGAAGCACTTTGCAGATCACCTGAAAGGGGCTGGCTCCCATCGAAAGCGATGCCTCAATCAATCCCTTATCCACCTCACGGAGTGAGGATTCCACCATACGCGCGATAAACGGCGCGGCCGCCATAACCAGCGGCACAATGGTCGCGTTGGAGCCGATGGTGGTACCGGTAATAAAGCGCGTGATCGGGATAACCGCGATCAGCAGGATTAAAAACGGAATGGAACGGGTAATATTAACGATAATGTCTAAAATTTTATGAACAATGGGCAGCGGCTTGACACCGTCCTTGTCACAGGCCACCAGAATAACCCCCATCGGGATTCCCAGCACATAAGAAATCAAGGTTGACGCCAGGGTCATATACAGGGTCTGAAGCAGCCCCCACCAGATCATACTGATCATTGTGCTATCCCACATAGTCCGGCACCTCCTCCACAGTCAATCCATTGGATCTCAGATAGTTTAGCACCTTGCTGGCAGTTGTGCTGTCCTCAGGCAGCTGAATGACCATCTGCCCGCGGGCAATGCCGTCGATATTTTTCATATCCGCATACATAATGTTGACCAGCGCCTTACATTCCAGAATCATCCTAGCCACTACCGGGTCGTAGGAGGAGCTTCCGTCAAAAACAATACGGCAGCAATTTTGACCGACGTGGCCAGTGAGGTTTTCGCCATCCGGAAAGATCATTCTTCTCGCAATGGCTGTTTTGGGATTGGTGAAAATCTCCTCCACACTTCCCTGTTCAGCAATATGGCTCTTATCAATAATGGCCACATGGCTGCATATTTCCTCCACCACGCTCATCTCATGGGTGATCACCACAATGGTAATGCCCAGACGTTTGTTGATATCCTTTAGAAGCGTAAGAATCGACCGTGTGGTGGTGGGATCAAGGGCTGAGGTGGCTTCGTCACACAGCAGTACCTTCGGGTTGTTGGCCAGCGCACGCGCGATAGCGACACGCTGCTTCTGCCCGCCAGACAGCTGGGAAGGATAGGACTGCGCCCGGTCGCTGAGGCCGACGAGCTCTAAAAGCTCCGCCGCGCGCCCTTTGGCCTTGGACTTGTCATACCCCGCGATTTCAAGCGCAAATAAAATATTTTTTTCGGCAGTCCGCTGTTCCAAAAGGTTGAACTGCTGAAAGATCATCCCCATGGAATAACGTACTTTCCGAAGATCCTTTTCCGATATTTCCGAAATATCCTCACCGTCGACTAAAACGCTGCCCTCCGTTGGTTTTTCCAGCAGGTTCATACAGCGCACAAGCGTGCTTTTTCCAGCGCCGCTCATACCGATGATTCCAAAAATATCGCCTTTATGAATGGTGATATTAATATCATCCAGAGCCTTCACATCGCCACTTTTTGTATGGAAGGTTTTTCCCAAAGACCGGATCTCAATGATGGGCTGCGCCTGTTCGTTTATTGGTGTTTCCATTTCTACCTCCTCTCAAAAAGCTTGATTTCTCAAATATAATTCCGTACTCTTTCATATGGTATTGAAAGGATACACTTTTACAATTATATTCTAGATTTAAAGCCTTTGTCAAGGTATACAGCGTTCAACTGCAAAACCTGTAAAATTCATTTTTTATTTATTCATATATGTTTTATATGCTTTTATATTATAAAGTACCTCTCTACTTTTGTCAACACTTTTCAAAAAATATTCGCCCGCGCCTTTTGTCCTGCGTTGAATCCCTGATTTTAAAGTGCTATAATGGATTTTAAAAGGAAAACTATTTTATGGCTATCAATTAGGAGTGAATTAGAATTATGTTTAAATTACCTGAGTATATCCCACCTGACTTTCACACTGAGCATTTCGCCGGCTCTCCAGACGTTCATACCGAACCAGCCCCCAAGGACGGCGTCGTCCCTGAAAATTTTTACGCAACCTCCATTTTTCCTGAATATTTTAAGATCGACGGTCACTGGATTCTGATCCGTGAAAGCCGGATGGACTGTGTTGTCGTCATCGAGGACGGCCTTCCCCACGCGGTCGAATTCCGCAACGTCAAAAAAGGCGACGCGGTTGTCATCGGCCGCAGCGACAACGGCGAAACTGGCGTTTATGTTCACCAAAACGCTTTTAACCGGAACTTCCAGGACAATACAGACAACTTTGCCTTTCGAATGAACAATTCCAGAGAAACAGCCTTTTCCAGCGATTATGACCGGCTTTACGACCTGCTTCGCTATGAAAAGGACCATGGCTACGTGGTCTGGGTGCTGGGACCGGCAGCTGCCTTCGACTACGATTCCCGCAACGCCATGTCGTCACTCATAAAATCCGGCTATGTCGACGCTCTTTTTGCCGGCAATGCCCTGGCAACCCATGATCTGGAGGCAAGCTTTTTCCATACAGCCCTGGGGCAGGATATTTATTCAAAATGCAGCTGTAAAAATGGCCATTACCATCATATCGAAACCATTAACCGTGCCCGCTCCTCCGGCTCGCTTAAAAATCTGGTCCGTGACTATAATATCCGCGACGGCATTGTCCAAGCTTGTCTGAAAAAAGACGTTCCCATGGTGCTGGCTGGCTCGATCCGCGACGATGGCCCTCTGCCGGGCGTCTATTCCGACGTCTATCAGGCTCAGGACGCCATGCGTGCCTACACGCGCAGAGCGACCACTGTCATCTGCCTCGCGACCCAGCTTCACACCATCGCAACCGGTAATATGACCCCTTCCTACCAGCTGGTGGGCGGCGTGGTCCGGCCCGTCTACTTCTACACGGTTGACATCTCTGAATTTGTCGTGAACAAGCTTAAGGACCGCGGCAGCCTGAGCAGCGAATCCTTTATTACCAATATCCAGGATTTTGTCGTGAATCTGGAACGTCATCTGCTTGGCAACGGATAAACTGTTTGCCACCTGAGCGGATATCGTATATAATTTTATTTAGAAAACAATTATCTGGAGGATACTATGGGTTACAAAGAAGACTTTATCGATTTTATGGTGCGCTCCGGCGTCTTGACCTTTGGCGATTTCGTGACCAAAAGCGGCCGTAAAACACCTTATTTCATCAATACCGGCAACTATAAAACAGCTGAACAGATTTCAAAGCTGGGCGAATACTACGCGGCCTGCATCGGGGAAAACATCGGGGAAATGGATTTTATGTACGGTCCTGCCTACAAGGGTATTCCGCTCGTCATTACTTCCGCCGTTTCCCTTTACAGAGACCACGGCGTCAACATTCCCTACTGCTTTAACCGCAAGGAAGCCAAGGACCACGGCGAAGGCGGCAGCATTATCGGCTACAAGCCCCAGGACGGCGATAAGGCCATCATCATCGAGGATGTCATCACTGCCGGCTCCTCAGTCCGCGAGAGTGTACCGCTGCTCAAGGGCCTTGCCGATGTCGACATAACCGCGCTCATCATTTCCGTTGACCGGATGGAAAAGGGCAACAATGACAAGAGCGCAATCCAGGAAGTCAAGGAAGCGTTTGGTATCACCACTTACCCCATTGTAACTGTACGCGATATTATCGCTCATCTTTACAACTACGAAATTGACGGAAAAATCGTGATTGATGACGAAATGAAAAGACGCATGGAAGATCATCTTGATAAAAACGGTATTTAACAATAAAAGCTCCGGAAACCTCCGGAGCTTTTATTATACCGTTCATTAAAGTCACGTTAAATCCCAGAGGAGTCACTCTTTTTAAAATCATATTGCTTTCATTCACATAAGGTGCTACAATGGACTTAATTAGATGTATTCTAAAATATATGAAAGGAGAGACAACATGTCCGACAGTATTTATTACTCTTCAACAGACGCGGGTGTTGCCGCTATTATTTTATCTTTTCTGGCTGCTTACTTTGTTATTATTTTAGTCATTGGTATCGTCTGCTATGTTTTCAATTCACTCAGCTTATACCAGATGGCTAAAAACCGTGGTATCGACAGCCCCTGGCTGGCATGGATTCCCATTGCTAAGACTTACCTGATGGGTAAAATCATCAACGAAAAGGTCGCCTTTGGCTCATGGGTGATTCCATACGCCCATGTGTTCCTGCCGCTTCTGCCATTTGCGAGCGGGCTGCTTTCCATGATTCCATTCATTGGATGGCTCTTCCCGATCGCCTATGCCGTTTATTATTACGGCGCATTATACCGTCTGTACCGCATGTATAAACCAGAAAACGCTGTTTTATTCCTGGTGCTCAGCATTATTTTTGCGATTACTCAGCCGTTCTTCCTGTTCTCCATGCGCAATAACCAGGAAGAAGAATACCTGGCATAGACCAAGCCGTTCAATTTCTATTTAAAAAAACGTCCCTTTGGGGACGTTTTTTTATGCCTGCTGTGCTGACCGCATATTTTTCCAGGCACCAAAGGTATAAACTCCAGGAATGATCAGCCCCGCTATCAGGGTAAGGATCATATCCGCTGTAAATCCGGTTCGCAGGCTGCCGTAAATGACAGAGCCTACCTGGAATATAATAATGATGATGCCGAGAATAAAGCACAATGCACCTTTTTCTGCTTTTTTAGAAAAAGCAACGCCCAAAATTCCAACCACAAGCTCAAAAACACAGACGACTGTACTCACCATCAGGTTTACCGAAAGGTCTCTGATGCTAACGCCCATGATTTTCTCCATATCCGCTGCCATGGACGGATCCATATTATTGTAGCCAATAATACCGGAAACGGCAATAACAGCGCCAAAAACGCCTATAATGGCCATTAAAATCCCGCCGACCTTTAAAACTTTTCTTCCTGCTGCTTCCATAGCTGCACCTCCATATTTTTCCTGACCAATTGTAGCACAATTTTTTTAAAATCACATTATATTTTTTCCTCCAAATGTTATTTTTTTTATAAACCGGGTATATTTTTAAATAATAATTATTCTAAAATATTATTTTGTATATAAATTTAAATTAAAAGGAGCGTATATTATGTCAAAAGATTTTTACAGCGCGATTTTAAACCGCCGCAGTTTCTATGCCATCAGCAAAAAAAGCCCCATCTCCGACAATAAAATCGAGGAAGTGATCGGCCATGCCATCAAGCATACCCCCTCTGCTTTTAACAGCCAGAGCTCAAAGGTCGTTTTACTCTTTGGCGAGCAACATGACAAACTCTGGGATATCGTAATGGAGACACTGCGCAAGAAGGTGCCGGCAAACAAATTCCAGCCGACCGAAGACAAGGTAAACAGCTTTAAAGCCGGCCACGGAACCGTCCTGTACTTTATTGACGATACCGTTACAGACAGCCTGGTCGAACAATTCCCACTATATGCAGATAACTTCCCAGTATGGGCAGAACAGGCCAACGGCATGCTTCAGTTCTCAGTATGGAATTCCCTGGAAATTGAAGGCCTCGGCGCAAACCTTCAGCACTATAATCCGCTCATCGACGAAGCTGTCAAAAAAGAATGGAAGCTTCCGGACGCCTGGCGTTTAAGAGCACAGATGCCTTTTGGCGAACCCACTGCCATGCCTGGCGATAAGGACTTCCAACCTCTGTCTGAACGCTTAAAAGTTTTCTATTAAATCACATTTGTTGCTGATGCAACAGAATTCCTCCGGTGAATATGCTATACTATAGTCAACACCTGAACTGGAGGAATAACTGTGATACGTAAAATCATTAAAATTGATAAAGAAAAATGTAACGGCTGCGGTCTGTGTGTCGACGCCTGTCACGAAGGGGCCATCGGTCTGGTCGACGGTGTCGCCACGCTGTTAAGGGACGATTACTGCGACGGTCTAGGAGATTGCCTGCCAGTGTGTCCTGAGGACGCTATCCACTTTGAGGAGCGGGAGGCGGTCGCTTATGATGAAGCTGCTGTACAGGCTAAAATGGAAACTGAAAAGGTCCAGCCCAAAACGCTGGCCTGCGGCTGTCCGGGAACGACCTCGCGTAAAATTGATCGCCACGCAAAATCAGAGCCTGGAAACCACAGTACCACCCCTGCCCAGTCCCGCTTAAACCAGTGGCCTGTGCAAATTAAGCTGGCGCCACCAAAGGCTCCATATTTTGACAATGCAGATCTGCTCATCGCTGCCGACTGCACAGCCTACGCCTATGGTGATTTTCACAATGAATTCATTAAAAACCGGATCACCCTTATCGGCTGTCCAAAGCTTGACGATGTGGACTATGCAGATAAGCTGACCGATATTCTGGCGAATAACGATATCCGTTCGCTGACAGTTGTAAGAATGGAAGTGCCCTGCTGCGGAGGCATTGTCAATGCTGTTAAAGCCGCTTTAAAAAGCAGCGGGAAGATTATTCCCTGGTCGGTCACAACGGTATCGACCGATGGTAAAATTTTAAATATTTAACATAAAAAATAATCTGGCCCGTATCGCTACGATACGGGCCAGATTTCATTCTTAACGTTCAAGCCGCCTGGCTTGTTCTTTAAATAAAAAAAGCAACTGTTTCACAGCTGCTATACTTTCTAAAATGGTGACCCATGGGCGACTTGAACGCCCGACACCCTGATTAAAAGTCAGATGCTCTACCAACTGAGCTAATGGGTCATGTATTATCCTTCATTAACGGCTTTTCCATCTTGCTATAACAAAGTGGCAGGGGTAGCAGGACTCGAACCTACGCATGCCAGAGTCAAAGTCTGGTGCCTTACCGACTTGGCTATACCCCTGTAAAAAAATGGGGTGGACGAAGGGACTCGAACCCTCGACAACCAGAACCACAATCTGGCGCTCTACCAACTGAACTACGTCCACCAAGTTTAAAGGAAAAGATATGGCGCGCCAACAGGGATTCGAACCCCGGGCACACGGCTTAGAAGGCCGTTGCTCTATCCAACTGAGCTATTGGCGCAATTTTGCATAAATGGAGCGGGTGAAGGGAATCGGACCCTCGCGACTGGCTTGGAAGGCCAGGGCTCTACCACTGAGCTACACCCGCATACTGCTAAAATTTATTGTTGTCCGCATTGGTTAAAAAGTGTTGATATCGCCTTGCTCACAGCACTTTCTCGCTGAGGACAAGTGTTAGTATACTGCAAAAAAAGACGAATGTCAACACTTTTTTCACAAAAATGCATGAAAACATATGATTTTTTACAGCGCTCTATTTCACTCTGGCATAAGTGGAATAATCTCGCCGTCTGCACCTCCATCTTCAATGGTCAAAATACCAAAGGTTTTTTCTCCGCCAAAATGAGGAAGGGCTACACTGCCGGGATTTATCATTAAAAGGCAGTCGTCCTGGTCGATCATCGGGATATGTGTGTGGCCGAAAAGCACAATATCCGCGTTTTCCTCCAGTGCTTTATAGCGCAGGGTGCTGTACTCATTTTTGACATGGAGCGTGTGGCCGTGACAGGCCAGGATCACCTTGCCGCCCAGCTCGGTCTTGATAAAAAGATGTCCCTTCTGGGAATAGACATCCATATTGCCCTTGGCTGCAAACACCGGCACCGATGTCCAATGTTTGATCTGCAGGGCGTCGTCCACATAATCGCCCATATGAAAAATCGCCTCCACCTTGCCCATCTGGCTGACCGCGCGTTCCAGGTCGCCCAGATTGCCGTGGCTGTCACTGACTAATCCGATCCGCATGTTCCCTTCTCCTTTCTGCTACTGGTATTTCTCTAAAATCTGTTTTGCGCGCGCCACAGCTCTGGCACGGTGGCTGATATCATTCTTTTCCTCTGGTGCCATCTGCGCGTAGCTTTTGCCTGTCTCTTCCACGATAAAAAGCGGGTCGTAACCAAAGCCCTCTTCACCCATAAAATCAAAGGCGATCCTGCCTCTAACGGTCCCTCTGACGGTCAGCTCCTGGCCGTCCGGTAAAATCATGGCGATCGCACTGACAAATTCGGCACCGCGTTTTTCCTCAGGCACATCCTTCATGGCCTTTAAAAGCTTTTCATTGTTATCGCGGTAGGTCACATCCTCCCCTGCGTAGCGGGCGGAATAGATTCCTGGTGCGCCGTCCAATGCGTCCACCGACAGACCAGAGTCATCCCCCATAATGATCATTTCAGAATCCTTCACAAAAGGCTGAATAGCCCTCACCTTAATCAGGGCATTGTCCTCAAAGGTGTCGCCGTCCTCAATGATCTCAATGTCAATGCCCATGTCCTTCATGGTCTTTACTTCAAATTTATGATCCAGCATGGCCTTGATTTCCCGGGCCTTGTCTTTATTTCCGGTTGCAAGCACGATGGTTTTCATCATAGTCCCTTTCCGGGCGCTTAAAGTGTTCCCAGCGCCTCTTTTTGAATGTTAATCAGTTTATACACGCCGTCTTCTCCCAATGCCATGAGCTTCTGGAATTCATCCCGGGTAAAGGGGCGTTCCTCCCCAGTTCCCTGGATCTCCACGATCTCGCCTTTATCAGTCATGACAATGTTCATATCGACCTCTGCAGTAGAATCCTCCTCATAGCAGAGATCCATAATGGGCTCGTTCTGGTTGATACCGACACTGGTGGCGGCCACATATCCGTTAATTGGCCACTCATCAATGACCTCTTCCTCCATGAGCCATGTGACTGCGTCATACAGAGCCACAAAGGCACCGGTAATGGACGCGGTACGGGTGCCGCCGTCGGCCTGGATCACATCACAATCAATCCATATTGTCCGTTCCCCAAGCTTCTCCATATCAATCACAGAACGCAGGCTTCTGCCAATTAAGCGCTGGATTTCAACGGTTCTGCCGTCAATTTTGCCGCGGCTGCGGTCTCTTCCCTTACGAGAACCTGTGGAGCTTGGGAGCATTTCATATTCGGCGGTGACCCATCCTTTTTTTTCACCTCTTAAAAAGGGCGGTACCTTATCCTCCACCATGGCAGTACAGATAACCTTGGTATTTCCCACCTCGATGAGTACCGCGCCCTGGGCGTTTCTGGTAAAATGCCGGGTGATGCTCACCGGCCTCAGGCCGTCGTTACTTCTTCCGTCAATTCGATTCAAAATTCTCTCCTTTGTTAATCGCAACAACGGACGATCTGAGGACCGCCCGTTGTATTCTGTCATATTATTCAGCTTTCCAGTTTCCTGGCGACCAGCTCGCGGATAATCTTGTTGGCGACCTGTGGGTTTGCTTGTCCCTTGGTTGCCTTCATGACCTGGCCGGTCAGGAATCCGTAGGCCTTCTGATTCCCGGCTCCGATATCCTCGATGGATTTCGGGTTGTCTTCGATAATCTGGGCGATAATGCTTTCCAGCTCGCTGGTATCACTCATCTGAGCCCAGTTATTTTCTTCCACAATGGCCTTGGGGTTTTTGTCTTCTTCAAACATCTTCACCAGAACCTTTTTGCCGATAGTACCGCTGATGGTACCGTCCTTGATGAGCTTTAACAACTCAGCCAGCTGTGCCGGGGTAAAGGGAATGTTTTCCATCGACAGCTCTTTTTCCTTGAGCATAGCTGGAATATCCACCATCAGCCAGTTGGAAATCTGCTTGGGTTCGTCGTACAGCGCAACGGTTTCCTCAAAAAATTTCGCAGTCACCTTGGAGGCAGTCAGGACACCGGCGTCGTAGTCCGGCAGCTTGTACTCTGCCACATAGCGGGCACGTTTGGCTTCCGGCAGCTCTGGCAGCTCAGACTTGATCTGCTCAATGGTCTCATCGGTAATAACAATGGGCACCAGGTCTGGTTCCGGGAAATAGCGGTAGTCGTGGGCTTCTTCCTTGCTTCTCATGGAGGAGCTGACGCCCTTGACGTCGTCCCACTTGCGGGTTTCCTGGATAATGCGGTGTCCTTTTTTAAGCTCGATAATCTGGCGTTTGCTCTCGTACTGGACTGCGCGCACTAAAGCCCTGAAAGAGTTCAGATTCTTCATCTCTGTACGGGTTCCCAGCACATCACTGCCCTTTTCCTTGACAGAAAGGTTAACGTCGAAACGAATGGAGCCTTCTTCCATTTTACAGTCGGAAACGCCCACATATTCCAAAATATTACGGATTTTTTCCGCAAAAACCCGAGCTTCCTCGGCACCGCGGATATCCGGCTCAGTAACAATCTCGATGAGCGGCACGCCACAGCGGTTAACATCGACCAGGGTGCCATCTGCGGATTCATGGAGCAGCTTACCGGCGTCCTCCTCGATATGGATACGGGTAATGCCGATTTCCTTTTTTTCGCCTTCCACTTCAATATCCACAACCCCGCCGGTACAGATGGGCAGATCAAACTGAGAGGTCTGATAGGCCTTTGGCAGGTCAGGGTAAAAGTAATTTTTACGGTCCATTTTGCTGAAATTCGCAATATGGCAGTTCAGGGCCAGTCCGGCTCTCGTGGCATACTCAACGACCTTTTCATTGAGTACCGGCAGTACGCCGGGCATCCCAAGGCACACCGGGCAGGCATGTGTATTTTCATCTGCACCGAACTTGGTAGAGCAGGAGCAGAAAATTTTAGATTTTGTTGCTAACTCAGCATGGATTTCCATCCCGATGACAATATCATATTCCATCTTTATTCCTCCTTTGCCTATACAAGCTTTGGCTTCTGGTCTTTAAACGCGGTTTCACGTTCAAAGGCGTAAGCTGTCTGCAGAATCTTTTCTTCGCTCAGTACCGGTCCCAGCAGCTGCATACCGATAGGCATGCCGTCACTGTCAAAGCCGCAGGGGATTGAAATTCCCGGAATTCCGGCGATGTTCACCGGAACGGTATAAATATCGGTCAGGTACATTTCCAGCGGATTACCGGTCTTTTCGCCGATGCCAAAGGCGGTCTTGGCCGTGGTTGGCGTCAGCAGGACATCACAGGAATCAAAAACATTTTTGAAGTCATCCATGATCAGGGTACGAACCTGCATGGCTTTTTTATAATAAGCGTCGTAATAACCGGAGCTTAAGGCGTAGGTTCCCAGCATGATGCGGCGTTTGACCTCATCGCCAAAGCCCTGGGTTCTGGTTTTGCGGTACATGTCTACCAGGTCTGCGTATTCCTCGGCGCGGACACCATAACGGATACCGTCGTAGCGGGCCAGATTGGAGCTGGCTTCCGCGGAGGAGATCAGGTAATAGGCGGACAGAGCGTAATCCAGATACTCAAAGGAGACATCCACGATTTCTGCGCCCATGGCACGGTAGGTGTCAATGGCGCTTTCGATGGCTGTGCGCACCTCTGGCTGAAGGCCTTCGCCCATAAATGCCTGTGCCACGCCAATCTTCATGCCTTTGGCGCCATTCTTCAGGTTCTGTGTATAGTCCTTTTTATCAACCTTAAGGGAGGTTGAATCCTTGGGGTCATGGCCTGCAATGGCACTTAACACGATGGCGCAGTCCTCAACATCCTTGGTAAAGGGACCGATCTGGTCTAAGGAAGACGCGAAAGCCACCAGGCCATAGCGGGAAACCAGGCCGTAGGTCGGTTTCATGCCAACCACGCCGCAGAAGGCCGCTGGCTGGCGGATCGAACCACCGGTATCGGAGCCCAGTGAGTAGTAAGCCATATCGGAGGCCACCACCACTGCAGAGCCGCCGCTGGAGCCGCCGGGCACGCGTGTGAGATCCCAGGGGTTTTTGGTTACCTTGAAGGCGGAATTTTCTGTGGAGGAGCCCATGGCAAACTCATCCATATTGGCCTTTCCGAGCAAAATCCCCTTCTGGGCCAGCAGGCGGTCATAGACCTCTGCGTTGTAGGGCGGCACAAAATCGTCCAGAATTTTGGACGCACAGGTGGTCTGGATACCGTCGGTACACATATTGTCCTTTAAGGCGTAGGGAATGCCCTCGAGCACATCCTTCTTTCCTTCTTCTGCGATAAGCGCGTCCAGCTCCTCAGCCTCTTTCATGGCTGTCTCGGTTGTCAGGCAGAGATAGCCGTCAATTTTATCCTCTACTGCGTCGATACGATCGACCGCTGCCTGGGTGACCTCTTTGACGGAAACTTCTTTCTTTTCAATAAGCCCATTGATCTCATGGACAGTCAATTGTGATAATTCCAATTCGATCCTCCTATTCCAGAACTCTCGGCACTTTAAAGCAGCCGGCTTCTGATTCCGGCGCGTTGGCCAGGACTTTTTCAATTGGCAGTGAAGGCTTCACTTCATCTTTTCTAAAAACGTTCTGAACCGGCAGAATATGTTCTGTGGGTTTTACGTCTGATGTATCTAATTTATTCAAAGTCGCCGCATAATCAAGGACTGCGCCCAGCTCATCCGCCAGACGGTCCGTTTCCGTTTCGGTGAATTCAAGGCGGGCCAGATCCGCAACATAGGTAACTTCTTCTCTGGTAATACTCATGATTTCATTCCTTTCGGGTAAATTTTTCTCATTATATCATTATAATTCAAAACCCTTTAAATGTAAATTATTTTCAGTAAAATTCAACCCGCAGAAATTCAGCCCGTATCGCGGCGATACGGGCTGAACAAAGGTGGACGGTGGAACGTTGAAAGTGGAAGGTTCATGACCGGATTGAAAATGCGGTATTCTGCCGCATCAGGCTGTCAAAAAGTGGCGCAGCCCAAGACTGCGCCTTTTATCCAGATAACCAAAAAGGTCCAGGCGCTGCGGATAACGGCCAGGAATCGTGCCGCATAATAAGAATAGCCGGACATTGGCAAGAACCGCCTCTCTTTAACGCTTCAAATCTTCATGATAAAGTTTATCTACACCCTGAAAGGGTATCGCCACGATACCCCTTGGTTTTATTTTTATTCCAGGCCGACCATTTTTTTAAAGGCTTCCTCGTCAATAACGGGCACGTCCAGGCTCATGGCTTTCTCGGCCTTGGAGCCGGGGTTTTCTCCGGCCAGCACATAATCAGTTTTTTTGCTGACCGAGCCGGACACCTTGGCGCCGTGGCTCTCCAGGATCTCCTTGGCCTCACGGCGTCCCATGGTGGGCAGTGTGCCGGTCAGGACAAAGGTTTTCCCTGCGAGTTCTGCAGTGGCCCTGGCGGTATTTTCCGTCATGTTGACACCAGCCTCCCGCAGGCCGTCCACAATACGTCGGTTTGCATCGGTCTTGAAAAAATCCACAATTTCCACAGCCATTTTGCCGCCGATGTCATAAATTTCTGTCAGCTCCTCTTCGGAAGCCTCCATAAGGGCGTCCATGCTGCCAAAGTGGGAGGCCAGTATTTTGGCCCCATTGGCTCCTACCAGCGGAATTCCCAGGGCAAAAACCACCTTGGAGAGCGGCCTGCTTTTGGAATCCTCTATGGCGTTTATGAGGTTATCCACAGATTTTTCGCCCATTTTTTCGAGCCCGGTCAGGTCTTCCCGACGGTTAGAAACATGGTAGATATCCACAATGGTGTGGATCAATTCGTTATCCAGCAACTGTCTTACCACCGCCGGACCCATGCCGTCGATATTCATGGCATCTCTGGAGGCGAAATGAACAATCTTGCGAAATACCTGGGCCGGACAGTCCATGTTCAGGCACTTAGTTACTGCCTCACCGGGCACCCGGTAGGTTTTGGAGCCGCAGACCGGGCAATGGGTGGGCATGGTAAAAATGACCTCGGCGCCGGTGCGCTCCTCTGGAATGGAATGATCGACTTCGGGGATAACATCCCCGGCCTTCTGGATTACAACCTTGTCGCCAATCCGGATATCCTTGTCGATGATGTAGTCCTCGTTATGGAGGGTCGCCCGGGAGATCATGGAGCCTGCCAGCAGGACAGGCTCAAGCTCCGCCACAGGCGTCAGAGCGCCGGTACGGCCCACCTGCACCGTGATGTCCCGCACAGTGGTCACGGTCTGCTCGGGCGAGAACTTGTAAGCAATGGCCCAGCGGGGTGATTTGGAGGTGTCCCCCAGCCGCTCCCGCTCTGCCAGATTATTGACCTTGATGACCATGCCGTCAATCTCATAGGGCAGGGCCTCTCTTCCGCCATGTTCCATCTCCTCAATGTAGGTGATAATGTCCTCCATGCTGCTGTAAAGCTTCACCTCACTGGTTTTAAAACCGCAGTGTGTGAGGAAATCAAAGCTTTCCTTATGGGTCTCGAAGGTCCGGTTCTCGCAGTATTCCAGGTTAAATACAAAGATGTCCAGAGGCCTTTCGGCCGCCAGTTTAGGGTCAAGCTGGCGGATAGAGCCTGCGGCGGCGTTTCTGGGATTGGCGAACAGGGGCTCGCCCTGTTCCTCCCGCGCAGCGTTCAGCTGCTCAAAGTCCTCCTTATAGATCAGCACCTCCCCCCGGACCTCCAGGGTCACCGGCTCTGTGAGGCGCAGGGGAATGGTCTTGACCGTCTTCAGATTCTGGGTGACATTTTCGCCGGTCACGCCGTCGCCGCGGGTAGAGCCGCGGGCCAGCAGTCCGTTTTCGTAGTCTAACACAACGGTCAGGCCATCGAATTTATGCTCGACACAGTACTCCACATCGGGGTAGACCTTGCGGATACGGGTATCAAAGTCCCTCAGGTCCCCGGCGTTAAAAGCGTTGCTGAGGCTGAGCTTAGGCGTGGTGTAGTTCACTTTCTCAAAGGCCTCTGACGGCGCGCCGCCCACACGCTGGCTCGGCGAATCAGGTGTCAAAAACTGCGGATAGGCAGTCTCCAGACTGATGAGCTCCCGCATCATGCGGTCGTACTCGTAGTCTGGAATGACGGGCGCGTCCTTATCATAATAACGGACGTTGTTTTCCTCAATTTGTTTTTTAAGCTGGCTGATTTTGGCTTCAGCCTGTTTTAATTCTTCATTCATAAGTCATTGTCCTCAACGCAAAATTTAGACCTAGGCTTTTGTTACATAAGACGGGTCCAGTTTCTTTATACCCACTCCCGGGAATGCGATTGACACCTGGTTCGGTTTTACCTCGACAATGGTGCCGATGCCGAATTTTTTATGCTTGACCTTATCGCTGAGATTAAAGGCACCGGAGCTTTCCTCCTTGGCCTTTTTAGGCGCTGCGGATTTATAAACATTGGGTTTATGCTGCAAATGGTCGGAAAAACTGTATGTCTTTTTCTCAACCGAGGCTTCCTCGACAATCTCGTTGCGCTCGTATTTCTGGACATTCAGCTCCAGGCATTCCGGAGGCAGCTCCTTCAGGAAGCGGGACTGTATCTGGGGCTGGCGGCGTCCGTAAACGGTGCGTTCTGCCGCCCATGACATATACAACCGCTCCTTGGCGCGGGTGATGCCCACATAACAGATACGGCGTTCCTCTTCCATTTCCTCTGGATTGTCCATGGAGCGGCCGTGGGGGAAGATGCCCTCCTCCACGCCTGGCAGGAAGACCACAGGAAACTCGAGTCCCTTGGCATTGTGCAGGGTCATAAGCAGGATCTTCCCTTCCTCGCTGTCATACTTGTCGGTCTCGGCAGTCAGGGCGACTGTTTCCAGATAGGCGGTCAGGCTCTTGTCATCGCTGTTCTTTTCAAATTCCACAGCGGAGGAGATCAGCTCCTCGAGGTTTTCGATACGGCTCTCGCTGTGGTCCAGCTTTCCAAGCTCCAGCATCTCAAGATAGCCGGTATCCTTGATGACATGGTCGATGAGCTCACTGACTGAATCGGTTTCGCAGCGGTCCCGCAGCTCCTCCATAACCATGGCAAACTCGCGGACCTTGTTGCGCACACTGGAGCTGAGCTCCGGCACTTCCTCACAGTGATAGAAGGTCTCCATGAGGCTCCAGCCCTTAAACTCGGCAAATTCCCTGATTTTTTCCAGGGTGGCTGTGCCGATCCCGCGCTTGGGCACGTTCACGATGCGCATGAAGCCGATGTTGTCCAGTGGGTTGATGAGTACATGAAGATAGGAAATAATGTCCTTGATTTCCATACGTGAGTAGAAGCCTGTACCCCCGATGAGCTGGTAAGGCATGCCCTCACGCATGAAGGCCTCTTCAAAGAGACGGGACTGGGCATTGGTGCGGTAGAGCACTGCAAAATCACCATAGGTATAACCCTTATCGGCCCGGAGGTTCTCGATTTCCTGGGCTACAAAGCGGGCCTCGTCATAGCCCTGGTTAAAGGATGAGACAACGATTTTATCATCCCCGGGATTTCTGGTCCAGAGGTTTTTATCCTTACGGCCAGTATTGTTGGCGATCACCTTGTTGGCACAGTCCAGAATCACACTGGTGGAACGGTAATTTTCCTCCAGCTTGACCACCTTGGCGTCAGGATAGTCCTTTTCAAAGTCGAGGATATTGTTGATATCTGCTCCTCGCCACATATAAATACTCTGGTCGTCGTCACCGCACACGCACAGGTTGCGGTGTCCTGCTGCCAGCAGGTTGACCAGCTCGTACTGGCTGTGGTTCGTATCCTGGTATTCATCGACCAGGATGTACTTAAACCGGTTCTGGTATTGCTCCAAAATTTCGGGAAAGCCTTTAAACAGCACCAGGGTGTTATAGATGAGGTCATCGAAATCCATGGCGTTGTTCTTTTTCAGGGTGTCCTGGTATAGGCGGTAGTACTGCGCCACCTTCTCTGCCCTGAACTCGCCCGGATTATTCTTCAGGTAATCCTCCGGCGTCCAGAAATTATTTTTGGCTGTTGATATCTGACTCGATACATACTGGAACGGAAACATTTTATCATTAAAGTCCAGCTCCTTGATCAGGGTTTTGTAAAGGCGCTTCTGGTCGTCGGTATCATAGATGACAAAATTATCGCTGTAGCCCAGCCACTGGCTGTGGATACGCATGATGCGGGCGCACATGGCATGGAAAGTATACATCCAGATACGGTCGCTTTCCTCCACGTTCATGGCCGCGATACGCTCACGCATTTCGCCCGCCGCTTTATTGGTAAAGGTGATGGCCAGTATCTGTGAGGGCCAGGCCTTTTTACTCTCGATAATATATGCGATTCTGTGGATAATGGTCCGGGTTTTCCCGGAACCGGCACCGGCCAGAATCAAAACCGGCCCCTCGGTCGTTGCTGCCGCTTCCCTCTGCTGTTCATTCAGTCCGTCTAATAAACTCATTGTTCCTCCGCTTGTTCTCTCTAAAACAAAATATCGCCGTAGTAGATGCTTTTTAAGACCTTGTCCATTTCCTCACGGGTCATCGGCACCGGATTACGGGCGGTCGAGCCTTTCATGGAATTGTCCAGAAGGCTCTCATAATGGCTGTTAAAGTCTTCCTCGCTGATCCCCATCTCCCTGAAGGTTTTGGGGACGCCAAACCGGGCGTTAAAGCCCTCGATGGTATCGATAATATCGGCACCGATCACTCTTGACAGCTCATCCAGATCTGCCCTTACCGCCTCATCCCGGGCGTTGTATTTGAGCACATAGGGCAGGGCCACTGCGTTGAGCAGGCCGTGGCTGGTGCCAAAGCGTCCGCCAAAGGCATGGGCAATGCCGTGATCCATCCCCAGGCCGGAGTTCTGGAAGGCCATACCCGCCAGGCACTGGAAGTTGTGTACTTTCTGCCGGTTCTCAACGTCACCCTTTTCATAGGAAAGCGGCAGGTACGCACACAGTCCTTCCACCGCGCCCTTGGACATGAACTTGCAGAAATCGTCATTGTTCTTGTTGATATAGCTCTCAACCGCATGGGTCAGGGCGTCCATACCGGTTTCCACCATAACGTGTTTTGGCATGGACAGGGTCAGGTTGCCGTCGAGGATGGCGATGTCGGGGATAAACGCCGTGGTCTTCAGGCCCACCTTGATGTTTTCCTCTGTAAAGGTAATAACCGCTGCGCGGGTGACCTCGCTGGCAGTGCCAGAGGTGGACGGTGCGGCGATAAACTGAAGCTTCCTGCGCTCTGACGGCGCTTTTCCGCCGCGGATATCCTCCAGTGTAAGCTCTGGATATTCGCACATCAGGGTCATGACCTTGGTAGCGTCGATGGCGGAGCCGCCGCCCACTGCCATGACGGTGTCCGGATCAAAGGCCTTCATGGCCGCGAGGCCAGAGAGCACCTCGCCTGTGGTCGGATTGCCGCCAATCCCGCTGTACACTTCACAGGTTTTTCCCTGCTCCGCGAAAACCGCTCTGATATGGTCGATGGTTCCGTTTTTAAACATCGCGGACTTCCCAGTAACCACAAAGATCCGCTGTCCATCCAGATTCTTAATATAATCAATGGCGCCTGGTCCTGTAACCAGCTTACTGCCGTTAAACTTTAATTCTTTCATTCATTTGCCTCCTTTGGTCCTTCATAAGCCGGGAACACAATCATCATTTTGGTTCCCAGGTTTTCTTCACTTTCCACCCTGATCATGCCCTTGTGCTTCTGGACGATCCAGTAGGCAATGGACAGGCCCAGGCCTGTGCCGCCCTCTGCCCGGGAGCGCACCTTATCCACACGGTAGAAGCGCTGGAAGATTTTTTCCTGCTCCTCTTTTGAAATACCAATGCCCTTATCGGCCACACAGATCTCAATACCTTCCTCGATCCGCTCAGCCTGGACGACGATGGTTTTATTCCGCTCGTCAGCCCCCGGCTCGGTGTATTTGATGGCGTTGTCGATGAGGATAACCATGAGCTGGGTCAGCTGCTTTTCATCCCCCATCACGTTCAGTTCTTCCATAGGAACTTTGCTGAGGATCGTGATGGATTTCTGTGCGGCCATGGGGATAAACCGCTCGGTAACCTCCATGATCAGGTAGCTCATATCCACCGGCATGGGCTCAAAGTGCACGTCGCCGGAATCGGCTCTGGCCAGGAACATCAAATCCTCCACGATGTGGTGCATGCGCTTGGTTTCGTCATAGGCGTTATCCAGCCAGGTGGCCTGGCTTTCAACGGTTTCGTCGCCGCTGGCCTTCACCACCTCCAGATTGGTCTGGATAACAGCAATGGGCGTCCTGAGCTCATGGGACGCATCCGCGAGGAATTCCCGCTGCTGGTCCATGCTCTTTCGCACTGGCACCAGCGCCCTGCCGGACAGAAAATAACCGCAC
Organism: Eubacterium maltosivorans; assembly: GCF_002441855.2. Classification (NCBI taxonomy): domain Bacteria; kingdom Bacillati; phylum Bacillota; class Clostridia; order Eubacteriales; family Eubacteriaceae; genus Eubacterium; species Eubacterium maltosivorans. The sequence continues at coordinate 3,764,452 of NZ_CP029487.1, read as the reverse complement.
AGTAAGGAAAGGGTCGCGCCGGCCAGCACCACGATAAGGATCATCCGGACCGCATTCTTTAACACGCCACGCTCCGTATCCATATTTTTCATGGCCTGCACCACCCGCATTTCACCATCCTTACTGACGGTAACATAGGTACAGATTTTAAGATTGTTGTCGTCGGTCTCGTAGTCACTGATCAAATACTTGTCCCGGTTGCCGCTGAAATAGCGGTTAATAAGCCGGAAAAGCTGGTCCTGATTCAAGGGCTGGGACTCAGACTTGTCCACCACGTTAAACGCATCGTCCCAGATCGTAAAAGCGATGCTGTTGTGCACCAGAGTGTCTTTAAACTCCTGATAGCCCTTCTGGGTCTCTGGCGCAACCGCGCCGCCCTCCTGTTGTGTCTGGAGCTGCTCGACGTTGTTGGCCAGCTGAGAGCAGTAGATCTCAAGGTTATTGCTGACGCCGGACTCCATATCCATATTGATGGTTAAATAGAGCGAAACAGCGACAAATACCGACAATCCAATCAGGACCGCGGTATTCATCAGTGTCAGATTCAATCTTAATTTATTAAGGCTGAGCATTGTCCTCTTCCTTCAGCACATAGCCCAGACCACGGATCGTCTTGATAACAGTCCGGGATTTCTTCAGTTTTTTCCGCAGATAATGAACATAAATCTCGACAGAATTCTCCATGGCCATACTTTCAATCCCCCAGATCCGGTCAAGTATCTGTTCCTTTGAGATCGTCATACCCGGGTTTCTGATAAACATTTCCAGCAGCTGGGCCTCCTTAGAGGTCAGCTTGATGGGCGCGCCGTCTATGAGCAGCTCTCCGCTGTTGATATTCAGCGATAAATCGGAAAAGGTAATGGCATTGTCCTGGTAGACCTCCCAGGGACGCCTGCCCAGAGCGCGGATACGGGCCAGCAGTTCTTCGGTGACAAAGGGCTTGACGAGGTAATCGTCAGCGCCCATATCCAGGCCTTTTACCTTATCAGCAGTGCTGTCTTTTGCGGTCAGGAGCAGCACAGGCACGTTCTTACCGCGGTCGCGGATGGATTTGAGAATGTCCAGCCCGCTCATGCCTGGCAGCATAATGTCAAGGACAATAACATCATAGACATCGTTCTCGCTGAGCAGCTTTCCCTCGATGCCGTCGTGGACCACATCAACCAGGATTTTATTTTTTTCGAGGATTTTCCCAAGGGCGGTTGCCAGGGATACCTCGTCCTCTACCAGTAAAACGCGCATGTTTATTCACCCCGCTTGTCATCTTCCCAGTTCAGGGGCTTGAATTCGGGCTCGGGGGCCGCGTCTGCCGGTGCCGCCTGCGGCCGGGGCGTTTCAGGCTCGGTATTTATTTCCTGGGTTATGGGCTCTGCCGGCTGCTCGGCCAGAGTGCGGTCTACCTCCCGTTTACATTCGAGGAAGGTCTGCACTGCCCGCTCATAATTGTCCAGAAAATCGGTATCCGGCAGAATGTTTTTATCCATCAGATAGTAGATAAACAAGCCGATATAGTAGGTCTTTTCCGGTTCGATGGTCTTGAGGCTGGAATATTTGAAAAAGGCGGTCACCAGGTCGTCACCGGCTGCCAGGATATCGCCGCCGATGCGGACCCACTCCTTGGACAGTGTATCGATAAGAGAGGCCTTGAAATAGCACCACAGCAGCCCCTTTGCTATGCTCTCACCCATGATCTCCAGATTGTCCTGGAGCTCTCTGGCTCCATTTTTAAAGGCATCGAGAATCTTGGGCGCGTAGATGACATCTCCGGTGGCGTAGCGTTTGCGCAGGCCGCTCTTTTCGGGAATCAGCCGGTTCAGGAGAATATCATCCTGCCGCAGCTCCTTCTGGATCACATACCACTCGTCATACAGGCAGAAGGGCATGTAGCCAAAATCCCTGAACAGGTGGTCGGACACCCGCTTCACCTCCATGAGCTGCTCAGGATCGCCGTAGACGGCTTCCTCAACCTCGATGAAGTTTTCCATCTGGTAAAACATATTGTTGCGCTCAAAATAATGGCCAATGCCCATAATCAGCTTAACGTCACGGCTGAAGAACAGGATGCCGTCCAGCTCGTCGTCGTTTGGCACCTCGTCCTCCATTGGCAGCTGGAGGTACTGGCGGCCGTTATACATCATCTCGTTACAAGGGAAGTACAGGTCGTTGGGATAGTCGTCGGTATACATGAAAAACAACCGCTTGCTCTGGTCAAAGGCGACGATATAGCCTTTGGTCGTAAAGAAAGCCCAGCCTGTTTCCGGATCTTTTTTGCCGTATTTTACATGGAAGCCGTCTGCATACAGGCAGTTCTTGGCAATATACTCGGCGGCCTTTTCTTTGCTGTCGATGCCCATGAGCGCCAGATTGGCCGTGTACTTTTTCCAGAGCAGATCCACTGTCAGGCCGTCTGGGGCCTGAATGGGCGATTTACGTCCCTCGGGGTCATTTCTTATATTTTTCGCGATACAGAGCAGCACGCAGTCCAGATGAATGGTGTCGATGGCTTCATCAGGCTTCAGAGACTTCAGATCTCTCACAACTTTCTCGTTAATGATGTTCAGGGTGTCGCGTATGCGGCGCTCCTCTTTTTTGGTAGTCTTTGTATTAAAATTATCGATGGTTTTGGTGATGGTCTTTGCGTTCTCCACACCGTTCACATAACACTGGACATTTTTTCCCGGATCGCCGGTATAGAAAAGATTTTTAAAGTCGATCAGGTAATAATCCTCGGTCTGCTTCATTTCGTAGTCAATGACGGTTTCGTCCTTGATCATGACATAAAGCAGGGTTTTCTTTTCAATGCGCTCCATGATAAAACCCTTGCGGGAGAAAAAGGCGTTAACGTAGGTCCGCGGCACTTCCTCGCTGCAGTTCATGGACAGCTGTTCCATGTAAAGAGTATTCTGCATCATGTAGCTGACAAAGTTCTTGCTCTTGTCCAGCCCGTTGTTTTCAAGATTGTCAAAGAAGCCATAGAGCAGCACCTTGTAGACAATCTTGGCCATGTCGTTCTGTTTGTTAATGATCCGGTCGGTCCGGTTGATAATGGTCTGGTTCAGGCTGGTCTTGTCAGAAAAATAATTCGGTTCGATGACCAGCAGCGCTTCGACTGCCAGAAAGATCAAGGTGTCAATATCCACGGCTGCCATGTTGGTGGCGCGGTAATTTTCCTTGAGGTTTCCCATGACACGCTGGTACATTTCGTCGATCTGGCTGATGCCCTCCTTGATGGTTTTGTGGCATTCGCTGCAGAGCGCATCGTATTGTATGTTAATCCGCGAATTGTTTATTTTTAAAGAACGCTCAAAAAACCCCAGTTCTTTTCCGCATTTTTCACAACAATTCTTCATTAAAACACCCTTCCTTTCGATATAAAATAGATCTATTTATAAAAATCCTTCATCCACATCTAACACTTTGCATAATTCATTATAGTTTATCATAAAACCCTTAAATAATGTAGATAAAAAGCGGGGAAGATTTGGCCAAAGCACAAAAAACCAGAGAAACACACTCTCTGGTAGGAAAAATTATTTTCAAAAGGTATCGCCGCGATACGGGTCAGAAATAAAAAAACCATGGAATGTTCTTCCATGGTTTTGTTTTTTAAAAATGGTGCGAGGAAAGGGACTTGAACCCTCACTGGAGATAAGTTCCAACAGGCCCCTCAAACCTGCGCGTCTGCCAATTCCGCCATCCTCGCATAAATGCGGACCGATTGTATCACCGGTCCGTGACCTTATTTATTATAAACGGTCTTAGCTCATAATGCAAGCATTTTTTAATTTTTCTTTCATATAAAAATCAAGGCTGTTTTTGAGGTCGGCCAGCGTACCGTTATTATAGATAATGGTGTCTGCCAGCTCGATCTTTTTTTCATCCGGCATCTGTATCTCGATTTTCTTTTTTGCCAGGCTTTCGTCCACACCGTCCCGCTCCATAATGCGCTTAAGCCTTGTCTGGGCATCGGTCACCACCAGCAGGACCTCGTCCACCTCATCGCGCTGGCCAGCCTCGATGAGCAGCGGACAGTCGTAAATGACAAGCGGCTTCCCGTCCCGTTTCAGCATTTCCAGATTCGCGTAGTACAGATCCTTGATGGCCGGGTGCAGGATAGCGTTCAGCCGGTCCCTCACCGCGCTGTCGTCGCAGATGAGCTCCCCCATACGGCTGCGGTTCAGGCTGCCGTCGGGCAGGAGAACCTCACGGCCAAAGGCGGTCTCGATCTGGCGCATGCCGGGGCTGCCCGGCAGCACAGCTTCTCTGGAAAGCAGATCGGCGTCGATGACCGGCAGCTTATACTCCTCCCTGAAAATGGCGGAAACTGTCGATTTTCCCGAGGCGATGCCTCCGGTTAATCCGATAACTTTCATTGACTTGCTCCTTTTAGAAAGCGGACCCGTATCGCGGCGATACGGGTTCGCGCAACCGCTTCTATTTGACCGCGTACCAGGAATCCCCGGCGTGGGCATCCACAGTCAGAGGCACCTTGAGATCCACAGCATTTTCCATTTCCTCTACCAGCAGCTTCATGACGGTTTCCTGCTCGGTCTTGAGGGTGTCGATGATGAGCTCATCGTGCACCTGGAGGATCAGCTGGGATTTCAGCCCCTCGCGTTCAAGACGGTCGTAAACCTTGATCATGGCGATTTTGATGATGTCGGCGGCGGAGCCCTGGATCGGGGTATTCAGCGCCATGCGCTCACCGGCCTGCACCAGCATCCGGTTTCTGGAATTGATCTCGGTGATATAGCGTCTGCGCCCCCAGATGGTGGTCACATAACCCTTTTCCTTGGCCTCGGCCTTGATGTTCTCCATGTATTCCAGCACCTTGGGGTATCTGGAGAAATACAGATCGATATAGGACTGGGCTTCGCCCCGGGTGATGCCAAGGTCCTTGCCCAGGCTGAAGGCCTGCTTGCCATAGATCAAGCCGAAGTTGATGGCCTTGGCGTGGCTCCTCTGCTCTCTGCTCACCGCGTCCATGGGCACGTTAAAAATTTCGGAGGCGGTGCGGGTGTGGATGTCCTGGTTTTTCACAAAAGTGTCGATCAAGTTTTCATCCTCAGACAGGTGGGCCAGCACACGCAGCTCAATCTGGGAGTAGTCGGCATCAACCAGTACCCGGTCCTCGGCTGATGGCACAAATACCTTTCGAATTTCCCGGCCCATCTCCGTTTTGACAGGAATATTCTGAAGGTTAGGGTCGGAGGAGCTCAGACGCCCGGTAGCTGTAACCGTCTGGTTAAAGGTGGAGTAGATCTTGTGGGTTTTTGGGTCTACCAGCTTTATCAGGCCCTTGCCATAGGTGGAATCCAGCTTAGAGATCATGCGGTAGTCAATGATTTTCTGGATAATGGGGTGGAACAGCACCAGCTGGTCCAGCACCTCAGCGTTGGTGGAATAACCCGTCTTGGTCTTTTTGACCACTGGCAGCTTGAGCTTATCAAAGAGGATGGCGCCCAGCTGCTTGGTGGAATTGATATTAAAATCATCCTCCTCGGCCAGCTCGTAAATTTCCGAGGTCAGGGTCTCGATCTTTTTCTCAAATTCTACAGACAGCTCCTCAAGCTGGTGGATATCGACCTTAAAGCCCAGCTCCTCCATGGAAGCCATGATTTTGAGCAGGGGCAGCTCAATGTTCTGGAACAGGCCAGTCATACCGTCAGCTTCGATCTTTTCTGACAGGGGCTTTTCGAGACGGTGGATGACCTCGCAGTTTTTGACCATAAAGGCAGCCAGTCTGGCGCTGTCCATGTCCGCTGCGCTCACCAGGGTCTTGCCCTTGCCGAAGAAGTCTTCCTCGCTCTGGATGGTGTCGCCAAGGTATTTCATGGCAATGGTCTGGAGATCATAGCGCTGGTCGGACGGATTCAACAGATAGGCGCCGATGTAGGTGTCAAAGGTGTAGTTGACGATGACTGAGCACTGGCTGTGGTAAATATGTGTCAGATTTTTTAGGTCATGCCCGACGGTCTGCAGGCTGTCGGCCTCTGGAATTTCACCGAGGCCGCTGAAAAAGGCTGAAACCATGGCGGGCTTTTCCACAAAGTAGTACACACCGCCGATGTACGCCGCCACCCAGACGCGGTCGTCCTCGCGGTAGGCGTAAACCGTCAGCTTCAGCTCCCTGGCCAGGCGGTTCATGACCGTGATCATCTCGGTGGTGGTGCCGATGGTGGTGTACTGGATATCGCTGGCCGCCACTGGCGCGTCCCCCTCGCCGTCATCGGGCAGGATTTTATTGAGGATGGACTTGAATTCCAGGTCCCTGAGCATTTCGATGCTCTCCTCGGTAAAGATCGGCTTGAAAGCCAGATCCTCAAGGCTCAGGTCCAGTGGCACATCCAGGCAGATGGTGCCCAGAAAGCGGCTGGCAAAGGCGGATTCCTTACCGGTTTCCAGCTTTTCCTTCTGTTTTCCCTTGAGGTCGTCGATGTGCTCGTACAGCGTGTCGATATTGTGGTACTCCTTGATGAGCTTGATGGCAGTCTTTTCGCCTATGCCAGCCACACCGGGAATATTGTCGGACGGGTCACCCATAAGGGCTTTAACGTCGATGAGCTCCTTGGGCGTCACACCGTAGCGTTCCATGATGTAGGCGTCATCCACAGTGGCAAACTGGGTGCCGCTGCGGGTTGCCGTATAAAGCACGTTGACATAGTCGTCCACCAGTTGGAAGGAATCCTTATCCCCTGTGATAATCTGGGTCTTCGTCTCTCTGGCTTCTCCCTGCTTAGAGAGCGTGCCGATAATATCGTCGGCCTCGTAGCCCTCCTTTGTGATCATGGGAATCCCCATTTTGCCAAGCAGCTCCTTGAGCAGGTCCATCTGCACCTGCAGATCCTCGGGCATTTTGTCACGGCCGCCCTTATAGTCCTCGTACTCCTTATGCCTGAAGGTCGGGGCGCTCAGGTCAAAGGCCACTGCCAGATAATCCGGCTTGTACTCATTCTGGATTTTTACTAAGACGTTGACAAAGCCGTAGATGGCGTTTGTGGGAATGCCTTTGGAATTGGACATTTCGCGCACGCCGTAAAACATACGGTAAACCAGACTGTTTCCGTCAATTAAGATACTTTTTTTATTCACGTGAATCCTCCATGGATTTATTTTTGGTCGATAAGCCCGTATCGCGGCGATACGGGTTGAGGGGCAGGACGAAGCTTGGACTCTTTTCAAGGAGCACAGATTCCTCGGTAATTCTTTTTTCCCTTCAGGAAAATTTCCTCGTCCTCTGCGTTCGCTTCGTTGCCGGGCAACCGCTTACGCTCCTTTGCCCTGCCAAATTTCCCTTGGAAATTTGGACTCATTTTTTGGAGCACAGACTCCTCAGAAATTCTTTTTTCCCTTCAGGAAAATTTCCTCGTCCTCTGCGTTCGCTTCGTTGCCGGGCAACCGCTTACGCTCCTTTGCCCTGCCAAATTTCCCTTGGAAATTTGGACTCAGCTTCATTATACCAAAAGCGGCTTAAATGTACAGGGATTGGGGACTAAAAAAGTCCATTCTTTGTCGAATGGACTTTTCTTTTTGATATTCAGATGGCCCAGTCCTCGCTTTGCTGCTGGAGCTCGACCATATGGCGGTACAGGCCGCCCTGTTCCATGAGGGCTTCCGGCGTTCCCTGCTGTGCGACCCGGCCGTTTTCCAGGACGACAACTTTGTCAGCCCCGGCCACGGTGCGCATGCGGTGGGCAATGATGAGCACGGTTTTGTTTTTAACCAGGTTGGAGATGGCCCGCTGGATCTGGGACTCATTTTCGACATCCAGCGAGGCGGTGGCCTCATCCAGGAGGATGACCGGCGCGTCCTTGAGCAGCGCCCGGGCAATGGAGATGCGCTGGCGCTCTCCGCCGGAAAGAACCGATCCATTCTCACCGATTTTGGTCTGATAGCCGTCGGGCATCTTCATGACGAAAGCGTCGCACTGAGCGGCGCGTGCCGCGGCCAGCACTTCCTCGTCGGTGGCGTTCCTCCGTCCAATACGGATATTTTCGAGTACGGTGTTGTTAAAGAGTACCACATCCTGAAAAACAATGGAAAAATTTTTCAGCAGCGTTTCAGGCTCTACAGTGCTGATGTCTGTACCGCCCACGGTAATCCGCCCTTTCTGAATATCCCAGAAACGGGCGGCCAGCTTGGCCGCGGTGCTCTTACCTCCGCCGGAAGGCCCCACCAGAGCAGTTACCTGACCCTGGCAAGCTGTGAAGGATACATCCTCGAGCACGGTTTTCCCACTGTTGTAGGCAAAGCCCACCTGATCAAAGACAATGTCATAGCCCTGGTAGTCTGCCTGCTCGCTGCCCTCCTGGACTGGCTGTTCCTCGATCTCCTTCATGCGTTCCACTGTGAGCATGGTCGCGTAGATGGCCGCCAGGTTAACCAGTGCGCCGGATAAGGGGTCAAAGACACGGGTCGCCGCAATCAAAAATACCAGAAAGGTCAGAAAGTCGGTCTGGCCGCTGACCAGAAGTACTGATCCCACAAGCACCACGGTGGCAATGCCCACACGCAGCAGCATCTGGGAGGTCACTACGAACATGGCAGTATTGAGCTCAGCCTTGATCTGGATTTTCTCATTTCTGCCCAGCAGGTCGTCAAGTTTTTTCAGATAACGGCTTTCCTGATTGTTCGCCTTGATCTCCCTTACAGTTTCGATACATTCCTGTATATTGTCGGCACAGTCCAGCTTTACCTTGTTGTGCTGCCGGCCCACCTTGTTCTGCTGTGCCCGGCTCAGCGCCATGATGAGAAGCACCACAGGCAGCACCCACAATAGCGCCAGTGCCATGCGCCAGTCCATGACGAACAGCCCGGCACCGGCCAGAATGACTGATGCTACTGCCCCGATAAACTCAGGGATATAATGGGAAAAAGCTGTCTCCATAGCGGCGCAGTCGGCCATGATGGTGGTGGTTAAGTCGGACAGATCACGCTTGCCGAAAAAGGATAACGGCAGGCGCCGCAGCTTTTCTGCCAGCCGGATACGCATGTTCGCGCTCTCGGCGTAGGATGCCAGAAAGGTCTTGTTGTACTGGATGTACTCAAAAATAAAGATCAGTGCCAGGACAATCACCGAGCCGACAATATAAAACCACAGGCTTGGCGCCGGAGCATTCCCCCCGATGAGGGGCGAAACCAGCTCTGTCGCGACTAAGTATAAAAGGCCAATGGGCAGCATGAGGATCACATCGGTCAGGGTGCAGGCAAAAACCGCCTTGACCAGATCCCTTGCGCCCTGCTCGCTCAGGGCAAACTTTTTCTGAAAATAAGCAGTCATCAGGCTGCCTCCTTTCCTTTTATCTTCCAGGCTTCTGTGCTCTGGTAGTCCTTCCACATGGCGGCGTAGGCACCGCCCTTTTCAAGCAGCGCTTCATGGGTTCCCTGTTCTGTGATCCTACCGTTTGCCATGACCAGAATGCAGTCGGCATGCCGGACGGTGGTCAGCCTGTGGGCGATCATCAGAACGGTTTTCCCTCTTGTCAGCTCCTCAAAAGCTTTCTGGATCTGGTATTCATTCTCGGGATCGGCAAAAGCAGTGGCCTCATCCAGAAGCACGATGGGCGCGTCTTTCAGAATGGCGCGCGCCAGAGCGATCCGCTGGGCTTCGCCGCCAGACAAATAAAGACCTTTGGTCCCCACAACGGTGTCGATACCCTGGGGCAGCTTTTCAAAAATATCCTCACATCTGGCGGCACGGGCAGCTGCCAGCACAGCCTCTGCCGGCGCGTCGGGCCGGGCACTGCGGATATTTTCGAGCAGGCTGGCCTTCTGAAGCCTTGTGTTCTGGAATACAAAGGATACCTGGTCCATGAGATCGCTGGTAGCGATCTGGCGAACATCCACACCGCCGACGCAGACACGTCCCTCCTGCACATCCCAGAAACGGGGAATCAGGCTGGCCGCTGTCGTCTTGCCGCCGCCGGAGGGGCCGACCATGGCCACAGTGGCGCCTTCTGGAATTTCAAAGCTGACGCCGTCGATGGCTGGGGTATCGCTTCCTGAATAGGTGAAGCGCACCTGATCAAACACGATGCCCGCCCCCTCTGGCTTGACAGGCACTGCCGGTTCTTCAAGAGGCTTTTCAAGGAGTATCGTTTCGATACGCCTTGCCGCGTCGCGGGCCATCAGGGCATTTTCCCCCGAGAACATGATCCTTGTCATCATGACTGTGACGACCGGTGTAAACAGGACATAGAAAATAAAATTCAGCAAAAAGGTTTTGTGGTCCACCGCACTGGCAATCAGCAGGATTCCCGCCGGGATCAGAAAGGCGAAAACGCCGTTGACCGACACGGTAAAGCCGCACATGGGCAAACGGCATTTAAGGGTGTAATCCACTGCCCAGGAGCTATAGCGCTTGATGGCTGCGTGAAAATTCTTAAAGGAATAAACGCTCTGCTGGAAGGTCTTGACCACCGGAATACCCCGCACATACTCCACAGCCTCTGAGTTCATGTCCTCAAGGGCGTTCTGGTACTGCTGCATGGATGTGTTCATGCTGGTCCCCATCATCCGTGACAGGATAATAAAGCCAATGATCATGGGCACCAGACTCACCAGGCCCAGCCGCCAGTCAAAGATGAGCAGAATAGCCAGCATGGCAAAGGGTGTCACAATGGCCCCCGCCAGATCGGGCAGCATGTGGGCCAGAAAGGCCTCGGTCTGCCCTGCGCTCTCGTCTATGATACGGCGGAGCCTGCCGCTGCTGTTCTGGTTAAAATAGCCCAGCGGCAGCCTGACAATGTGGTGCAGCGCCTCGCTGCGCATATTGCGCGCTGTTCTGAAAGCTGCCAGGTGCGAACACATCAGGGCTGCAAAATAAGTAATGATTCCTGCCAGGGCAAAGGCCACGGCCAGCCAGCCATAGTAACTCAGATTCTGAGCCTGCCCCACGTTGGGCAGCACCGCGAAAATTTCCCTCACCACCTGCCAGATGCAGATAAAGGGCATGAGGACCAGAACCGCGCTGACCCCGGATAAAATACAGGCACAGACGGACAGGGCTTTATACTTTCCCGCGTACGAAAACAGCCCCCGCCGGGCCTCTTTTTGTGGTTGCATCATATCACCTCTGTTTCTCTTTTTAGTTAGATATATCTAACTACAGGAAACAGTTTACTCCTAACCGGTCTCTGTCTCTACCCCGGACGGGCGGAATGCTCCATGTGGTCAATTATTTTTCCGGTACTCAAGGGGCAGGACGCCCATCTGTTTTCTGAAGGCGTCGGAGAATTTACTGGGATTCTCATAGCCCACACTGTTGGCGATTTCCAGGACGCTCTTGCCTGTCTCTCTGAGCATCCGGGCCGCCACATGCAGGCGGTACTCTCTGCGCCAGGTATTGATGGGTTTTCCATACACGGCCCGGAAGCAGTTCTTCATGGTGGTCATGCCAATGTCAAAGCGCTTTGACAGATCCTCAAGGGTGATGTTCTGGTCCAGATTTTGGGTGAGGACATCGTGTATCTGCTCCACCACACGCGCCTGGCGGGCCGAAAGGTACCGCCGCCGGCCCCTTTCGCTGTCAAAAGGAGTAATACTCAGAAAGAGCAGCAGCTCCAACACCTTGATTCTGAAATAGCCCTTTTGTATCCGCGGGTCCACATGGTAGAGCTCGTCAAAGATGTGCTCGATCTCCTTGGTGGCCCGCAGTACAAAGCACCCCCCGTTGCCTGAGAGCTTTTGTCTCAGCCTGTCCAGGTCAATTTCGATCCCCTCAAGCACACAGGAAAGGTGCTCCTGGGCATGGGCAATGTCGATAAGAATTTCAATGCCGTTATAATAGCCGAGGGGGAAGCGGGAAGCGTCACAGGGAAAATCCCAGCCTATGATGGCTAAATCCCCTTCGCTGAGGTAGGCAAAGTGATTCTTAAAACGGCATTCGTAGCGACCCTTACGGCAGTGGTTTATTTCGAGGAAATTGGTGCCAGGACGATTGCCGGGCTCGCTGCAACGAAAGGCCTGAAAATCATTGTAATAAAGCTCCACTCCGTCAAAAACCGGATAACAGACCATAATTCCGTCGCCATCACCGCAGTTCATGCGGTAAATGGTTTTTTCATCATCCCGGTGGAGGACTTCAATATAATTACAGTATGGCTGTTCGCACTCAAGCTTCATCATATCACCCGCCTTAGTTAAGTTTATCTAACTTTATTGGTATACATTATAGCACTCAGATGCTTTTATGGCAAGTTAATAAAAAGCAGCAAAAAACCAGGCAAAAATGCCTGGTTTTTTATATTTGCTCATGCGACAGACCCTGTTCAGCAGGAAAAACCGCCGTCGTGGCTTTCCTTGGCCTTATATAAAGCCTTGTCCGCAGCCTTTGAAAGCTCGACATAGGTATCACCGTGTCTGGCAATAACTGCGCCGCCCGACAGGGTGATAGACGGAATATTCATTTTTCTGGCTTCTCGCGCGATGGTGTTGTTTATATCGGCCACGATCCGCCTGGCGACTGCATAATCCTCAGTATTCGACACGAAGATTGCAAACTCATCGCCATGCAGCCGCGAAGCCAGATCCACAACCCGGATACGGCCGATGATCATCTTGGCCGAAAGCTTTATGACCTCATCTCCCATATTGTGGCCGTAATTATCGTTAATCTCTTTAAAATGGTCACCATCCATCATGATCAGAATACCGGTTTCATCCGGCTCCATACTGTCCAGCGTTCTGGTTACCTCCTTCTGGAAGGATCGGTCGTTCATCATGCCAGTCAGCTCGTCGATGGCCGCGGCCTTCTTGGCGGCCGACAGGGCGATCTCGAGCCGCCGCTGGGTCTGGCCCAGCTCGATATAGGCATTTCTAAGCTCGCGGTTTCTCTGCTCCTTGCTAATGCGCCCCAGCAAATAGATCAGCAGTATTTCCACGATCAGCAGGGGAACCAGCCAGACCTCAAGGGTGCCCTTCAGCATTGACGTCACCGGAACAAGCACCAGGCTGCTATATCCGTCTTTCCTGTTCAGGTAAGCGTAATAGCGGCTGCCACCCAGCTTGACAGTAATGGTTTCCTGATCTGTCTCCATCACCTGGGTCAAACTGTCGTTTATCTCCTGCCTGAAGCTGTAAAAGGCAGCGGCCGACTGAATCTTTTCCTCAGCCTTGGCCAGCTCTGCCTCATCCGTGGCGTCAAGGGCTTCTTTTTCCCTCTGCGCCAGTGATAACGCCTGGGCAGTGTCCTCCAGACTGGCGTCGAAGCTGCCGCCCAGATAATCGGTATTGGTGCTTCCAATGACTGTTCCATTCTGATCAAAGATCATAATCTGCTCGTTGTCATATTGAAGCGTGGACGAAACGAGCTTCTGAATGTCGCCCATTTTAATGTCATAGGCAAAAACGGTCTCGCCGTCTGGCTGCAGCTGTGAAATAGTTGTCAGAATATAGTGGTTGGCGTAGCTCATATAAGGCGGTGTAAAAACAATCTCTCCCTTACCCGCTACCGCGTCCTTGTACCAGGGACGCTCAGTGGCCACATAGCCTGTCTCCTCGTAGGCCGAATAGGGCTTGTCCCAGCTGTAGAGATACCGCCCCTGGTAGTACATATACAAGCCGTCAAAGGTTTCGCCCTCAATGGCCAGCAGGGGCGCATCAATGCTTTTCAGGTAATCCCACAAAATATCCGGATTTGGATTGTTCTGAATCTCCCGCCCCATCATCTGCGCAAAGATCATAAAGGACCGCTCATAGCTGTCCATGACCTCATCAAATCCAGCCCCGATCTCCTCTGCGTGAGCTGTCAGCCGCTGGTTGACCGAAACCGACTCCCAAACTGTGATAATCGACAGGGCTATTAGATTAACCGCTAAAAACGTTACCACAAAAATAACTGCTTTTCTTTTCCTGATTTTCTCCCCCATTGCTCCCTCTCCTCAAATGTCCCGACGGGCATCTTGATCCATATATATTTATATTATATATGAAATCATACCATTCAACAATAGGTTATATTCTTAAAAGCTGAATTTTTTGTGTTTAAGTACACATGACAAAAGAACCCGTATCGTGACGATACGGGTTCCCAAGTTTTAAAACGAACATTTTGAAGGAAGGTAAGGCTGTAAAAGCTTTTTCTGGTCTTCCGTAATTTCCGGCGCCTGATATTGATTAATCCGGTTTTCGATCTCCATTTTCACCTTTAATCTGACGTCGTTTTTTTCTGGACTGATATCCTGGGAAACGCCATATTTGCTGAAAATTTTAGTCAAATAATGGTCTTTTCTATATGCTGAAGGCGTTTTTCCCTGAAGGAAGGTGTTCTTTTCCTGGGCTTCTGTCAAACTCGTCATCAGCTTAGGGTCCAGCTTCAAATTCACACCTTTAAGAGCCCGATTGACGTTGCGCATCATTTCCTCATCCAGAATGAGCTTTTCAAAGCTGCCGCAGTACCAGGCAGACATAAGGCCGGGATAGCACCAGACCTCATTGATTTCAGAGGCGTAATACGGCATCAGTGTTGTCAGCATGCTCTCCGCCCCTGCCTGGTAATCCACCTTTGCGGAATCGGACAGTGCTCCGCAGATTGTGCAGCCGATCTGCATATACTTCGCGAATTCGTAAAGCATCCCCTCAATATAGACACATTCCACGGTTCCATAGGCTGGCTGAATGCTGCGCATATCTGTCGCGCCCGAGCAGGAGCAGATGGAGACGTCAATCCCTGGAGAAAGCAGCTGAGCATAAACGATTCCGGCCAGGGAGATGGCAATATCGTGGATCACCAGCCCCAGCAGGCTCGCCGGCCCGGTCAGCCCAGTCAGACTGCAGGGGCAGAGAATGATGTTCTGTTTTTCCTCAATGGCGGCGGTTAAATTATCAAGGCATTCCCAGTCGTAGGCAAGGGGGGACATGGGGCAGATAGACTGCCCCATTACAGGTTCGTCCCACACGTCGTAAAACTCACGGATAAGCCGGATGGATTTACGCGCGCTCTGGTACAGGTTTCCGTCCTTTGAGTTCTGGGCTGTTGCCCTTATCCCAACCGAAGGCCATTTATCGCTGTAGCGAAGGAGCATGGCAATCTGGCCGACGTACAGATCGTCCGCGTCGTTGTCCACAGGGTCGATAACGCAGGGGCTGGCGCACTCATAAAGGTCTGAGGTTTGGGTGAGTTTATACATTTTCACAACATCCTCCACTGTGCCGCTCCGGTACACGCCGGTCTCATCATCCAGAATGGTGGGCACCATACCAAAGGGAGAAGTCGCTGTGATTCTTTTTGGCCCTTGGTTTTCATAATCATATTTGGGAAGGCTTTCCAGACATCTTTCCAGGAGCGCCTTTGGAATAAAGGCCTTGTCGCCTTCGATTTTCGCACCGTTTTTCGCAAGCAGTTCCAGGGCTTTTTTAGTTCCAAAGGTAATGCCGATTTGTTCTAATATTTCAACAACTTTGTCATATATTGTTTCTAAATCCTTTTTTTTGAGAATATGGCTCATTTTCAACTCCTTATAAGTATTCACCAATGTATTTTTGGGAGCGCTCCCTGCCATAAGCCGTAATGACATAGGTCGATTCCAGAAAACCATCGGAACGTTCTATTGTATTTGTAATCTCCACCAGGCCAGTCCCCTTAAGGGACATCAGCTGAGCGTCAATCTCCTTTTCGCTGCACTGTTTTTCGCCTTTGTAATAAGGTGAAATCCGCTCATATACCTGCTGTGGGTTCAGCCCATCAGGGCTGTCGATAATCTGCTTGATAATATTAAAGCGCATGGGCATTGTCGCTGCCATTTTATTTCCTCCTAACTGATATCTCTTAACGAGAGCAGCTCTGACGGTTTTCCCACCACCATAAGCGCTCCGGAGAGTAAAACAATAATTCCAATGATAAAGGTCGCTGTGATGGTGCTTCCGAGGAAAACAACCGATAAGACCGCAGAAACCAGCGTATAAATAATATTCAGCGACATCCCCCTTGACGCGCCACAGACATTGTTACACTTATAATAGTAAAAATATCCGATACCTGCTCCAAATCCCGCGATGGCGATAAACACAAAGGCCATGCTGGGCAGTGTTGAAAACAACAGGCCAAAGGCTTTCAGATTGACACCGCTGGCCACAAAGGGCAGCACAAACAGGAACATGGTTCCCGATGCAAACTGGCGGATGCCAAGGGCGATCTCAGGATCCACAAAATCCATTCCAGCACAGGAGATAATCCCCTCGAGGGACCAGCCCACAGAAGCCAGCACTGCGCAGGCGATTCCAAGATAGAAATTCGGATAAGCGTCCCCTGACGGCGGCGCCCAGCTGACTGTGATGGCACCGGCCACACACAGCAGAATTCCGCACCAGCCGCGGCCCGAAATTTTTTCCTTTAAAAATATCCGTGATAATACCGCTCCGATGGCAGGAAAGGTCGCGCTGATGGCTACCGGATACACTGGCCCTGCAAAGTAAACGCCGAGCGTAAAGCCCGCCATGGCAATGAGCCCTCCGAAGAGTGAGGCCAGCAGAATGAAACGGCCGGGTTTAGTTTTTACGGAGCGGACATACTCCTTTCCCTTCCCATTTTTCAGGTTCGGAATTAAAACCCATATCCCGGATGAAAAGTCCTGAAGACATCCCACGATCATGGGTATGGCGCACAGGCCCAGAACAGCGCCGCTGCTCAAAGGTTCGGTGCCCATCCCCAGTGTTTGAAACATCGGGCTGATACCATACAGAAGCCCTCCCATAAGCCCCCAGAGCAGCCCCCGTTTTGCAATGGAAAGGTTTTTTTGATATAATTTTTCTTTAACGTCCATTTTTCTCCTCCTGTTATTTTGAAAAGCGCTTTCCCAATTTGATATTATCGTGATAATATCAAATGATTGATCTAATATTATCATGATAATATTAGATTGTCAACAAAAAAGAAAATCCTTAAAAACCAGATTCCTTTCTTTTGTTAGATGCCCTCACCTCTGCAAAATCCGACGGCACATATGCCCTCACTTCTGCAAACTGTTTTCCATATTCATCATAGTATTCTTCACAGATTGTTAGCAATGCCTCATTCGAAAAAATTTCCAGAGCATTGCAGACAGCCTCGTCGCCAAAGGACACTTCCAAGGTCATCTTTTTTGTCTCAGCAAGGGACAGGATATCCTCGGTATGCCTTTTATAATAATCACGCGTCTTTTCCGTATTTTTTTGACCGGGCAGAGTGTGCCTGAAAACAATCCGGATCCGCTCAAGGGCGATCCACTCGTCGTCATCGTTGGCATAACGCTTGGACATCTCAAACGCATTGACATTCTCTCTCCCGCCAAAATCCGCCGACAAGATTTCCTCGTCAGATATGTAGGTATTCAGCACATTGGACAGGCTGTAGCTAAGATGATATATTCCGCGTTCCGCCGCTTTTACAAAATACCCTACCCGTGGTCTGGATTCAATATAATTTTCTTCAATAAGGTTTGAGAGCGCCTTACGCAAGGTTACCTTGCTGACATTATACTGGGCGCAGAGACTGTTCTCGCTTTCCAGCTTATACCCTTCTGGATAGATTCCCCGTTCAATTTTCTTTTTAAGATCGTTTTGTACTCCCTTATAAAGCTTTGCTTCCATTACCTGCTCCATTCTGCGGTGAGTTTTACATATTCTGCGTTATAAAAGGTTTCGCAATACCCCACAACGCCAAGCTCGACATCTGTTAAAAGCTGGGACACCGTCAGTATTCCGCTGCCCTCGTCGATTCCAAGCTGCTCTGCCGTTTCACTCCTGGCCCTCTGCGGTGTAATCTTTAAATCGATCTGAACCGAATAAGGCGAGATGCGGTCTGCCAGAATCTCAACAAAATCTCTGGCCTCCAGCTCCTCCTCAATCAGCGGGAAGCCGGGATAGTAAGGAATGTACTTGATGTCATAACCAATGGGCTGCTTTTTTTCATAAAGCACACGCCTAATTCTGAGCACGCGCGTGTTAGGATGAATTTTCAATAGATAAACCAGCTCCTTGGTCGATTCGATCACATCGACATCCACAATGTGTATCTGGTCAATATCTGTGGTCTTAAAGCTGACTTCGTTAAACGTCAGGGTATAGTTGCTGCCGTTTGTTTTTTTTACAAAGTGCCCCTTTCCCTGAACCAGGTAAACCAGGCCGTCGCGCACCAGCATTTCCAGTGATTTCCTGACGGTCAGGCGGCTGACATTGTAGGCTTCGCACAGAGCCGCTTCTGAGGGAATAAGGTCATTGGGCTTCAAAAGCTCCAGATTGATCTTTTCCTTTAGATCATTTGCAATTTTCTCATAAATCGGTATATCCATTATCTGTAACCATTCTCCGCCCACTCGAGGCAGTATTCCAGCCCTCTTCCTGAGTTTTTGACATAAGCGTCGGCGTAGGCCTCGGCTGTCTCCTGATCTTTCTGCATCAGTCCACCGCCGACAATGATCTTCAGCCCATCGCGCAGGCCCGCGTCATTAATCATCTTCAATGTTTTTTTGACCTCCGCTGTGGCGGTTGTCAGCAGGCCGCTGAAGCCTAAGATTTCCGGGCGGGCCTCCCTGATTTTTTCAATAAAGACCTCGGGGAGGACGTCCACCCCCAGATCAATGACGTTAAAGCCATTGACACAGGCCAGACCAATAAAAATATCCTTTCCGATATCATGCAGATCCCCATGGATGGTGCCGATCAGGATAGTTCCCCGGCTGCCGGGAGCTTCCTTTTGGTCTGCCACGCTGCGTTTGTCAAGCTTCATAACCTCTTTGAAGATAATACCGGCCATGATCAGATCGCCGATAAAGTACTCCTCTTTTTCAAACAGCTCTCCCACGTTGTCCATTCCCTGCTGAAGATATTCCGCAATATCGCCCATGGTTACCCCCGCATTGAGGGCTTTTTCCACCAGGCGCAGTGTTTTTTTTTCGTTCAGGTCCGTCACACTTTTTATGATGTTTGTTTTAATTTTTTCTCTGGAAATGTCTGTATTCATTTTAAATCACCTTTACGCCTAGTATAACTGATCGTCCTTAAAAACACAACTCTGAACGCCATTTTACCATCATGCGGCATCCCTTCAATATTTCTTTCAAAAAATAAAAAAAGCCAGACCTGCTGTCTGACATGCTTGTATCCGGATTTCAAAAGTGGTGCCCAGAGGCGGAATCGAACCACCGACACGAGGATTTTCAGTCCTCTGCTCTACCGACTGAGCTATCTGGGCTTATTTTAAAAAGAAAACTGGTGGGCCCTCAGGGACTTGAACCCTGGACCTGCCGGTTATGAGCCGGATGCTCTGACCAACTGAGCTAAAGGCCCGTATAATCGTTCAGATAAAAAAATGGTCGAGGTGAGAGGATTCGAACCTCCGGCCCCATGGTCCCAAACCATGTGCGCTACCAAACTGCGCTACACCTCGAAACAGAACTCTTATATTATATTATCTTTAACTCTTAATGTCAAGCACTTTTTAAAATTTGTTTTTTTAAGCCGTGCTGCCTGCAGCTGTCTCACTTGACGACTTGCTTATTCTAGCACAATTCTTAAGCCTTCGTCAAGCATTTTTTTAACAAAAATTTAAAATAAAAAATCCGACCCGTATCGCCACGATACGGGTCTTAAAATATCTATAGGGATGTCTGTTTTAAATCCAGCAGCTTATGCGCCACAAGCCACCGTTCGGTTTTATTGATGGCCGTCTTGAGCAGCAGCATAATGGGATAAATAAGGAACAGCATGGGCAGCAATACCAGCACCACCTGCCAGTTGGTCGGGTAGAACGGTATTACTGCAAAGAAAGTCGGGAAGAACAGCACAGCGCCCACATAGGCGATGGTCATTGCCCAAAACAGGATGGTCCGCTGGACATTGAGGGGCTGGCAGACACCGTAAAGGATAATGAGCCCGGTGACGCCAGTCAGCAGGCAGGCCATGGTGGACAGTTCGCTGACGCTGAAATCCAGTATATTCCCGATAATCATAACCACGACAATATTCACCACGATGGTCAGCGCACCCGGCAGAGCCTTTCTGAGTACAGTCTCCAGAAAATTGCCGGAGAGCCGGTTTTTATTGGGCTCAAGGGCCAGGAAGAAGGACGGGACCCCTATGGTTACTGTGCTGATAAGGGTGAGCTGGATGGGAATAAAAGGATAAGCCTCACTGGCCACAATCACAACGATGGCCAGCAGGAAGGAGTAAATGGTCTTAACCAGGAACAATGATGCCGCGCGGCTGATATTGTTGATGACACGCCGGCCTTCCATGAGCACCTTGGTCAGGCTGGAGAAATTGGAATCCAGCAAAACCAGCTGTGATACCTGGCGGGCAGCGTCGCTCCCCGCGGCCATGGCAATGCTGCAATCCGCATCGCGCAGGGCCAGCACATCATTGACACCGTCACCGGTCATGGCCACTGTATGCCCCGCGGCCTTTAACGCATTGACAAGCACACGCTTCTGACCAGGGGTAACGCGCCCGAAAACCGTATACTTGAGGGCGGCCTCCGCCACCGCCTCGTCCGTCTCGAGGGTGGTGGCATCCACACAGTTCTTGGCGTCCATCAGGCCAGCCCGGCAGGCGACCTCCGACACGGTGAGGGGGTTATCCCCAGAGATTACCTTGATGGCAACACCCTGTCCCGCAAAATATTCCAGAGTTTTTTTGGCTTCCTTCCGGATTTTGTCTCCGAGCAGCAGGAACGCGATGACCTGCACATTACCGGGCAGGCCGCTGTCACCTGTAAAAGGGCTTTCGGAATGGACGAGCACCAGCACACGGTTTCCCTCCGCGGCATAGCCCTCAACCTTGTCGCGATAGGCATTGTAACCATCTTTCAGTACAAATTCCGGGGCGCCGATAACATAGGTGCCCTGGCCCTCAAAGCTGACGCCGCTCCACTTGCGGGCCGAGGAAAAGGGGACGGTCTTCACTGCGCGCCATTTGGGGGCTTCGCCGTTAAAGCTGTCCTTCAGGGCCTGAAAGGTAGAGTTATCGTCGGTCAAAGTGGCCACCATGGCGCGCAAGGCCTTGGCCGGGTCTTTAGCGTTATTGACCAGGTCGATGGATTTAACTTCCATGCTCCCCTCGGTGATGGTGCCGGTTTTATCCAGACAGAGCACATCGACACGGGCCAGAGTCTCGATGCAGTACAGCTCCTGAACCAAGGTCTTGTAATGCCCGAGGCGGATAACGCCCACTGCCAGGGCCACACTTGTCAGAAGCACAAGCCCCTCGGGAATCATACCGATCAGGGCGGCCACAGTGGTGACAATGGCATGATTAATGCCCAAGTTCAGGCCGAAAATCTGCCGTAGCAGAAGCAGCACACCGATGGGCACAATGGTGATACCGATAACTTTCATGATCAGATTTAGCGCACGCATGATTTCTGAATTGGGCTTGCGCATCTGTTTGGCCTGGGCGGCAATTTTGGTGGCATAGTTATCTTCGCCCACCTTATCCACCTGCACATAGGCCTGCCCGGCCACCACAAAGCTGCCGGACAGAAGGGTATCGCCCGCCTTTTTGACAATGGCGTCGGATTCGCCTGTCAGCAGGGATTCATTGACCTCAATTTCACCGCTCAGCACTGTAGAATCCGATGGAATCTGTTTTCCGGAGCTCAGGATAAGAATATCCCCGAGGACAATCTCCTCCACTGTGATCTCCTTCTCCTTCCCCTCCCGCAGTACCCGGACATGGGGCTGGGAAATGAGCGAGAGCTTGTCAATCGTGCGTTTAGCCTTGACCTCCTGGATAATACCGATGACGGTATTGATGATCACAATATTGATAAACAGCGCATTTTTATAGGACCCAACCGCAATTACAAGAACCGCCAGCACAATATTGAGTAAATTAAAAAGGGTCAGCGTATTGTCCTTTACGATCTGGCCCACGGTTTTTGTCTGGGATTCAGGCTGCTGATTATTGAGACCCTTTTCTCGAAGCTCAGCTACCTGCTGTTCGGTGAGACCGGTAGCTGACGATGGGTTAAAGGCGTTCATTTCCATTGCGAACCTCTCTTGTTTTGTATTAAGTTAATAGTAACACCCTTTTCTTAAAAGAAAGACAGTTTATAGAGCGCCAGTGCAAATAAAAAACCGCTGAGCCTGTCTCGCAGGCTGAGCGGTATTTTATTATTGTAATTTTTCCCGGACGATCTGATTAACCAATTTTCCGTCGGCCAGTCCTTTGACCTTCGGCATTAACGCACCCATAATTTTGCCCATGTCCTTTGCACTTTCAGCTCCGGTTTCTTTGATGGTTTCGTCAACAATCGCTTCAATTTCTTCTTGAGTTAATTGTTTAGGAAGGTAAGCTTCGATGACTCGCATCTCTGCTTCTGTTTGCGCGATTAGATCATCTCGTTCGGCTTTTTTAAATTCGTCTAAGGCATCCCGACGCTGTTTCATTTGCTTGGCGATGATTTCCTGAATCTCAGCATCGCCCAGCTCAACTTTATTGTCCTTTTCGACCTGAAGAATAGCGGCACGAATCATCGTTACCGTTGATTTTTTAACCGTATCCTTGGCCTTCATGGAAGCCTTTAAGTCAGCTAGCAGTTGTTCCTTTAATGCCAACTAATGCCACATCCTATCTTTTTTTCATTTTTCTTTTTCTGGCAGCTTCTGATTTTCTTTTTCTTTTTACACTTGGTTTTTCATAGTGTTCTCTTTTGCGAATCTCAGACATAACACCTGCCATTGCAGTTTTTCTTTTGAATCTGCGTAATGCGCTTTCAAGTGTTTCATTTTCTTTGATTTTTACTTCAGACATTCTTAACCCCCCCTCTAATCCATAACTTTATTTACGGAACTTTTTTTGACATGGTATGAGCTAACTTATATTATATTTAAAAACTTTTTAATTGTCAATCCAAAAGTGGGGATTAATCGGGGTTTTTTGTATCTATTTTTTCATAAGAAAAAGCCAGGCTGTCCTGTGGCAGTAAAAAACTTTATAAAAGCCTTTCGATGTCCTTTTCAAGCGCTGCAGGCTCTACCATCGATTCGTACCTGGCAACCACATTGCCGTCTCGGTCGACGAGAAACTTGGTAAAGTTCCACTTAATATCACTCTTCTGCGCGTAATCCGGATCGTCCTTGGACAGGCGTTCGTCAAAGGCCTTGCCCTTTTCGGTGTTTAGGTCAAACCCTCTGAAGCCCTGCTGTTCCTTAAGAAAAACGAAAAGCGGCTCGGCGTTGTCGCCGTTTACCTCGATCTTTGCCATCATCGGGAAGGATACGCCGTAGGTAAGGCGGCAGAAGTTTTCGATCTCTTCATTACTGCCCGGATCCTGGTTGCCGAACTGAGTGCAGGGGAAGCCCAGGATCATAAGTCCCTGGTCCTTATACTTTTCATAAAGGGCTTCGAGACCGTCAAACTGCGGGGTAAAGCCACATTTGCTGGCGGTATTGACCACTAACAGCACCTTGCCCTCGTAATCCTTGAGTTCCTGCTTTCCGCCATCCATTTTTTCAACACTAAAGTCATATATATTTTTCATAAAAAATCACTCCTTTTTATCTGAATATTTCTTATTTACTGTTTATATACCCAAATACGGGCATAAAAAAAGAGCCTGTCCCAAAAACAAGCTCTGTTAAGTGATTTCTGTTATTCATATTCACCCTCTGTGGCGGCCTAAGAGAAAGACCACAAGGCCAAGCAGATGAGGGAGCTTATTACAGATCCGCGCAGGACTGCACCGCAGCAATACGGGCTTTGTTGACAGCCGTATTAACCTGGCGGCCACTGCATGCTTCTGCCGCCCAGCAGATGGTAATGCAGATGCGGCACGGTCTGTCCGCCGTCTGCACCGCAGTTATTCACCAGTCTGAAACCGCTGTCCGCGATTCCCAGTTTGAGCACCAAACGGTTGGCGACGGTATGGATGTGGCTGATGATGTCATCCCCCGCCGGAACGGATAAAATGGATTCGTAATGTTCCTTGGGAATGATGACCACATGCACTGGCGCCTGGGGGTCGATGTCGTTAAAGGCAAGGACCTGATCATCTTCATACACAACCGTCGATGGGATTTCGCCGTTTATGATTTTACAAAAGATACAATCTTCAGACATAATCTTTCTCCCTTCTAATTCAGGAGCCCCGTCATATGGAACTCTGACTCTTTATATAATAACTCAGTTTCAATAATTTTGCCATTAATTTTTTCGATTGTTTTAAGAACCACAGGAATATAGTTGTCGGTGTGGCCCTCATAGACCCCTTCCCCTTTTGTGCGCTCATAGAGCACAGGAGCGGTTCTGCCCGCGTTGGCCGCGAGGAAGTCCTGCTCGCAGGCCCTGGCCCTCTGGGTCAGGCGGTGGCTTCTCTCAGTCTTGATATCCTCTGGCACCTGGCCGGGGAAGGCCTCAGCCTTTGTGCCTTTGCGCCTTGAATATTTAAAGACATGCACCTGGTAAAAATGAATCTGCTCCACAAAGGCGAGGGTCCTCTCAAATTCCTCCTCCGTTTCACCGGGGAAACCAACCATAATATCGGTGGTGATGGCCGGATAATCGAAGACGCGGCGCACCCGCTCTACAATCTGCGCGTACTGGGCGGTGGTGTATTTTCGGCCCATACGGCTTAAAACCGTATCACAGCCGCTCTGCAGCGACAGGTGAAAATGGGGGCAGAAGGCCTTAATTTCAGCCAGCCCCCTCACAAAGTCTTCGGTGAGCAGCAGGGGTTCGAGGGAACCGAGGCGGATACGTTTCACCCCGTCAATCTCACTGACGGCGCGGATCAGGCTCAGAAGGTCCACACCGTCCTCCAGGTCCACGCCGTAGGAGGCAATGTGGATACCGGTGAGCACGATCTCCGCGTAGCCGCGCGCCACCACCCGCTTCACCTCATTCAGAACAGCGTCCACCGGACGGCTGCGAACCGGTCCCCTGGCAAATGGGACAATGCAGTAGGTGCAGAACTGGTTACAGCCCTCCTGAACCTTTAAAAAGGCCCGGGTCTTTCCTTTAGTTTCAGTGATGTTCAAATCCTCATAGTGGCGCTCCCGCATAATATCGGAAACAAAATTGTTCTGTGTCTTATCCTTTCGGTAGGCCTCAATGTCGTCCACGATATCGGCCCGGTTTTTGGTACCGATGATCAGGTCCACCTCCTCGATGGCCTGAACCTCATCGGGGGCTACCTGTACATAGCAGCCCACCGCAACGATCACCGCGTCCGGGTTCATGCGTCTGGCCTTGCGCATCATATTGCGGGACTTCCGGTCACCCAGATGGGTGACGGTGCAGGTGTTGACCACATACACGTCAGCATACTCGGCGAACCCGACAATGCGGTAGCCCGCCTTTTCAAAAATTTCCATCATGGCCTCAGTGTCGTAGGAATTCACCTTACAGCCAAGGGTATGGAAAGCGACAGTCTTGTTGTTCATCTATGTTAAAGCTCCAGTCGTTATTCTAACTTGTGATTTTCAGTCTTCGTAAAAAAAGTTCAGCTGCGCCAGAAGCACCACGCCCGCGGTCTCGGTGCGCAGTATCCGGCGTCCAAGGCTCACGGAATAACCGCCGGCCTCCTCGATCATGGCAACCTCTTCGGGGGCAAAGCCGCCCTCAGGGCCGACGATGACCGCGATTCTTTCCGGATCAAACTCCAGTGAGGAGATCACGCTCTTCAGGCTGTTTTTTTCCTCGCCCTCGTAAGCGATGAGCACCAGGTCATAATTATCCAGCGTGTCCGCCACCGCGGACAGGGTGGTTGCCTCCGCCACATGGGGGACGACGCCGCGTTTGGACTGCTTGGCGGCCTCGTAGGCAACGCGCTGCCAGCGGCGGGTCTTTTTTTCTTCCTTATCACCCAGCTTTACCACGGTGCGCACCGAAGTAAAGGGTACGATGGAGGCTGCCCCGGCCTCAACACATTTTTGAATGACAGACTCCATCTTCTGCCCCTTGGGCACGCCCTGAAACAGGGTTACCCGCAGGCCGTCCGTCTCGCCGCGGGATGGGCGGCTTTCCAGAATACGCCCGGTAAGGCTGTCTTTTCCCACAGTCTCCACCGTCACGATATGGTCAGTGCCGCGGCCGTCGCAGACCTCGATGGCCTCATCGTCTCTCAGGCGCAGCACCCTGGTAATATGCTTGAAATCCTCCCCATCAATGGTGACCTGCCCGTCTTCGATCTGCCCCGGGGATACAAAAAAACGATGCATACCGCAAAACTCCTTTATGCCTTAATCCGGGCGACAACACTGTTCCACTCGCCCATCTGCTCAATGTTCAAAATCTCGAAGTCCTCGTCGTTCAGGGTCTTTAAAACCGCTTCCAGCCGGTCGCCTATAATGCCGGAGGAGATAAACACACCCGCTTCCTTTAAATAGGGCTTAATGATCTGGGCCAGCTCAATAATAGCCTCTGCCAGGATGTTCGCCACAATGATCTCTGCCTTTTCGTCCTCTGCGATGACGTCCAGAAGATTGCCCTCGCGGATTTCAATTTTATCTTCCATATTATTAAGCGCGATATTTTCCCTGGCCACCTTAACCGCCACGGGGTCAAAATCCACGCCAATAACGTGCTTACAGCCCAGTTCTCCGGCGATGATTGAGAGAATGCCTGTACCGCAGCCGATGTCAAGCACCATATCGTCAGGCTTGATGTATTCCTCAAGCTTGGTCACACAGAGCTGGGTAGTCTCATGGGTGCCGGTGCCGAAGGCCATGCCCGGATCCATGTTGACGACGATCTCGTCCGCCTCGGGCGTATAGTCCTCCCAGGTGGGCTTAATGATAATGCTCTTGCCGACACGGGTGGGCTTGTAATATTTCTTCCATGAGTTGGCCCAGTCGTCCTCCTCCACCTCGGTGATGGAAAGCTCACACTCACCAGGATTCAGACCGCAGGCAGGCAGTCTTTTAATGCCGGTCAGCAGCTGGTGGATGCATTCGTCACAGTCCAGCTTTTCATTGAAGTAGCCGCGCACAATGGACACATCCGGGTCCATGTTCAGGATACGCTCATCAATGTAGTTGATGGTGGGGTCTTCCTGGATCATCATCAGGTTTTCACCAGATTCGATGACAACACCCTTAGCGCCGACCTCATAAAACAGGTTGACGATTGCCTCCTCTGCTTCCAGCGTCGTCGTGATTTGAACTTCTAACCAAGTCATGTATTACCTCCCAAGTCCTTATTTATCTAAGAATTATTATAATATGCTTCCTCCAAAGAATCTACCATAAGATTTTATTTTAACCGAATTTCCTTTAGAATGGAAGTAAAAATTTAAGAATATGGCGCAAAAGGCCCTCCTGGCTGTTCAATAAAACCCGCACTATTTTGCCCGTTGTAAGTAAAATATCGTTTCAACCTGTAACGGTATTCAGATTAATGCTATAATAAGATTACTATTTATACCCAACAGAAGGAGAGATCGACCATGTCAGAAGAGAAAAAAACACCCCGATCGATACAGGAATACGTTCCTGGCAAACAGGTCACTTTAGCGCATATTATCGCCAAACCAAAAAGCGATGTCTATATTAAATTAGGGCTCGATGACGAAAACTGCGACGCCATCGGCATTTTAACCATTACTCCCAGCGAGGCTGCCATTATCTCGGCCGACGCTGGCACCAAGGCTGCTCCGGTAGAGATCGGCTTCCTTGACCGTTTCAGCGGTTCCCTTGTCATCACAGGGCGTGTCAGTGATGTCAAAGCCGCCGTACAGGAAATTTTAAACACCCTGCATTCCGTTTTGGGCTTCGATATTCCCAAAATCACCTATTCTTAAAAAATGGCGAGTAACCGAAACCGTGTGGCGCTGGTCGGCAAGATCGGCTGCGGCAAAACAACCCTGATGCAGCGCCTTACCCAGCAGGAAATCCACTACGCCAAAACCCAGCAGGTCACCTATACCGAGGATTTTATTGATACACCCGGTGAATTTATTGAGATGCCCTTCTTTTGCAGGCAGGCCATCAATGTGTCCTGCGACGCCGGGCTGGTCATTGTGGTAATCTCCAGCGTCGACACCCAGAATACCATTCCGCCCAATTTTGTTTTTACTTTTAACATTCCGGCCATCGGCGTCATCACCAAGATTGACCGTGAGGACGCTGATATGAAAAGAAGCTACCGCTTTATGGACTTTGCCGGTGTGAACAAGAAGAAAATCTATGAGGTCAGCGCCATTACCGGCGAGGGCATTGAGGCGCTTGAGGAAGCCATTCACAGCTATATGGACAAGCACCGGAGTAAAAAATAAAACAGAAAAACATCTTTCAAAGGGTATCGTGGCGGTACCCTTTGATTCGATTACCTCTATAAAAGGAAGTGATGATATGTCCCAGGAAGCAATCCCCTACTGGACCGACGACTATCTGACCGAGGATCAGGTAGCCGCCTATCTGAAAGATAAAGACCTTTATCCGCAGGATGCCGAGCTCGTGGTGGAGGATCTCCACGCTATCAAGGAAAGCATTGACGGATATGTAAACCTTATATACCATATTTATGACCAAAACGGCAAATCCATGGTGCTCAAGCAGATTGTGGGCGAGCCCAGGAGCAAGATGGACGAAGCCGCCGGCAGCAAAAACAGCAAATACATGCATGACTGGAGTCTGGATATCGGGCGGCTCCGCTCCGAAATCTCAGTTCTGATTTTCTGGGATTCGGTGTACCCGGGCATCTGCCCCAAAATCTACCTTTTCGACGAGCCCCGCGGCATCATCGTCATGGAAGACCTGACCGACCACAGCCTGCTGCGCTATGAGCATTGCCGTATGAAGGAGCACCCCGAATTTCCGGAAAAGATCGGCCGCTTTATGGCCCGGAACCTTTTCTACTCCTCAGACCTGCACCTGACCCGCTACAAAAAACAGGAGCTCGAAAAGTTTTTTGAGAATCCGGAATACACTGCTCTCGATTTCTTTTTGTTTGCCGACTGCACCATCGTATCCGACAACCGGTACATGCCCGAGGCCACCTGGCCCCTGCGCAAGGCCATCATCGAAAACGAAAAGATTCAGGGCATGATACGCCAGATGCGCCACCAGTTCCTGACCGACAAAGAGTGCCTGATCCACACCGATCTGCACGCCTCCAATATTATGATTAACGACCAAAGCATGAAGATCATCGATACTGAGTTCGCGGGCTTCGGGCCAATCGCTCAAGACTGGGGACGGCTCATTGCCAGTTTCTGTCTCAATTTCTTCTCCTGGTACGGCGACCATGACCATACCGAGGGCGAGAAGGCTGTTTTCAGGGCTTACCTGCTGGATGCCATCAACACCATGTACCAGTGCTTTGAGGAAGAATTCCGGGCATTGTGCAGCAAAAACCGGAGCGACAGCTACCGTCTCCGCAGCCTGGACGTGGATGCCTACCTGCTGTCCCATTTTCAGGATACGCTGCTGTACACCGCACTCAACGCCGCCTCCCGCATCGGCGACCGCGGCATCTGCTACGATCTCGAGCGGCTGAAAACACCAGACCGCATTTACCCTGAGCAGCTGGTGCTGCTCATGACCATTGAGCTGTTTTTAAACCGCGGCGCTTACAGAAAAATCACCGACCTGACCGACTACCTGCGGGGAATGGCAGGAAAGCACCCGGCCGAAGCCTTTAAGGAGGCATAACCATGGAACCTCTGAACCGAGACACCATCAAGGATTATCTGATCCAGAAAAAAATCTTTTCTGAAAACGCGCTTCTCAACGTTATCGACCTCCATGAGGAGATCCAGAATATTGAAGGCTATGTCAACCTGATCTTTGCGGTCAGGGACCTGAACAGCAACTGCTCCGTTGTGGTCAAGCAGCTGCTGCCCTACATCCGCGCCTTTAAGGAGGCCGATGGCGGCGACCATCCGGTGCTCATGGAACGCCTGCGCACCGAGATCGCAGTGCTCACCTTTATGGGAACCCTCTATGAGGATATCGCCCCGGACATCTACCTTTTTGACGAGGCCGCAGGTGTCATTGTCATGGAAGACCTCATGGATCTTGAGCTGCTGCGCTTCGAGCTGACCGCGGGTGTCACCTACCCCGATGTTGGCAAAAAAATGGGTATTTTTCTGGCCCTGCTGTTCTTCCACACCTCCGACCTTTTGATGACCGGCCGCAAGCTTGAGGGTGTGAAGCACTTTTTTTACAACGATGAATCCAAACGGCTGTATGATATCCTGTTTGTGAACAATGTCCTGCTCAGCGCCGAAAAGCCTCTGGAGCCCGAGGCCGAGGACACCCGGAAGCGTATCCTGTCCAATGAAAAAATTCAGGCACGCGTCCGGTCTCTGGGTTATAAATACCTGAATAATGACGAATGTCTGATCCACAACGATCTCCACAGCTCCAACATCATGGTAGGGCCAGACAAAGTCAAGATTATTGACACAGAATTTTCCGGCTATGGGCCAAAGGCCATTGACATCGGCCGCCTGACCGGCAGCATGATCATCAACTATGTGTCCTGGCTGGGCTATAAGGCCGTATCTGAGGACAAGCGCCTGGCCATGCAGGCCTATGATCTGGATTTTATATCGGACATGTACCAGAGCTTTAACCGTACCATGGAAAAGCTCTGGTCTGAAAACCGCGAGGTCAGCTACCGGCTGAAGGTTCTGAGCTGTCAGGATGTCTGCGACAGCATCTTTCAGGATGCCCTGCAGTACGCGGTTATCAGCCTGATTACCCGCATCTCCTCTGATATGGCCCTGACCTGTGATCTCAAGCGTATTGAAAAGCGCGAACTCGGCTTTATTCAGAAGCGCTCCCTTGAGATCGCGGAGTACACGCTGCTCATGACCGATACCTTCCACAGCATCGACGAATTCAACACGTTCCTGCGCTGCTGCGCAGGCATCGAACAGCAATAAAAAAGCAACCCGTATCGCAGCGATACGGGTTGCTTTTTTATAAATCATTCATTATTCGCCGGGCGCCTACTCTCCTGTCGCAGCCTGATAGGCTTCGCTCCCAATATCGCCCCAGTCTTTTTTGCCCGAGGCGATGACCTCCCCGGTATCCCGGACCACAGCGTACATATCGAGGATGGATGTGTCCACCGCGTGGCGCTCCTCCCCTCTTTGCTCGTAGGTAACCTGCTCAAGAACCGCCAGGTCGCAGGCGTCGTTCTGAGACTTCCGATCATAGACCAGCATCAGGCGCACCAGGCGTCCCTCGTCATCAGTGGATTCCCTGAGGATGAGCTGCTCATTTCCCTTGGCGTCTTCAGTCCAGCTACGGCTCATGCCCTCCTGGCCTTCAAATTCTGCGTGATAAATTTGATCCAACACATCACTGTGGGTGAATGATCCTGCGCTGGGCGCTGGCGCTTCTGCCTGGCAGCCGGCGAATAAAAACAGAACCGCAGCGGCGGCTGTGGCAGCCATAAGCCCTCGGATTAAAATCTTATTTTTCATTTTTTGCTCCTCGATCTTTGTCGAATACTTTATCACAATTTCCTTTATGCTGCCTTTTTACACCTCTACATGAATATAGCCGCTGGCGTAATAGGGCAGGACGTTCATACCCAGCTCTTTAGCAGTCTGGGCCAGATCGCCCACAGCCACACCTGGGCAGTACAGGTCCGCGGCGTCGCCCCGCTTGTGAAAGGACCATGCCACACCACCTACCTCCGTGTTTCGGCCCTCACACCGTACGCCGGAGGTGATGATGACAGGACGCCCGCAGTACTGGCGCAGGACTTCGATTCTGTCGAGCAGCGCAGGGTTCATCCGGGCCGGCCAGCCGTCACAGAGGCCGGCACAATCGCATCGGTATTCTGCCATCTCGAAATGGGCGCTGGCCATTTCCGGCGCTGGCACCTCCGGTAGAGATTCGGCGCCAGGGCTTCCGTGCTCCTGCGCTGGAGACTCAGGCTCTTGCGCAGTCTGCTGTGGGCCCGGCTGGGCGATTTCTGACTGCGGCGGCAAAACACTTTCTCCCGGCATCACGCCGAAGATAAATACCAGGCCGGCGCTCCCGGCGGCCAAAAAAATCCAGAGGGCAGTCTTTTTATATTTCATTCTCTCTCCTTTTATCTCAATCAAAAACGGGCAGGCTGTCTCCTGCCTGCCCGTCAAAATACCTGGGGTTCCCTTTGCTATTCTGTCTCCAGAGGGACATCAGTTTTTGTGGTTTCGATCTTGACGGCGTTTGTGGCCTTGACCAAGGCAAAGCCTTCGGGCTCAAAAACGCCCTCGTCCAAAATGCCCTGAGCGCCTGTCTTGATCTGCTCGTCGGTGATGCCTTCCAGGTAATCCGGAACGCTCACACTGTAGCTTTTGCCGTCGCTGCGTTCAAAATACAATACTAAATCCTTACTTGTTTCTGCTGACATCTGTTTCTTCCTCTCTTTCCTGAATTAAATGCTTAAGCGTTTTCTACCAGATCATCGGTGGTAACCCGCATACAGCCCTCCCCGATGGGTTCCTGTAATCCCTTGATATGCTTGTAGGTCGCGTAGAGCGCCTCATCCGTGGCGGCGGGTTTGACGTCGCCATAGGTTTTTGTCTTCTTCACGATCTTTCCCTTTTGCTCTCCATAATTGGAGACCACCTTCAGCGCCACTGCTTTTGTGTACTTTACAACTGCCATTTGCTAACCTCACTTTCTGTCCCGCTTTTGGGGTACGCTTATATATCCGGAAAAAGAGTCGCGGGTCACATACGCTTCAAAATATTTTTTCGTCCTCCATTATCGCCTTAAGCCGCCGCAGCCCCCGGTGTATCCGCATTTTAACCGCTGACGTGCTGAGCTGGCATTCCACCGCGATGTCCTTCTGGCTCTGGCCTTCCAGGTAATAGGCTATGATAGCCCTGCGCTGGCCTTGGGGCAATTGCCCCAAGGCCCACGCTAGCTTTTCCAGACGCTTTTTTCTTTCACGCTCCTCATGGTAGGCCTGGATAGGCTGTATGGGGTCAGGCACCAGCTGCCCCAAAGAGCTTCCATCCTCCGCGGCCGGGGAATCCAACGATACCGCCGGGCTCACCGACCGGTCAAAGCGGCCCTCACGCCGTTTTCTGAAATAAAAATCAAGACAGCTCCGGATATAGCCTGGGAAAAGGTGGTTGATCTCCGGGTCATAGCGCCGCACTGCTTCCAAAAACGCGGCTGTTCCGTCCTGATAAGCGTCCTCAAAACTCCCCTCTTCCAAACAACTGCCAGCCATTTTCAGAATAAGGGGCCGGAAGCTCTGGAGCAGCAGCTCCGCGGCCCGTTTGTCTCCCTTTTGAGCCTCTGCGGCCCAGGTGTTAATCAGCTCGTAATTTTGGTCCTCCAATCACAACTCCTTTCTCAATCCTCACGGACGCCGCGCAAAGTAAGCACCAGCTCGGGATGATGATACTGGACTGCCTCACAGTATTCATTAAACTGATCCTCTGCCTCCTCCTCGTCTCTTGCCCAGAGCTCCAGCTCCAAGTCGCAGTCCGCCCGGACGGTGTAAGGGCGTTTTCGCCGCAGGATTGCCCTGCCGCTGCCTAAACGGTTCATATCAAACCTCCTTTCTTTTCTCTCAGAGCCCACTCTGCGTTAAAGCGGGCCACGTCGTTATCAGGGTATTCTGCCCGGACAGCGGCCTTCTCCGCATCGGTCAGCGGGGGCAGAAGATTGAAGCCCATGATGTTGTCTCCGCCGCCCTGAGTAGAACCATATAGAGAAGACGCTTTATGATTTATAGTATTTATGAATGGTGCAGTCTCTGGTGCGTCATCGGTGCGGGTCTGCGTCCACACCATGGTGCGGGCTCCACTCTTTTCAGCAGTCACCCATATCTGGGCAAGTCCCGGATCAAAGGGGATCAGGCGGTAATCTCCTGCCTCCTGCCCAGCGTGCGGGGTATAGTCGATGCGGCCGCGCTTAACCAGGTGTCTGCGCTGGTGATTGATTTTGAAACGGTCCTTGAGGCCAAGGGCCTGTCCTACCACCGAGTTGGCCGCCCGGAAGGTTACAGGCCAGTACCAGCGGCCGTCCTCTGCCAGAATGGCAGCCTTGTTGTTATAGTACATGAGCAGATGCCAGTAAGCCTGAAGGATCGGGGTGAGCGGATGCTCCGCCATCCACCTGTAAAAAGCCAGAAGCTCGGTCAGGTAGTTCATCGTCCGCTCTCCCCGGCATCCGGACAAAGCCGCTCCGCGAAATAGCGCTGTCCCTTCGGGGTCACCATGGGCTTCTGGTAAAGATGCCAGCGCCCGTATTTGTCTCGGACACTGTTTTCCCGCAGGACGAGCACGCCCAGATTCACAGCCTTCTGGGTTGGCTGATTCCAGAAGCAGGCGCGGCGGCACAGGTAGCCCTGCTCCCTCAGCCAGGCGTACAGGCGGTTCTGCCCCATGCTCTTTTTGTTTTCCCTAAAAACGAGCTTGGCCATGGCTCCCACGCTGATACAGTCCCCGGCCACCTGGATGGTCTGGCCAAACAGGGCGTCGGGCAGGATTCTCTGGTAATCGGCCTGGGCTGTTTTCAGCTGATGTTCCATGACGTCGCAGCGGCGGAACATACGCTCAAGGTTCCCGCACAGAATTTCGATACACCGGGGATCCTTTTTCAGGTTCTCCAGCTGCCCGGGGTCGATGTAGGCACCGTAGTGGAGGATGGCGGGCAGGATCACGCTGGTCACATAGTGGCGGAAACGGCGGGCTTTATCCTGACGGCTTGCCAGAATGAGGGCAAAAAGGCCGCTCTCGTTAATGACCAGGGTTCTGCGTCGACGTCCGTATTTATCGAGAACCTCCTGGATCAGCACATCTTCGGGCTCCACATGGCGCTTGACGGCCTGGCGGTGGTTCTGGTAGTCCATGGCTTCACAGACGTCCTTCGCCACAAAATAGACGGTGGGTGAAGGCTCCAATTCGCCTCCCGGGCGGACAAGGGTACGCACGCTCGCAAACTCTTCACTCTCAAAGACCTTCTGTATCAGGCAGCTTTCGGCGGTTTGATTTTTGTTTGTGTTCTGCATTGTAAAGTTCCTTTCGGAACACCGGTGTTCATTTGTTTTTTAAGCTTGACCCTATGATACCGCATTCGAAAAATTCCTGCTTTTTGCAAAACAGCCAGACAATGCCAAAAACAGGCTTTTTTAAGTAAAATAAACTTCCAAAAAGCTAAAAAAGCCCCTGAATGAAAAATTTTGAGCTTAATTTAATCTTTTTCAGAATCGCGGACAAATGCGGCAGGGATTTGAAAGCATCAAAAAAACGCCTCTGGGGCGTCATTGCTTCCGGGTATGGATTATCGGCCGAACAGGGATGCCACCCCTGTGGCACTGGTATGGTTAATCTTGCCCCGGAAATGGGGGGCACCTCACTGTTTCTTTTTTCTTTTACTACAGCACCATCGCCTTTTCTCAAGGGGCTTAGAATTTTTCAAAAAACCAGTTTATATCTCCTGGAGCATAGCAAAGAACCCCGCACCACCCAACCCGTATCGCTACGATACGGGTTGGGTTTTATAGCTTCTTCTCTATATCTCCTCCGGTGCCGGGACAGGGACAGTCATACTGGCTTCGGGCAATTTTTCGGGGGCAAACAGCTTATCCACATCCACAGTACGCTTGTCAACTGCTGTGCACAGGCCCATGGTGGCCAGGGTGGCGGGCAGGCACAGGTAAATCATATCTGGTACAATGTGTACTGCCGGAAACAACAGCCACAACACCATAATGAACAGGTTCACTACCACAGTGGCTGTGCAGGTACTCTTTCTCAAGAGCCTCGGACAGTAGATGGCCGACAGGAGAATAAAGCAGTACGGCGTGTAGACCACGATAAGCTGCATCATAAAGCCCAAAATAGAGCGGATATTCAACGCCGCAAAGGCCCCCAGCACGCCAAAGACCACAATGATGGCCTTGGACATCAGCAGCTGTGTGCGGTCGCCCATATTTGGCCTGATCTGGCGTACAATAATGTCTTTAGTCGCCACGGTCGCCAGCCCCATCATGCAGGAGGTAGCTGTGGAAACATCAGCAGCCCAGAGGCCGGCAAGGGTAAATCCCGCGACCCAGGGGTTCAGGTTAGACATGAGCATGGGAAAAGCAAGGCTTGCGCTTTCCAGCTCCGGGAGTGTAGCCGCAGCCATGATCCCGATAAAGGCGCACAGGAAACCAATGGGGACGATCAGGACAGCTGCGATGATGGTTCCATACCTGGCGGCCTTTTCACTTCTGCCTGCTGCTGTGGCCTGGATCAGGCCCTGGTTAGGCGGGGACTGGATAACCATCGAAACAACCCATCCCACGATAATCACCGGGCCGACGCCCTCAAACATGCTGAACCACTGGCCGCCCTGGGGCAGGCTCAGGGTAATATGCTCCCAGCCGCCGCCATTGTTCAGGGCCGCAATAAAGCCTGCGATCACTCCCAGATAAATCATGGCCACATTGATAACATTGGTCAGCGTTGCACCCATATAGCCCCCAAACAGGGCAATGGCTGTAAATACCAGGGCCGAGATGATGACCCCGTTCGTCATATTAAAGTACTGGGGCAGCAGCGCCGTCAGAATCGCGCCGCCTGCGATGGCCTGGAGGGCGTTGATGCCAAAAGCTACCACCACCTGAATGACGCTGGATACAATACCGTCAAAGCGGTTGAACAGGCGGATGAATATCTGACTGGTGGTGCTGACGCCAGTGCGGCGCAGCTTTTTACACATGAGAAAGGCAAAAGCCAGAATTCCAATGGTCCAGGCAATATTGTACCAGACGGCTGAAAGGCCATTGGTATAAGCGCTCTCGGCGATACCGATGGTACCGGTGCCGCCGATGGCGGTACCGGCCACCATGGCAGCCACCAAAAGGGTTGGCAGGCGGTTGCCTGCCAGCAGAAAGCTGCTGGAACCACCCCTGGCCGACGACAATCTGCCGGACAGCAGGGAAATTCCAATCAGCAGGGCCATATAAACGATAATGATCGCAAAGGAAATATTCATCATGCCCTCCTCTATGCATATGAGCCGTATAAATCACTTCTATTGAAGCTGCGGTGCGTCCGATTTCTTCTTGCTGGCGGCAAAAATAACAATGGCTGAGATAATACTGCCGGCAATCAGACAGACGGCCGCAATCTGCCAGTCGGCCCGGGCCGAGGTCATTCCGAAAATCCCGCGGATAAACTTCAGGATATAGGGTGACAGGAACTGGCCGATACCTGTGCCGCAGGTATAAACCGAAATGGCCAGGGCCGCGTATTTGGGACTGGCTGCCGATCCGGCAACCGCCATGGTAACAGCTGGGTTAAAGGTTCCGAAGCCAATGCCGAAGATCACCGCGGCCACCAGCATTACCGGGTAGCTGGGCGCCATGATCAGGATCACAAAGGCGATGCCCACACACAGTGCGCCAAAGGATGCGGCATACTGCTTCAGGAATTTGGACATGGAACCATAAAGCATTCCGATGACAAAGGAGCCTGCTGTAAAGGTGCTGAGCACAAAGGAGGCCTGCCCGGCGTCACCGAGTTTGTCCGCGCTCATGACCATAGCCACATTGGTCATAAAGCTGAACTGCATAATATTCAGCAGTGCACAGAGCAGTGCCAGTATATAGGTCATGGTGGTCAGCTTCTTTTCCCGGACGGTTGAACCATCAGCCGCCTTCTCCGCTTTCTTAACCCCCGTATCCGGCAGCTTAAACCAGATTAAAACCGCGATGGGGATAACCAGGAAAAAACCGAAAAAGGAAAAACGCCAGTTGTAAGCCGCCAAAAACCCGCCGAGGGACTGAAACACCACTCCAGCGGCAGCGCCGACAGCGCTCTTAAAGCCCATGAGCTTATTGGCCTGCGTACCCGTAAATAGATCGGTGATAACCGCAGAGGCCATGGGAAATACCATTCCATAGCCTGCGCCAAAGACCACACGCATGGCAATCATAAAATTCAGATCGCCCACAAAAGCAGAAGGAATCCCGCCCACAAAAATCAGAAGCATGGAAATAGTAATGATCTTCTTAATACTCATCACCTGAGTCAGTTTACCGGCCACCAGGGCAAAGATTACCATCATTAAAGACGGTATGGTGGACAGCAGCTTGACCGTTTCCGGCGCGGCCGTCGGAAAAGCTTTGGCAATCTCGGCCAGAGCCGGGGTGGTCATGCTGGTGGTGTACATCAGCAGGGCGACAGACAGGGCGGCTATTTGTACGCCGACACCATAATTTTTTTCACTCATTTTAAGTCTCCTCAATTCATTTCTTTTTAATTTCCGGATAGATTTTAATTATCCGTGTTTAATAATAACCGCGTTTAAATTTATTTTAATGATATATTGTTTTCGTAAATCTGTCAACTTTTATTTTCTTTTTCTTTAGTAAATTTTTTATAATTTTACTTAATTTTGCCAATTTTAGCCATTTTAAAAACTTTTATTTCGTAAATAAAAAAATATTTTTTTGAAAACCGTTGACAAACCCCTCAAAAGCGATTATACTTTTTAATAAATCAACCGCGTTTAATTTTTGAAAGTGAGGAGAAAATATGACTGAAGCCATTAAGAAATTACAGGAAGAGCGTACCGGGCTGTTTGCAGACCTGTACCGGGGAAAAATCCCCAAACGCGTCCCTATCCGGGGCGGACTGACCACCGAGGCCGCCATCGAATATGCAGGCATGGATATCAAAGAGGTGCAATGGCACTCCGAAAAAATGATCGACGTGATGCGCTACGCAGCCGAACGGATTCCCGCCGATGTGGCGCCAGTACGGCCCCACACCCTGCGCAATCCTTACAAATATCAGCTGCT
Source organism: Eubacterium maltosivorans (assembly GCF_002441855.2). Classification (NCBI taxonomy): domain Bacteria; kingdom Bacillati; phylum Bacillota; class Clostridia; order Eubacteriales; family Eubacteriaceae; genus Eubacterium; species Eubacterium maltosivorans. The sequence goes on along the minus strand of NZ_CP029487.1, from coordinate 3,725,782 downwards.
GGGCGGCAAGACCATTGTCATGAACGCGGAGGGCTATGCGCAGCATCCCGAGATCCACGGTCTCGAACCCGAACAATACCCTCAGTTTATCGAGGACCCTTACAAATGTATGCTGGAAACCATTCTGCCCAGGCTGTACGACGGCCTGAACCAGTCCCCAGTGCAAAATGCGCTGAACCTTGCCAAGGCCTATAAGATGCACAACGACCAGGCCGCCCAGGGAATTGCCCAGGCCGCTCAGGTCAATGAGGAATTCGGCTTTGCCACTGCCCCTCCCGGCGGCTTTACTGAAGCGCCCTATGATTTTATGGCAGATTTTATCCGCTCCTTCAGTGGTACCTCCAAGGATATCCGAAGACACCCAAGAGAGCTCCTGGCAGCCTGCGAGGCCGTTACCCCCATTATGATCAACCAGGGGCTGGGGCCAGTGCGCACCGTTGACGCCCGCTGCTTCCTGCCTCTGCACATGGCGCCGTTTCTGAATATGAAACAGTTTGAAAAATTCTACTGGCCTACCTTTAAGAAAACAATCGAAGCCCTCACCGATGCTGGCATGGGCGTAGATCTCTTCGTTGAGCAGGACTGGATGCGCTATCTGGACTTTCTGAGGGAGCTTCCCGGTCGCATTGTTATGCGCTTTGAATTCGGCGATCCCAAACAAATTAAGGAAAAGCTCGGAGACCGGCACATCATCGCCGGCCTCTACCCCATCGGCCTTTTAAAGACCGAAAGCAAAGAAAAATGTATTGATAAGGCCAAGGAGCTGCTGGACATCTGCGCGCCTGGCGGTGGTTTTATCTTTGACCTGGACAAGGATATCCTGTCCATGAGCAGCGCCAACATTGACAACCTCATCGCCGTGCAGGAATACGTCCGTGAGCATGGCGCCTACTAAAAATCAGGAGGAAATTATGGAATCACAAGCTTACTACACCACCTGGGAGGACTACGTCAAGGAACATCCCGAAGTCGCCAACGAAAACTACCACGCCGATATCATGCAGGCCTACGAGGAAGGCCTGTACAAGTTTATCATCGGCCTGTTGATTTAAGAAAAGGAGAAATAAACATGAGTGAAGCAATGAAAAAACTACAGGAAGAACGAACCCAGCTGTTTACGGATTTATACACAGGCACCATCCCCAAAAGGATTCCCATCAGCGCTGCCCTGCCCCTCGAGCTGCGGATCGAGTACGCTGGCAAGGATCTGGGCCGCACCCAATGGACCCGGGAGGACATGCTCGGCATCTATGAAAAATCCTTTGAGCTGACCGCCAGCGACGCTTACCCCTCCAGCTTTGCTACCTACCCGGCCCACCACCACCTGCTGGGCTCCAGATCCTTTATGATGGGCTCCAAGGGCATTATCCAGCATCCCGAAGTCTCTGCCATGCAGCCTGAAGATTATGACGATTTTATCGCCAACCCCTACGACTGTCTGATGGAAAAAATCTTCCCGCGCATCTATCCTGTGCTGGATACTGACCCGGTCAGCCGCTCTCTGGCCCTTGCCAAAGCCACAAAGGCCTATTTTGAATACGCCGATTTTTACGCAGGGCTCGACGCACAGCTCATTGACAAATACGGCTTTTTTGCACCGCCTGCCGGCTCCGGCAGCGGCGGCACCACCCCCTTCGACCTTCTGTCCGACATTCTCAGAGGCTTTAAAGGCATTACCATGGACATCAAACGCTGTCCCGAAAAAATCCTGGCAGCCTGCGACGCCATTCTGCCCCTGTCCATCAAAAAAGGCACGCCCGTCAAGCCGTCTCCGCTTGGCGCCAACTTCATCGCCCTGCACATGGCTACCTACCTGCGTACCAAGGATTTTGAAAAATATTACTGGCCCACCTTCTACAAGCTGGTCCACGGCCTGGCCGAAAAGGGACAGACCTGCCTCATCTTCTGCGAGGACAACTGGATGCGCTACTTGGATTACCTCTATGAGCTTCCCCAGGGCACCCGCTTCTATTTTGAATACGGCGATCCCAAGCTCGTTAAGGAAAAGCTTGGCAAGAAACATATTATCTCGGGCTTCTACCCCATTACTTACCTTAAGACAGCCACCAAGGAGCAGTGCATCGACAAAGCCAAAGAGCTCATTGACATTCTGGCGCCAGGCGGCAACTACTTCTTCAATTTTGACAAAAGTCCCTACTCCCTGAATACCATCAATCCGGAAAACTACAAAGCCGTACTGGAATACGTCCGCGATAACGGCACCTACGAAAACGCCGGGCAGCAGGTCTGGGATAAGCCAAAAGAATCTACCATCGACCATGTGCTGGCAGACATACCTGAGTTCAAAAGCAAATACTACACACCCTATGACACCTTTAAACAGGACCACCCCGCTCCCAGAGCCGATCTGGACGATGTGGTCGGCCAGAAAATGCAGCAGTACGAAGACATGCTCTTCCACATGCTTATGATGATGTGCTGATAAAAAAAGCAGAGACGGTTTCAGCCGCTCTGCTTTTTTGTTTACAGGACTTTAAAATTTTTCCCGACTGAAATTTCAATCTTGTCCACGATCTCCCGCGACCGCTCGATATAGTTCTCAATCAGTTCATTGTCGATCTTCAGGCTCTGGAGCAGCAGACGGATTTCTGTTTCCGCCAGATACTCAGATGAGCAGTCCAGAAAGCCCTCGTTTCTGGCCACATGCAGACCGTGCACAACTGACAGGTTTGCCAGGGCCAGGGCCTTGACATCCACCCTGCTCAAGCCCAGCTTGTGAGTTTTGTTGATGTTTTCAATAAAGCCCACAGATGCGCTTTCTGTTTTCATAAAAATGTTGGAATCGCACAGCTCATGGTAAAAACGGTTAAGTCCTTTATTGCGGTTACAGTTCCTGTTCTGGAGACGGTATTCGATGGCTGTGCGCAAAAGCAGATCGCTGTCCGGAAACTGGCTGGCAATGATATTCTGAGTTTTTACCTTCATAGCCACCATGTACTCATTATAGACCTCAAGGGCCAGATTGTTTTTGTTGCCAAAATAGTAGGAAACCATGGCCTTGTTAGCACCGGATTCCCTGGCGATCTCCGCCAGTGTGGTCTTCACAAAGCCATTTTCATAAAAAAGCTTTCTGGCGGTCGCATATATTTTTTCCTTTGTCTCTAAGCCTGTTTTATAATTCGCCACAGATTTTTCCCCTTTTGCAGTTTCTTACTCTATTTTAGCATAAGCCGCTTTGATTTTGCAGGGGTTTTTTAATTCGGCCCGTATCGTCACGATACGGGCCGGGCCGACCGCTAGACAGAGCCCCAGTATTTTTCTTCAAAGGCCTCGGGTGAGATGGGTCTTGAAATATAATAGCCCTGAATACTGTCTGCGTCCAGATCACAGACTGCTCTCAGCTCGTCCTGCTCCTCGACGCCCTCCACACATACGGTAATGCCCACACTATGGCACAGCTTGATGACCGATGCGATAAAGGAACGATTAAACATATTCTCATCTCTGTCGATTGCCTCGATAAACAGCCGGTCGATCTTGACAATATCTGCCGGTGACTGAGACAGCATCCCCAGCGAGGAATAGCCTGTGCCAAAATCATCCATGGCAATCTGGATGCGCATACCACGCAGATGCTTAAAAATTTCCTTGAGGCCGCCCATGTCCGTTACAAAACAGCTCTCTGTGAGTTCAAGCACAATATGCCGGGAATCCAATCCGTGTTCCTCCAGTGTCTTTTCCACATGCCCGGCAAAGGATTCATCCAGCATCTGGAGATAGGAGATATTGACATTCATGATAAAATCCGATTCCCTGACGGACCACTTTTTGCAGGTTTTGACTGCCTGCTCCAGCACCCACTTGCCAACAGGCACAATGAGGCCGCTGGATTCCAAAAGCGGGATAAACTCAGCCGGCGCCACCTCGCCAAAGGGCTCACCGGACCACCGCTTGCCAACAGGCACAATGAGGCCGCTGGATTCCAAAAGCGGGATAAACTCAGCCGGCGCCACCTCGCCAAAGGGCTCACCGGACCACCGCAGCAGGGCCTCGGCGCCAGCCAGGCCCAGATCCTTCGAGTGGGCAAAGGGCTGATAAACCAGCCGGAACCCCTCCATGCCGTTGACCACGCTCAGCTGCAGCCGGCTGGTCAGCTCCAATGCCCGCAGCTTTGAACGCATCAGTGCTGGCGTATAGGCTGTCATAGTATTTTTCCCCTTGGCCTTGGAGGCCTCAAGGGCGCTGGACGCACATTTAATCAGATCCGGATAGTTCCGACTGTCCCGCCCCAGCAGGGTGATACCTGCAGACACTGTGCAGAAATATTCCTGGCCGTCCAGGTTGTGTACCCTGTTGCTGTAGACGTGCAGCCGTTTATAAATAGCAGCCAGCTCATCCTCGCCCGCGCCGGGGCACACTACAGCAAACTCATCCCCGTCAAACCGGTACATACTGGCTTCCGCTGGCAGCAGCTGCTGAACTGTCTGGGCAAACTGGCGCAGCACCCCGTCGCCGAAAAGATGGCTGTTAAGGTCGTTAATCCGCACAAAATCATCCAGTCCCAGCAGCATCAGGCCGCCGGGCTTTTCAGTTTCCTTATCCAGCAGCTCGCTGATCTCCTTCTCACATTCTCTGTAGGTAAAAAGGCCGGTGGTGTAGTCAATCTTGCCCATTTTTCCAAGATCAGTCACCACCCCAGCAAACATGGCTGGCTGGTTTTGGTTATCCTTTTGCAAAACACCCCGGCAGAGCACCCATATATACTCTCCCTTACGGTTGCGCACCTGGTATTCCACATGATGAATATCCGTATCACCCCGCAGCATTTCATCAATGCTTTCGTTGTAACGGGGACGGTCCTTTTCATGGACCAGCTCTCCCCACATGGGCACCAGCCCCTTAAACTGGCGGCCAGGCAGTTCAAAATCCCTTTCCATGTTTGGAGAAACCAGAGCCATATCGGTATTCATGTCCACAATATAGACGTAATCGTCCGTACTCCTGATGATCGCGCTGTAAAAAAGAGCAGGGTCAACCGTAAATGTTTTAAAAAAATCATCTGACTGTGCCATAATTATTTGATCCCCTCTAAAAAATGTACTGCCTCTGCAACTGTTTTCCAAGCCTGCCGGGCATTCCCATATAACACCCGCAGGCCATTACCCAGCCCACCTGACTTTTATAAATTTCATTTATACATTATATCAGACGTGATCAAGATTCGCAATAAAAGTCTGCACAATTCAAGGGGTATTGCGGTGATACGGGTTGGAGGGTTCTTGAATCGCAGCCTCTCTCAGCGGTTTTGATTCTGTTGCTTTACCATATCCACCTAACTCTCCCATATTTTCCGCACTCCTGCAAGTACCCTTTTGGCCCGTTCGTACCCCAGCTCGTTCTGCCTGCCGCTCTGGTATGTTCCGATTACAAAACCACCCGCAAGGTAGATGCTGCCATTATCGGTCTGCAAGTCCATGTCTTCATCAAAAAAATGGAAATTATAAAAACTGTAGGCGTCGTCATAATTTCGTCGGTTGTTTATAAACTTGACGCTCACGCGTGTTTTTACCGACACCATCAACGCTCCTGCCCCCGCCAGATAGGGATAATCTTTTTCCATGCCCAGCCACGCTGCCATATACTGGCGGTATATGGCCTCGCTAAGACAGCGCGACCGCATCATTCTCCTGATGTAATCCCGGGGACCAACACCGTCAGCCAGACGGCTGACCATTCTCCCATCCTCCAGGTAATGAACGCGGCTGTTATTGCCGTAATCATCGTAGACAGCCTCTATAAAGAGTATATCTTTACTTCTTAAAGCTTTGTTAACAGATTCACTTGTCTTCTTCATTATTTTTCTCCTTAAAATTTTGATAATAAAAAAAACAGAAAGCACTTAAGCCTTCTGTTCCAGTGGGTGACAGCAATTCCCCATTCGACAGCATGTCTATTAAATTTTCTGATTTTTCTGTTTTTTGTTTTATGAATGGTTTTTTATTCACCAAAAATGCAGAATATTATTTTTTTACTATTTTTTCAAGTATATCGTATAAGCGAAGTATTGTCAACAAGATTATTTATAAAAATAATATTTATCTTTTCTTCTTTTAGCCAAACTGCAAAAACAACCCGTACCGTCCCGATACGGGTTGTTTTTTTATGCGGCAAGTCCCTTTTCCTCCGCTTCGGCCTTTTGAGCGACTTTATACTCATCCAGACGGTCCCGCCAGACGCTGCCAGCATTCTGGATTCCCAGAAGGTCTGGATCAAAGACGGGTTCCAGCCCCAGTTTTTTCTGGCGCTCGTAATCCTTGAAGATTGCCAGACCCTGGTTGCTCAAAATCAGCACTGCGATCACGTTAAGCCAGGTCATCAGCCCACAACCAATGTCGCCCATGGTCCACACCACAGACACAGCCTGCAGGCAGCCCTGGAACGCGGCCAGAATAAAGATTCCGCGGAACACGTACAGGAAGGGCTTGTTGCTCTTCATCCACGCCTTTGTCTCATGAAAAACGTAAACCAGATTGCTCTCGGCATAGTAGTAATAAGCCAGGAGGGCAATAAAGGCGAAAAGCAGGATGGAAACCGCGATAAAGGGCGCTCCGAAGCCGGGAAAGATGGTGTCGATGGCTCCATGTACATAGGCGACGCCATATTCCTTTCCGGGCATGCCCTCGAACAGGAAGCCGCCGGCTGGTCCGACCACGTTGTAGCAGCCGGTCAGCAAAATCATAAAAGCAGAGGTCGTACAGACCAGGATGGTCCCTGCGTAAACGCTCAGGCACGAGGCCAGCCCCTGCTTTACCGGGTGCGATACATCGGCAGAGCCGGCCATGATGGCTGAGGTTCCTTGTCCTGCCTCATTGGCGAACACGCCGCGCATCACGCCCTTGGAAAGAGCCGCGCCGGCCAGCGCGCCAAAAACCGGCTGGACACTGAAAGCAGACTGGATGATCATCATAAACACGCCGGGCACCTTGCTGATGTTGGTTCCGATGATGATAAAGGAAACCAGAAGATAGGCGCAGGCCATAAAGGGGGAAACCTTTTCCGCCACGGCTGAGATACGCTTTACGCCGCCGAAAATGCAGATTCCGACCACCGCGGCCAGCACGATGGCAATGATGAGGGTGTTCCAGCCAAAGGCCTGGTTCAGGCTTGAGGTAATATTATAGGACTGGACCCCGGGCATCAGGATACCGGGCGCCAGAATTGTGACCAGGGCAAAGGCCTTAGCATACCATTTTTTACCAATTCCCCGCTCGATATAGTAGGCCGGACCTCCTCTGAACTCGCCGTTGACAGTGATCTTATATGCCTGGGCCAGAGTGGACTCGATGAGGGCGATGGCTGTTCCGAACAGCGCTACCACCCAGAGCCAGAAGATTGCCCCCGGGCCCCCCAGAGCGATGGCCGTGGCCATACCGGCGATATTGCCGACGCCCACACGCCCTGCGGCGGTCATGATAAATGCACGCAGACCAGATACCCCTTCATCTGTACCCTTGCCTTTGTTATCGTTCAGCAGCCGGAACATCTCCTTGATGAGCCGCAGCTGCGGAAATTTCATCCGCACCGAAAAATAGACGCCGGTGCCCAGAATCAGAATAATCAGCGGGATACTCCAGACCACATCGTTGACACTTGTTACAATACTCTCTAACATAATTTCCCCTCTCGTTTACTGGCAAAGCCGCTGTAATTCTTTATACAGCGGCTGACAGCTCATCTCTACTGATTAATCTTCAAAATAGCCGGCCGGGTACAGCGGGTATCTGGAAATTAACGCCCGGGCCTGTGCCTTACAGGCGTCCAGATTCGTCATATTTTCAGGGTCCTTCGCGACCTTGTCCATGATCTCAGCGATTTCCCTGATGGCGTCCTCCTCCAGCCCACGCTGAGCAGTAGAGGTCAGGCCGATTCTTACGCCGCTGCACACAAAGGGGCTTTCCATATC